>JAAYCR010000089.1 GCA_012729675.1 Phycisphaerae bacterium | reverse complement strand
TCCTTTCTGATCAAATGGCCGAAATCGTACAGGCAAATTCAAATCGTTTGTAGTTGTTTTTTTGTTCAACATATTGTAAATTATGAAGTTACAAGAAAATCAAAATTCAATAACCGGACAGTAGTGTGTGCTATCATATCTGACTCTCCTTATCAACAGCAACCGAAGCCGGCCGCCGCTTATATTTCCTCTTCGACTTTTTTTTCTTCCGTGACCCACTTCACGTCGTCCGGCTCGACCGGCTCGTCGCCGCGATTCCAGTTGATCGCGCCATACACCACGCACAGGGCGGCACTGAACAGACACAGCAAATACGCCGCCAGCACGCCTTTGTCTTCGATTCCAAGCATCAGAACCTCCTTTTAGGTCAAAAAAGTGTACTTTTGTCTCGTTATGTTTCTATGGACAATAACTATAAGCATCCCGTTTCACAAAATCAAACCACTTTTTGAGTATTTTAGTGTTTTTTCGGCCAACAACCCCCATTTTGGTGAATTTTTTCACACCAACCGCCAAAATATGCTCTTATTTCACAAAAACTTTCGATATCGTCCACATAGTGGTGCACCAGTAGGGTGGCATCGGCTCTGCGCAGCAGACCGATGGAAAAACCTACCCAACATTCTGCTTTACAACTTGATGCGAATACCCTTTTCGCGTGCCTCGGCCGCCCATTGTTTGATCTGTTCAAGCGACATTTCCAGTTCCCTGCTGCTGTCCAGCAGGTTTTCATAGAGCCGCCCGTCATTGATCAACTTGGCGGCCGAACCGTCGCCGGTATGAATCTTGGCCAAAACAACATGTAATTCCCGAATCGCATTATTCAGATTGAGTGCCACGGCCTCAACCTGTTCGGCTCCGATATCGGAAAAATGCTGAAACGACGCAAGCGTCTCATCGAGTCGGTTTGCCGCCGACTCGATCTGTTCTGCCCCGACCTCAGAAAACCGCTGGAATGACATAAGCGTCTCATCGAGCCGCTCGGCCGCCGTATCCAGCCGTTCTGTTCCCAGATGGGTCAACTGCCGAATCGATTCCAGCGTATCAGTCGCCTGTGCAGCGGCCTTGGCAACATGTTCCAATGTCAATTTGATATTCACCTGATTATCCGGGTCGCCAATAATGGTATTTGCATTCTGCGACAGCTGGGCGATCGAATCGACAAGATTTTCGAGCTTGTTCTGCACCGTCGGCGGAAAAAACTCGCTGGCGGTGCTGACTTCGCCATATTTTGTCAATCCCATCGCAAGATAGCCTTCCGTCAACTTATCCGGATCCACTGTGATTTCAATATAACTGCTTCCAAGGCCACGTTTTATGATTTTAATATCGGCATGGTCGGGAATTTCGCCAGCATACCTGTTTTCAATCGCAATCGTCACCCGCACAGAATGGTAGGGCCGTCCGAGTTCATCGGCAACCAGCGTCGGGGGATCTACAGCGGCCACTCTGCCGACCTGATAGCCGCAATATAGCACAGGCGTGTCCTTATTGACTCCAGGGGCTTCGGGAAACTGGACAAACACAATAAACGACCGAAACTGGGCGGCAAACAGCGGCAGATTGCGAAACTTAATCAGCATCCAGACGAATGCCACCAGTGCCAACAGGACAAACCCCCCGACCACCATATTACGGCGGCGCTGAAGCGTTTGAAAATCAGTCATAACCTATTTCCTTTCTTTGGCTTATCGCGATTCATAAACAGCTCGCGAATAGCCCGCAGCGTATAACCGGTCTGATTTAGATTCCGAATCAGTCGAATCCGCTCAATGGCACCTTGGTCAAACAGCCGCCGACCACTGTCTGTCGTTTGCGTCGGCCTCAAAAGCCCGACCATCAGATAATACTGCACACTCTGGCGTGACACGCCCGCTTCCTGTGCGGCCTTGCCAATCGACAGCAGATTGGATTGCGATGGTGCCAATTGTATAAACACTTACTCCAAAATGGTTTACGTTTTAAAGCAGGGCTTCTGGCTCAGGCGATTGACCATCTCCAAAAACCGAACTTCATACATCTTAAAATAGACCTTTACGGCCTTGCCGTCCTTATTTATCGGCTTGCCGGCCGTCAGAATTAAAAGATAGTCCCGGCCGGGCGGCAAATCGTGCTGATGCAGGCGAAACGCCTCCCGAGCCAGTCGTTTTAGCCGGTTGCGTACGACGGCGCAGCCGCATTTCCGGCTGACGGAAACCCCGAAACGCGGAATCTCCAGCCCGTTCGGCGCCGCATAAAGCCGCATCAAACCGCTGCTGACGGAGCATTTATGTGCCAACACTGCCTTAAAATCGCGTTCACGCACAACCCGCTGAGATTTTTTGAACAAAAACCGCATCGCACCTCGGCAAACCCGTTAAAAAATGAATTTTCGATATTGGTATCGGCTTTTCATCGGATTGGGCTGGAAGTTTTTTATATCGAGAACACTTGTTTTAATCATGAGAATCGGGTATTTTACCGATGTGCATAAATCGCATCGCACAATGAGATGAAAGTGACGCAACTCCTCAAACATCTTGGTTTGCGGCCGTTTGTGATCGGCTGTATCGCGGCGGTATTGTGGCCGAGCCTATACGGCGGGCAGCCTGTCGTGCCGGACACCGTCAGGCAGGCCGCCGACTATGCGGCCGCCGGGCAGTGGACCGCGGCGCTGACGGCACTGGACGCCGCGGACACATCCGCCGACCCGCGTACCGAAGCACTCAAAGGCCTCCTTCGCGAGCACCAGGCACTTGCCGACCGCCGTCAGCAGCAGCGTCAGGCGCTGTTTGACGAAAAACGCCTCGCGCTGGACAGCCTCGACCCGAATACGCTCAACGCAGAATCGACCCTGCTTGACGCGATGGCGCTGTTCAAGTCGGCTTGGGACAATGCGACTACGCCGGAGCGCGACCGTTTGCTGGCCGGGTCGGTTTTCGGGATGCTGCGTCAAGCTGCGTATGAACGCTTCTGCGCCGATGATCAGGCCGGGCGATGGGATACGGCCTGGACCCGGTGGATGCAGTGGCTGGTCGAGTTTTCCCCCCAATCGTTCAAAGAAGCCTCCGACGATTTGCAGCAGCGCCGCCTCATCGCCAACGCCCTCCGTCAAAACCCTTGCGATATCACCGCCGTTCCCTATTCACAGGTCACGCACCGAACCGCCGCACAGGTATTTACCGTGCTGGAATCGCGATACGTCGAGCCGCCGCCGTTTGACCGCCTCACACAGCACGGGTTGCGGCGGCTGGCCCTGCTGACGACCGTACTGGACAACCCGACGATAACCTTTGCGGTTGAACGCGACCCCAACGGCGTTGCCGCTTGGGCTGACCACATCGCCTCGCTGCAAACCGCGGCCCCGCCAACCGACAGCGCCGGGATGGCCGCACTTCTGGAAACCTTGACCGCCGTCAATCACATCACGCTTAAGCTGCCCGAAGGTGTCATTCTTGCCCAGTTCACCGAAGCGGCGCTGACCGCACTCGACCCCTACACCGAAGCCGTCTGGCCCGAAGGTCTTGGCCTGTTCGAAAAGAATATCACCGGCCAATTCGGCGGCATCGGCATTCGCATCAAACGCGACGGCGAAAACCTCGTCATCGTCTCGGTTATTCCCGATACTCCCGCCGCCGGAACGCTCCTCGCCGCCGACGACATCATTCTGGCAGTGGATGGCCAACCCACAAATGACCTGCCCACCAATTGTGCCGTATCTTTAATTTCCGGCCCGGTTGGCACGGCCGTCAGCCTGACCGTCCGCCGCCCCGGCGTCGAAAAGGTGCAGATCGTGACCGTCCTGCGTCAGCGCATCGTCTTGCCCACCGTTGAAGGGGCGCACCGCGCTGAAAACAACGGCGGCGAAGGCCACTGGGATTATTTTCTTGACGCCGAACATCGCATCGGCTACCTCCAGCTTAACGGTTTTACTGACAAAACCGCCCAGCAGGCCCGCGGCGTTCTCGAACAGCTTGAACAAAAGAAAGTCGCCGGTCTGATCATCGACGTTCGCGGTAATGGCGGCGGGCTGCTCACCGAGGCGACCAGCTTGGCCAACTTGTTCATCAGCGACGGTGTCCTGCTGACCAGTCGCGGCCGCGGAGACAGCCAAACCGTCCAAAGGGCGAAATCCAACGCCGTTACACGCGGTTATCCCCTTGTCATTCTCATCAACGAAGCCAGCGCAAGCGCCTCGGAGATCGTCGCCGGCGTCTTGGCCGTCCGCAAGCCCGGCCAGACCACCCTCATCGGTCAGCGCACCTACGGCAAAGGCACTGTGCAGGAAATCGCCGATTTAGGCCCCGACGGCGGACGCCTGAAGCTGACCACTGCCTACTACCACCTGCCCGACGGCCAACCCGTCCCAAACCGCTACAAGCTCCAGTCCGAGGGCCGCACTGACTGGGGTATTCCCCCCCATATCGACATCCCCCTGTACGCCTTTGAAGTCGCCGAAATCAGCCGCTTGCAGCTTGAACGCCGCAAACAACTGATGGCCAAAGACGCCCCGGACACACGCGACGACAAAACCGACTCCCTCGTTCGGCAAATGCTCGCCGCCGACCCTCAACTGGCCGCCGCCCTGATCGTCCTCAAAGCAAAACTCATCGCCGAACAATAAAAACCCCCGAAAACACCCCTTGATGCCGTCCAGTTTCTCAAACAGCGGGACGAATTCGACATCTGAAGGGACTTCATTCAGACAATCCGGAGACAGTAAATAGACTTAGCGGCCAGTTTCAGTGAAATATAATTTTCGGCTCCGGAAAGTAATTTTCTTGCTGGGCATGCGAGGTGTCCATAATAATCATAACTTTTTCATAAAAATACTTTCCTTTGACGCAAACTGACTATATATTAACGAAAAATGACCTTGGAAGAACACTTTTATTAATATTAGTTGACGTGTTTTGGACATGCTTTTATGCTTAACGCCTTGTGTTCAGGAGTGAACTATGCCCTATAGTATTGGTTTAGATTATGGAACCAACTCAGTGCGGTGTCTTTTGGTCGATGTGAAGGATGGGACTGAGGTTGGCACATCCGTTTATGAGTATGAAAGTGGTCAGGCAGGGATTCTGCTGGATCCGGCCAACCACAATGTCGCCCGCCAGAATCCTGCCGATTACCTCAAAGGGCTTGAAGTCACGATTTTAGACGCGATCAAGAAAGCCAAACAAGCCGACCCATCCTTTAATGTCGCACAAATTATCGGCATTGGGGTGGACACAACGGGTTCGACCCCGATTCCTGTCGATGCGGCAGGGCAGCCGTTGGCATTCAAGGCTGAATTCAAGAACAATCTCAACGCCTATGTCTGGCTCTGGAAAGATCACACCAGTTACGCAGAGGCCGCCGAGATTACGGCGTTGGCACAGAAAGAACACCCGGAATACCTGGCCAAGTGCGGCGGAACGTATTCATCGGAATGGTTTTTCAGTAAGATTCTGCATTGCCTGCGCACTGACCCGGCGGTCTTCAACGCCGCGCATACCTGGGTTGAGCACGCCGACTGGATCACCGGCATTTTGACGGGAACCGATCATCCTGAAAAAATGAAACGTTGTCGGTGTGCCGCGGGGCATAAAGCCTTTTTCAACAATCAGTGGGGGGGGTATCCCGACAAAGCCTTTCTTGCCAAGCTGGACCCCAAGCTTGGGGCGTTGCGCGATACGCTCCCGGATGACACTTATACGGTCGGTGAAGCGGCGGGGGGGCTTGTCGAGCAATGGGCCTCTAAACTGGGGCTAAAGGCCGGTATTCCGGTGGCGATGGGTGCATTTGATTGCCATCTCGGGGCGATCGGCGCCGGCGTTGCACCGGGCACCATGGTAAAAGTGATGGGGACAAGTACCTGTGACGTGATGGTGTCGGATCCTTCCACGCCGCCGGAGGATATCCCCGGTGTCTGTGGAATCGTTGACGGCTCGGTGCTTCCGGGATCGTTCGGGATCGAAGCGGGCCAGTCGGCGGTCGGCGACATCTTTAATTGGTTTGTCAATTACATCGAACCGGGCGGCAGCGCCAACGGCTCCCACCGGGCGCTGACGGACAAAGCGGCGAAACTCAAACCCGGCCAGTCCGGATTGCTGACGCTGGACTGGAACAACGGGAATCGCACGATTCTCGTGGATCAGCGGCTGACGGGTTTGCTGCTCGGTCAGACGCTTCATACAAAGCCGGAGGAAATCTACCGTGCCTTGGTGGAAGCGACGGCATACGGCGCCCTGACGATCATCAACCGCATTGAAGAGTACGGTGTTAAGATTCGGGAAGTTGTCAACTGCGGCGGCATCGCCGAAAAAAACCCGATGATCATGCAGATTTATGCGGACATTCTCGGCAGAGAGATGAAAGTCTCCCGTTCGGCCCAGACCTGTGCGCTGGGGTCTGCCGTTGCGGCGGCCGTTGTGGCCGGCCGTGCGGCGGGGGGGTACGACGACTTCGGGTCGGCGCAAGCTGCCATGACCGGCGTCAAAGAGGTGGTCTATAAGCCGATTCCCGAAAATAAGGCCGTTTATGCGAAGCTGTATAAATTGTATAAGCAACTCCACGACGGATTCGGCGTTGCCGGGACGCCGGGCGGGATGGCCAACGTGATGAAAGACCTTCTTGACATCAAAGAAAGCTGTCAAGGATAACCCATGCTTGAACAATTGAAAATCGACGTTTGCGAAGCGAATTTAGAGCTGAAGCGGAACAACCTGATTATTTACAGTTGGGGGAATGTCAGCGGCATCGACCGGGACAAAGGCATCGTTGCGATCAAGCCCAGCGGGATATCGTATGACGTCTTGACGCCCGATGATATTGTGCTGCTGGATATGGACGGCAACGTCGTCGAAGGCGTCCTGAATCCGTCTTCCGACACGCCCACGCATCTTGAGCTGTATCGGAATTTCCCGACGATCGGCGGGGTCTGTCACACCCATTCGCTGCATGCGACGATATGGGCACAGGCGTGCCGCCCGATTCCTTGCCTTGGGACGACGCACGCCGATTATTTTTACGGGACGATACCGGTTACCGCGGTGATGTCCGAAGCGCAGATTAAGTCGGACTATGAACGCAACACCGGCAAGGTCATTGTGGAGGCCTTTTTGTCCCTGTCTCCCGACGAAATGCCGGCTGTTCTGGTCGCAAACCACGGGCCGTTCACCTGGGGTGCCACGCCGGCCAAATCGGTGGAATCGGCGGTGGTGCTCGAGCAGGCCGCGGAAATGGCATTGAAGACCTCGCATCTCAAGCCGGACCTTAGGCCGATCTCCCGGCCTTTGCTGGATAAACATTACTTTCGAAAACACGGAAAAAACGCTTATTACGGACAACGATAAGAGAGGATGACCTATGGACACATTAAAGACGTATGAAGTTTGGTTTGTAACGGGCAGTCAGCATTTATACGGCCCGGAGACCCTGAAACAGGTTGATATCGATTCGAAGACCATCGCCGATGCGCTGAACGCCTCATCCGCGATCCCCTGCAAGGTTGTCTTTAAACCGGTGCTGAAAACGCCCGACGAGATTACCCAGTTGTGTGTCAGCGCCAATACGGACCCCAACTGTATCGGCCTGATTACTTGGATGCATACGTTCAGCCCGGCCAAGATGTGGATTGCCGGCCTGTCCCTCCTGCGAAAACCCTTTGTGCATCTGCATACGCAATTCAATCGTGATATCCCCTGGGACAAGATTGATATGGACTTTATGAACCTCAACCAATCGGCACATGGCGGCCGTGAATTCGGGTTCATCTGTTCGCGTCTGCGAAAGACCCGCAAGGTGATCGTGGGGCACTGGCAGGAAAAAGACGTACAGCAGCGGTTGGGCGTTTGGATGCGTGCGGCCGTCGGCTGGAATGAAATGCAGCATATGAAGGTCTGCCGCTTCGGCGACAATATGCGAGAAGTCGCCGTCACCGAAGGCGACAAGGTCGAGGCACAAAAGCAGTTCGGCATGTCTGTCAACGGGTACGGCGTAGGCGATTTGGTGGCCGTCATCAAATCCGTTTCCGATGCCGCCGTCAATAAACTGATTGCCGAGTACAAGGAGCAATACGTTTTCAAGGTTCAGGACGCACAGATGGAATCGCTGCGTGTTTCGGCAAAGATCGAAGCCGGGATGCGGGCATTTCTTGAAAAGGGCGGTTTCAAAGCGTTTACGACCACCTTTGAGGATTTGCACGGCTTGCTGCAGTTGCCCGGTCTTGCAGTTCAGCGCTTGATGGCGGACGGATACGGCTTTGGCGCCGAGGGAGACTGGAAGACCGCGGCGCTGGTGCGGGCGATGAAAGTGATGGCAACCGGGCTGCCCGGCGGCACGTCCTTTATGGAGGACTATACGTATCATCTGGATCCTGCGAATTCAAAGGTGCTGGGCGCGCACATGCTGGAGGTTTGTTCTTCCATTGCCGACGGAAAGCCGTCGCTGGAAGTTCATCCGCTCGGCATCGGCGGCAAAGCGGATCCCGTCCGCGTGGTGTTCAACGTGGCTCCAGGTGCCGGCCTGAACGCCTCTCTGGTGGACATGGGCAATCGTTTCCGGATGATTGTCAATCCCGTAGAGGTGGTCAAGCCGGACGCCGATCTGCCGAGACTGCCGGTGGCGCGGGTGGTCTGGGTGCCCAAGCCGGATTTGAGAACCGGTGCGGCGTGCTGGATTTTGGCCGGCGGCGCTCATCACACGGGCTTTACCAAGGCATTGACGGCCGAGCATCTGGAAGACTTTACCGAAATGGCCGGGATCGAATATCTGTGCATTGATGAAAAAACCTCAATATCCGATTTCAAAAAGGATATTCGCATTAACGAAATGTACTATATGCTTGCCAAGTCCCTCTCTTAAAAACAGAAAGACAGACGCGGGCAAAAAATCGACAATAAAAACAGGCGACGAACCCGTTATTAAGGAGAATAAGTATGAAGTTCAGAAGCGTGTTATTAAGTGTATTGGTTGTGATGCTAGCTCTGGCGGGCTGCCGGGTGGCCCCGTTGCAGCAAGACGGAGGCGAAACGAACATTCAGGTCAGCGATTTCGGCAGGACACAAAACGGCCAGAAGGTCGATCTGTACACGCTGACAAACGCCAATGGCCTCGTCGCCAAGATCGCCACGTATGGCGGGATTGTCACGGAACTGTGGGTTCCGGACCGCAACGGGCAGTTGGGCGACATCGTCTTGGGGTTTGATAACATTCGGGACTATGAGGAGAAAAGCCCCCACTTTGGGTGTATTATCGGCCGTTACGGCAATCGGATCGGGAACGCTGCGTTTATGCTGGACGGAAAGGTCTACTCCCTGAACGCCAATGACGGCAACAACCATTTGCACGGGGGACTTGTCGGTTTCGAAAAGGTGGTATGGGATGCCAAGCCGTTCCAGACATCGGACGGCGTCGGCTTGGAACTGCGTTATCTCAGCAAGGACATGGAAGAAGGGTATCCCGGCAATCTGGATGTGACAGTGGTCTATACGCTGACCAATGCCAACGAACTGCGGATTGACTACACCGCGACCACCGATAAGCCGACGGTGTGCAATCTGACCAATCACAGCTATTTCAATCTGGCCGGGCAGGGCAACGGCGACATCCTTGGGCACGACCTGATGCTCAATGCGGCCTGGTACACACCGGTTGGCGCCACGCTGATTCCCACGGGCGAAATTCTCAATGTCGCCGGGACGCCGATGGACTTTACCCGTTCGACGAAGATCGGCGCCCGCATCGATGCCGACATGGACCAGATTCGATACGGTCAGGGCTATGACCACAACTGGGTGCTCAACAAGCAGCACAACGGCGAAATGACGCAGGCTGCCCGTGTCTCAGAGCCAACCAGCGGCCGGGTGATGGAGATTTGGACCACCGAGCCGGCCATTCAGTTCTATGCCGGCAATTTCCTGGACGGCACCCTGACCGGCAAGGACGGCAAGGTCTATGGGCACCGGTACGCCTTATGTCTGGAAACGCAGCATTTTCCCGACAGTCCCAATAAGTCCCAGTTCCCGACCACGGTATTGCGACCGGGACAAACCTACCAGACTACAACGATTCACACATTTTCTGTACAATAAGCGAACAGCGTATTAATTAACATATTTTCATTGAATTGAGTAGAAAGGAATAACCATGACGGCGTTGCATATGTGGGACTGGTTGGTGATTCTGGGGTACTTTGTTATTGTATTCGGAATTGCCTGGTGGGCGTATCTTAAGGAGAAGCGTTCGCAAACGACCGCGGAGTACTTTCTGGCCGGTCGTAATTTAGGCTGGTGGGTCATCGGTGCGGCGGTGTTTTCGTCGAACATCGGTTCGGAGCACTTGGTGGGGCTGGCCGGTTCCGGCGCCACCGACGGTGTGGCCATGGCGCACTATGAGCTGCATGCCTGGTGTCTGCTGGTACTGGCGTGGATCATGGTGCCGTTTTATATGCGGTCCAAGGTCTTTACGATGCCGGAATTTCTGGAGCGTCGTTTTTCCACCGTCAACCGAACCATGCTGTCGGTCATTTCGCTGGTGGCGTATGTGCTGACCAAGCTGGCGGTCGGTATCTTTGCCGGCGGCGTCGTGTTTGCCGTGCTGATTCCCGACATCGAGTTTATGGGGCTGGACAGCTTTTGGATCGGTTCTGTCGCGGTGATTGTGCTGACCGGTATCTATACCGTTATGGGCGGTATGCGTGCGGTCGCCTATACCTCGGCGATTCAAACCGTCATCCTTGTCGTCGGCTCGGCCTTTGTCACCTACTACGGGCTTAAATCGCTCGGCGGCTGGGATGCACTGCGGGAGTGGGCCGGCTCAGAGATGTTCAACCTCTGGAAGCCGATGGTTCCGGAGGGAATGACGTCTACATGGGCGCCGGTCAAAGAGGAGGCCCGCATGGCGTGGTATTTCAACGACAACTACCCCTGGGTCGGAATGCTGTTTTGTGCGCCGATTATCGGCTTGTGGTATTGGTGTACCGACCAGTATATCGTTCAGCGTGTGCTTGGTGCGCAAAATGAGCAGGTCGCCCGTCGCGGCTCGATATGCTCGGCGGCTCTGAAATTGCTTCCGGTCTTCATCTTTATTATCCCCGGTATGATTGCCTTTGCCTTGGCCAAGAGCGGCCAGAACGAGGTGTTGGCCACCGCCTTTTTTGATGAGAGCGGTCAATTGATACGTGATAATGCTCAGCAGGCGTTTCCGATGTTGGTTGCCGAGGTGCTTCCGATAGGTATTCGCGGCGTCGTGGTTGCCGGCTTGCTGGCGGCCTTGATGAGTTCGCTGGCAGGCGCCTTCAATGCCTCCGCGGCTCTGTTTACCATCGACTTTTATTCCAAGATGCGTCCCGAAGCGACCCAGAAGCAGATCGTGTGGGTTGGTCGTTTGGCGACTATCGTGATGGTGGTGATCGGGCTGGCCTGGATTCCCGTAATTCGGGGCGGCAAGGGGCTGTACGACTACCTGCAGGGCATTCAGTCCTACTTGGCCCCGCCGATTTTTGTGGTGTTCTTCCTGGGCGTCTTCAGCAAGCGGCTCAATGCTCAAGGCTGTCTGTGGGCAATGATCGTCGGTTTTGCACTGGGTCTTTTCCGTCTGGCCGTCGATACGCCGGTCAAGCTGATCTCCGATTTCTCGTATGCGGAAGGTTCCTTCCTGTGGATCGTTAACAATATGTACTTCCAATACTACAGCTTGCTCATATTCCTGATTTGTATTGGGGTCATGGTTGTTGTCAGCCACATGACGGCTGAGCCGGATTACAGCAAGTTTAAAGGGTTGACCTTCGGTACGCAGACGGAAGAGGATCGCAAGGCGTCGCGCGCATCCTGGAACCAATGGGATGTCATTGCGTCCGCGGCCGTTCTGGTGGCGATCCTTGCCGCTTATCTGTATTTCCGAGGTTAAGACCGGTTTGCCGATTTCCCGGAAGGGGTCAGACACCCCGACCGGGAAATCGATACCGGATTGATGAATGATTGTGAACGAACAGCGGAATGTTCGCTGTCTGTGATTCACTTTGAAAGAGACACGTTATGATTCATTCTGACAAAGACAGAATAGACCCTCTGCGTGTGCCGACACAAGTGTTGTCAACGGGAGACCGTATTCCCGTGGTCGGATTAGGCACTTTTGGGTCAGATGCGGTTACCGCCGCGACAGTCGCCAATACCGTCAGGGACGCTATTCATTTCGGGTACAGGCACATCGACTGTGCTTCGGTGTACGGCAATGAGCGCGAAATCGGGCAGGTTCTGGAAGAGCTTCTTCAGGGCGGTGTCGTAAAACGCCGGGAGTTGTGGATTACGTCAAAGGTCTGGAACGATATGCATGATCGCGTGATCGCGTCCTGCAAGCAATCGTTGTCCGACCTGCGGCTGGATGATCTCGATTTGTATCTGGTGCACTGGCCGTTTCCAAACTACCACCCGCCGCATTGTGATGTCACGTCGCGAAGTCCCGACGCCAAGCCGTATATTCACGAGAATTATATGAAAACCTGGCGGCAAATGGAACAGCTTGTCGAGATGGGACTTGTCAGGAACATCGGAACATCCAATATGACGATTCCGAAACTCAAGCTGTTGTTGCGGGATGCCGTAATCAAGCCGGTGTGCAATGAAATGGAGCTGCATCCGCATTTTCAGCAGCCGGAATTGTTTCAGTTTTGCGTTGATCACGGCATCCAGCCCATCGGGTATTCCCCGATCGGTTCGCCCGGCAGGCCGGAGCGGGACCGGACGGCCGAGGACACCGTCGATGTCGAGGATCCCGTGATTGTCGAGATTGCCCGGGAGCGAAAGATCCATCCCGCCGCGGTGTGCATTCAATGGGCGATTCAGCGGGGGCAGGTGCCGATTCCGTTTTCGGTGAACCATTACCGCCAAAACCTGGAAGCGGCGATCAGCGACCCGCTGACAGAGGAGCAGATGCGCCGGATTGCCGCCATCGACAAAAATTGCCGTCTCATCAAAGGACAGGTCTTCCTCTGGAAAGACAATCAAAGCTGGGAAGATTTGTGGGATCTGGACGGCGACATTACGCCGTCGTGAGTGGTGTCAAAAAAAGTTGGGTGTATTGAAATGAACTTGTGTTGCGTTGTCAAATGATGCGAAATCCGACACTTTGGATATTGAGTTTGATTGTATTGTTCGTTGTTGCTCCGCACGGCGTTGCGGACTGGACGACGATGCCGGAATTTGTGCATCGAATCAGCGACAAGGCCGAGCCGATGCAAACGGGCAAATTCGAGCCGACGTGGGAGTCGTTGGCGCAATACGAGACGCCCGAATGGTTCCGCGATGCCAAGTTCGGCATCTGGGCGCACTGGGGGCCGCAGTGTCAGCCGGAACAGGGCGATTGGTATGCCCGGGAAATGTATTTCGAAGGCAACAGGCAGTACCGTTGGCACGTCGCCAACTACGGCCATCCGTCGGAGTTTGGCTTTAAGGATGTCATCCATGAATGGAAGGCCGAAAAATGGGATCCGGACAAGCTGGTACGGTTTTATAAAGAGGTCGGCGCACAATATTTTGTCGCCATGGCCAACCACCACGACAATTTTGACTATTGGGACAGTACCTATCAGCCGTGGAATTCGGTGGCGATAGGGCCCAAGCAGAACATCATCGCCGGCTGGGCCGAAGCGGCCCGCAAGTATGCCCTGCCTTTCGGCGTCAGTGCCCATGCGTCTCATGCGTCGATCTGGTATGAGACCGCCCGGAGCGCCGACCGCCAGGGACCGTTGGCCGGCGTGCCTTATGACGGGAACCCGACCAAAGAGGACGGAAAAGGCACATGGTGGGAAGGGCTGGATCCACAGGATTTGTATGCGCAAAATCAGCCGCGCATCACCCGACCGAACGACTTGGGGGATATCCACCGCCATTGGCACTGGACGCAAACCAATAATCTTCCCGACCTGGCCTACTGTGAAAAGTTTTACAACCGCACGCTCGATTTGCTCAATAAATACAAGCCAGACCTGATTTATTTTGACGATACGATCCTGCCGTTGCATCCGTTCAATGACGCCGGCTTCAAAATCGCCGCCCACTTCTACAACAGCAGCATGAAATGGAACGACGGCGAGCTTAGGGCTGTGATGAACAACAAAATCCTCAGTCCCGAACAGCGGCAAACGCAGGTCTGGGATATTGAAAAAGGCTACAGTGATCAAATCGAACCGTACCCCTGGCAGACCTGCACCTGCCTGGGCAGTTGGCATTACAACCGGTCGATTTTTGAAAACCGCCGTTATAAAACCGCCAAGACCGTCATCCACATGCTGGTTGACATCGTCAGCAAAAACGGAAACCTCCTGCTCAGCGTTCCCCTTCGCGGCGACGGCACATTTGATTCCGAAGCGGAAAAAACACTCCACGGCATCCGCGACTGGATGGCGATCAACAGCGAAGGCATTGTGGCCACACGACCGTGGAAGGTCTTTGGCGAAGGTCCGGCCCTCAGAGAAACCGCTCCGATTCAAGGTCAGGGGTTTAACGAAGGGCGCGGCCGTGCAATGACGTATGAGGACGTACGCTTTACCGTTTCCAAAGACGGCGGGACGCTCTATGCCATCGTGATGGGCCGGCCGACAAAACCCGAATTGATCCTGCAGGCGGTCCGCGTCGGCCCTGCCTCGGCCGCGGCGAAAGTCCAACTGCTGGGGTATGCCGGCGATGTCGCTTTCCGGGTCGGCGATCAGGGCCGATTGACACTCGTCTGGCCGCAGTCGGCTCCGTCCCGCGACGTGGATGACTATGCCTGTGTGTTCAAGCTGTCCGGCTTTGAGTTTGATACGAATTCTGAACAAGTATCCAACGCGATTATCTTAAGCGCCGATGAAGCGACCCTGCAAGGCCGTGAGATTCAACAAGAACAGCAAGGCGGACGCACTAACATCGGCTACTGGAATAATCCTGCCGACCGTGCTCACTGGCTGCTGGCGATTTCCGAAGCGGGCGAGTATCAATTACGCGGTGAATTTGCCGCGCTGGACGCCTCGCGAATGAGCATCCAGATCGACGGTAAAGAACTCGCATTCCGAGTGCCGCGCACCGGCGCCTGGGATGCGGCTGAGTTTGTTGAGATGGGGACGATTCGGTTTGACCGGCCGGGGGTTTATCATCTTCAATTGTTTGCCGCCGACGGGTATCAGCCTGTCAATGTCTGGCAAATTCAATGTATTAAACAGTAATCCATCGTAATAATATGATATAATTCGGCGTAAAGCCCGTCGCAATGTGTTAATTGATCAAATATACAACGAGGATACGTTTTATGAAAAGAATGACAGGCGCGATTCTGCCGGGCAACAGCACGGTTGAGTTAAAGACATTTGACATTCCGACGCCGGGGTACGGCGAGGTGTTAGTCAAAATGAAGTCGTCCACCATTTGCGGTTCGGACATTCGGTGTATCTATCACGAGCATCTCGGCAAAGGGCCTGAAGGCTACCAGCCGGGGATGATCGCCGGCCACGAGCCGTGCGGGCAGATTGTTGAGATCGGCCAAGGCTGTCGCCGTTTCCGAGAGGGCGACCGGGTGATAATTTATCACATTTCCGGCTGTGGTCTGTGCAATGACTGTCGGCGGGGGTATATGATCTCCTGCACCAGCGAGCAGTATCGCCGGGCTTACGGCTGGCAGCGCGACGGCGGCATGGCCGAGTACCTGCTGGCCGAAGAGAAAGACCTTGTTCTTCTACCCGATGAACTGAGCTATTCCGACGGCGCCCAGGTGGCCTGCGGTTTCGGAACGGTCTATGAAGGATTGGAAAAAATCGGTATTTGTGGCAACGATACGGTATTGATTACCGGCCTGGGGCCGGTCGGTTTGGCGACGGCGATGCTTGCAAAGGCGATGGGCGCTGACCGAATCGTCGGCATTGAGGCCATTGACGAGCGTATCCGGATCGCAGAGAAGCTGAAATTGTTTGATGCGGTGCTCAAGGCCGGGGCTGACAATGTGCAGCAGGTTCGCACTATGACCGGCGGGATGGGAGCCGAAAAAACGGTCGATTGCTCGGCCAATGACAAGGCTCGTCTGACCTGCATTCAGGCCGCCCGAAAATGGGGCAAGATCGTCTTTCTCGGCGAAGGCGGCACGTGTAGCTTTCAGCCATCGCCGGATATCATCCACGACCAGAAAACCATCTACGGCTCGTGGGTGACGAACATCTGGCGAATGGAAGAGTTGGTCGAACGCATCGTCCGCTGGGGCATCCGGCCGGAAGACCTCATCACCCATCGGTTTCCTCTTGAAAAGGCCGACGAGGCCTATGCCCTGATGGCTGGCGGAAAATGCGGAAAAGTCGCAGTTGTCTTCGACGAAGAACTGCGGTAAACTGCCGTGACGTTATTTCGGCATTAAATTCAGGTGGAACAGTTTATATCGAAAGGATATCCGTAATGTCAGACGTCGTCGCGACCGGTGCAGGGACCGGCCCTAAGCCCCGTGTTATACCTCCCGAGATTTTAGGTTCATTTTTCCTTGTCACGGCGTTGTTCTCGCTGTGGGGATTTGCCAACGACATCACCAATCCGATGGTCGCGGCCTTCAAGAACATCCTTCTCATCAGCAATTTTGAAAGCTCCCTTGTGCAGTTCGCCTTTTACGGCGGGTACTGTGTCATGGCCTTTCCCGCCGCCCTATTTATCAAGCGGTTCAGCTACAAAACCGGTATTCTCCTGGGATTAGCACTCTATGCCGCAGGCTGCCTGATGTTTATCCCATCCGGCTGGATGATGGCGTTCTGGGCCTTTCTGCTGTCTTACTTCGTGATGACCTGCGGTCTGTCGTTCCTTGAAACCAGCGCCAACCCCTATATTCTGGCGATGGGTCCCGAAGAGACGGCCACGCAGCGGCTCAACTTCGCACAGTCCTTTAATCCGATGGGGTCGTTTTTGGGAATGCTCGTGGCCCGCAACTTTATCCTGGCCAGACTTGACCAGACAGACGAAGCCAGTCGCCGCATTCTTCGGGAGACGGCCCCCGAACAATTCGCCGCAATGAGCCAGAACGATCTGAACGTCATCATCGGGCCGTATGTGTTTCTCGGTCTGGTCGTTCTGGCCGCACTGGTCGTATTCGCCGTCGCCCGCCTCCCCCGCAGCAAAGGGGAAGAAGACACTTCGCTGCACCTGAAAGCCTCCTTGTCGCGTCTTTTCACCAACAAAAAATATATCGAAGGCGTTGTGGC
The DNA here is from genome assembly GCA_012729675.1 of Phycisphaerae bacterium. Taxonomy (GTDB): domain Bacteria; phylum Planctomycetota; class Phycisphaerae; order Sedimentisphaerales; family Anaerohalosphaeraceae; genus T3Sed10-213. The sequence goes on along the minus strand of JAAYCR010000089.1, from coordinate 2,457 downwards.
GCAGGCCTTTTATGTCGGCGTTCAGATTATGTGCTGGACGTTTATCATTCAATACGCTGAAAACGAACTGGGCATGGCCAAGACCACCGCCCAGATGCACAATATGGTTGCGATGATCATCTTCGTCAGCAGCCGATTTATCTGTACGTTCCTGCTCAAATACTTCAGTCCCGGCGGCCTGCTCATGAATTTGTCCATCGGCGGACTGCTGCTGATTCTCGGAACGATTTTCATTCAGGGAATCTGGGGGCTTTACTGTTTGATTGGTGTTTCGGCCTGTATGTCCCTGATGTTTCCCACTATTTACGGAATCGCCCTCAAAGGCCTCGGTGATGACGCAAAACTTGGTGCCGCCGGGCTGATTATGGCCATCGGCGGCGGAAGCCTGATGCCCCCCATGCAGGGATGGATTATGGACCAAAGTGCCGTCAACCTGGGCTTTATGACCCTGTCCAGCACCCGTGTCTCATTTGTGCTGCCGCTGATCTGCTTTGTGGTCATTGCAATCTACGGCTTTAGAACCTCCAACGTCCACGGCCATAAATACTAAGAGAAAAGGAGAACTCCGATGCTCAAAAATATCCCCTCAATTCTCAGTCCTGAACTGCTGAAAATCCTCATGGAAATGGGCCACGGCGACGAGATCGTCATCGCCGACGGGAATTTCCCCGCCGCCTCCATCGCACGTCGCCTGATCCGGGCTGATGGCCACGGCGTGCCGCCCGTGCTGGAGGCCGTGCTCAAACTCTTCCCGCTGGATATCTACGTCCCCAAACCCGTCGCCCTGATGCAGGTGGTGCCGGGGGATAAGGTTGAAACCCCGATCTGGAATGTGTACGACAGGATTATCAGGGCAAGTGGTGAGAAATTCGATGGCTTTGAGAACGTCGAGCGATTTGCCTTTTATGAGCGGGCCAAAAACGCCTACGCCGTCGTCGCGACCGGCGAATCCGCCCTCTACGCAAACATCATATTAAAGAAAGGCGTGGTCGTATAAACGCCGCTGATTCGAGCGACGGACACCACCATTTCGCCCACCTGCCGCATCCAGCAGTATTGATACAACTGACTGGTGGAAATGGGTTTATATTCCCCCCAAAGGACGGCCATCCTGGCCGTGCGATATTCAGTTGTTGGAGTGGGCATAAGAAATAAATAAATCATATTTTTCTTGAAGTAATTATCGGACTGCGGTAAAATTAACCGTGATCAAGTAGGTTAAATTTAAGAAGGAAAGTGGTGTGATGGGAGAAATTTAAGTGAAAAAAGACATAAAATTAAGTCAGAAAGGAGGGTTATGGATCATAAGAGTGGGTGCAAGGCCTTCACAGCAGGGATGTAGCCATTGAGGCAAGGACGCGGGGCTTCTTTAAAACTATATCGGGAGAATAACAATGAAAAGAGTATTAATATTAACCGTATTGATCGCAGGGATGTTGTCTTCCGTGGTCTTTGGCGAAACGGTCGTTGTCGATGACCACTTTGATGACGGTGCGATCGGTTCCAACACCACAGGCGTTGGTGAGGGGTTTAATGTCGTGGCCGGTCTGGTTAATTCCACTGTCACGGAAGCGGATTCAAAAGTGACCCTTAATGGTCCAACTCACGGTGGGTCCCGGTGCTCGATTACCTCCAAGGATGGCGCCGTTCTCGGCGGCGTTCTTTCCCGTTTTGAGTTTTTAGGTGTCCGCTTTGCTGTGGGCAATACCGGCACTGGGGCTACAGCTCGTAACTGCATCGGTGTCAAGCAAGGGAATGACGCTTGGGATTTTGACGACGGGTTGCCGACCGGTTTCTGGGTTCAGTTTGAAAACACTTCGCTGACGACCGCGGATGGTTCCGGCGGATGGAATGGGACCTCTGTGTTATTCTACGAAGCTAACGACAACACCAAGACCGTGTTGGCAACATGGACGTTTAACACACTGAACTGGAATACCGGAACACAGAACCTTACACCGATATTGGACATCATACTGGATCTTGGCCCGGACGGTTATGAGTTGACCATTGAAGGCGACACGGTTACCCTTCTGTCGGGTTCGCTGAGCGGCTCGTTTCCGGAGGGATTCACGAACGAAGTAACCGAGGGCTGTGCGACCGCCTATATCCAATCGGAAAATCCCGGTATCAATATTTCGATTGACCGGATTATTATTACAGAAGGAGTGACCTCAGGTCCTTACGACCCGACTCCCGAAGATGGTGAACCAACGGCGGGAGAAGTGTTCGATCTGAATACAGCCGATGTGACACTCGGATGGAAAGGCGGAAAAGATCCGCAGGACGTTTACCCGATAGATCCGGCAATCCATGGCTATTACATCTATTTACTCAAGTTGACTGATTTTTTAAACATAGATTTATGCGGCGATCAGTAGTCGCCCAAGCTCTTTGACAATTTGTGTTCCACTGGACAGCTTCTTTAAGTGTTGTGTCAGATCGTCCCAGACGATG
>JAAYCR010000088.1 GCA_012729675.1 Phycisphaerae bacterium | reverse complement strand
CGAGCAATTCCCCGCACTGGTTATCCGGGAGGAACTGTCAAAACTCAAACGGAATGCCCTGGACTGTACGGCCCAAATCAAGGCGATGGATAAGGCTGAGAAAGAGCCTGTCATACCGGTTGACCCCCTCGAAAAGGAGCGGGCGTAATGGCACTTCCTTCGAAGTTTCACATCCAAGGGCTTCTCCCGTCGTTCTTGAACGGTTATTTCGAGGGCGGTTACGGGTACTACTATTCCCTCGCTAACGGGGCCGTTTGGGTGGACTATTGGAGCGCGGGCAACTGGACGGTGTGGTATTGGGACGGCAACGACACTGTGTCGATGTTTGTCAACACCAGCGGCGATGAGAATAATTTTCCCCTGTCGGGCTGGGAGGCCGATAACGGCAGCTTTGACAATGGCGGCATGATTATCACAGATTACAGTGATGTTACCCCCTACAAACCTGTCCGGCTTCAGGTCCAGGGCTTTGATGGCACCGGGGATGGGGTGTATTACAGCACATGGTCGGGCTATGTCCGATTGGGCGGCGGGGTCTCTGTCCTGTACAAAAACGATGCGTGGGTCTTTGAAAATACCAACGGACAGGCCCTCGCCTCCTGTCCGGGTAATCCGTGGGTGTTTCCGCTGTCCGGCTGGAGCCCTGCCGTTCTTATTACCGAATCGATTGGTAAAGTAACCATCAGCACGGTCTATGAGCTGCAGGGGATTCAGCTGGCCGGGTTTATGGATTTGGAGTATGTGCAGACCCAGAATATCGACGCCTCGCCGACCAATCCCGGCAGCGGCAACTATGATTCGAGCGTCTGGACGTCCGCCGGGTTTACCCCCATCGGCACCTCCTCAAAGCAGTTTGTCGGGCGGTATGACGGGCAGGGGTTTCAGATTACCGGGCTCTACATCAATCGCAACACGCTGACCGGCTGCGGCCTGTTCGGCTGGCTGTCGGCCTATGGATATAACCATCTGCCGCGTCAGATTAAAAACACCCACCTCCGCAATGCGTATGTGCGCGGCAATTCGGCAACGGGGGTCTTGGTCGGTCATGTCACCGCGGGCGGGCGTATTGAAGACTGTTCGGCAACGGGCACGGTCATCGGCACTAACTATACCGCAGGCGGACTGATTGGAACTTGCGTGGTCGGACATGCACGGCGCTGCTGGGCGGATGTGTCCGTATCGATGACGGGTACCAACCGGCACTCGGCGGGCGGGTTTACCAGCGGGATCAGATACAACTCAACCGTGAAGGATTGTTATGCCCGCGGCACGGTCCAAGGCGGCAACAATGACAGTATCGGCGGTTTTGCCGGGAGCATCGGTGATGAGGCACGTGTCGAGCGGTGTTATGCGACGGGGCTGGCCACGGGCCGAAACAATGTCGGTCAATTCAGCGGCCATACCAACAGCGAAACGGCCATCGTCAAGAATTGCTACTGGGTCAGTGATGATGCAGCAAGCACCAGCTTGCACGGACAGCGGCTGTCGGGTGCAGAAGCGAAGGACAAAACACGCTATCCCGGCTGGAACTTCCAAGCCCTGTGGAACATGGACCCGGCGAACGGGATTAACCATGGCTATCCGTATTTAGACCCCAGACAAGCGCCCCCGTCTGAGCTGCCCGGTTTGTACCGGTCGCTGTACCGAAAACGCTAACCCAGGAGACTGTCATGTCAAAACGCTATGAAAACAGAATGCTGGTCATCCCCTATGGCGGCGAGGACGCGTTGACCGTCGTATTTCGTCAGGACAAGACCGGCAACGTCCTTCACGCCACCAGCGGCGAGTGTGCGGCGAGCGTAACATTTGCCCAGGGCCGTATCGCCGCCACACGGCATCCGGAAAGCGGCGACTGGCGGGTGGTGATTCCGGCAACCGATGTCAAGACGCTGTATGGGACGCTGTATTATGTACCGGCCATCGATGTGGACAAAAACACCGCGCCGGATGCGCCCAACGCCATCGCGTTCCTGTTTGATATGAAAACCGGCGCATCATTCAGCGATATGCTGCCGACCCTTAACGGACGGGTGCTGGTGGAATGAGCGGATTAAAGATTACACGTCTGTTCTTTGACAGCCCCAAAGTGCTGGGTGCTGTGGATACCGCCACACGAAAGGTCTTCTCACGGTTCGGGGCGTTCGTCAGGCGCACGGCCAGGGGCAGTATCCGCAAGCGTAAAGCATCCTCTGCGCCGGGAGCGCCGCCTTCCAGTCATACCGGGCTTTTGAAGCGGTTTATCTTCTTTAGCTTTGACCCTGCCCGAAAGAGCGTGGTCATCGGCCCGATGCGGCTGACGGAGAATAACCGCGGCGATGCACCCAGCGCCCTTGAGTACGGCGGTACAGTGACAGTGGATAAGAAGAATGTGACTGTCCGCTCCCGCCCGTACATGGGGCCGGCGTTTGAAAAAGAAAAAGCAGCACTCCCCGCACTGTGGCGGGATTCTGTGAAATAAACCCTGCTGAAGGCTGGCCGCTGGCCGCTGGAAGCTCAAAACGACTGAAAGGAGTTTTGAACAATGGACTTTTTATTAGGGATGAATGCAGCGTTGTATTTTGGCGCAGCTATCACCGGGGATGGGCCGACGCTGCCGTCAACGCTGACGCTGGTCGGCAACGTCAAGGATGTGACCTTGAACATGGAAGCCGGCGAAGCGGATATTGTATGCCTGATGTAGTGTGTTTTCAGGGCTGAAACATTCAGCCCGGCACACGATGCTTTGTTGACAATGTTAAATTCAAGCATTTGCTTGGAAGCAACCTTGGCTGTTTGGCCAGCCATCGTACATAGACAGTAAGTTTCTCAGGTCATGCGAGCTGAGAGGCGAAAGAATTCTGTCGAGAACGCGGGACACAGGAAAGGCTTCATATTCCGTTGCACGTCCTGCTATGTAGAGCTTCTGCATGATTACGAAAGGAACCAATCAATACCTTTGGGAAACTTCGCCCCTATTGCCGCTAATACTGGAGCCGTCTGGGAATGAGACCCTGGAATAGGCAATAGCTTAAACGGACAAGTGTTATTGATGTCGGCACGAATCCTACGAACTACGCGATAGTTCAAAGTCGGTAAAGCGGCCAATTATTTACCGGTGTTTAAGAGAACAGCAGACCGCTGATGGGTATGTAAAGATTGGAATCTAAACAGAAGCGTTTGAGTGTCAACAAAGGAACCAGGGAAGCTTAGTCGAGTATGGCAGTCGCATAAGATAGATTGCTTGTAGCAATCAAATCTCTGCCGATGAGGCGGCTAAGTGGCGGAGCAACCGTAGTAGTCCGAGGACGGGAAAGCCGTCCACATGGCGAAGGGTTGCAGAATGTTTCGTTTTGGACAACTGCAATATTTTCGATACAGAAGGGTTTCTGATGAATATTAACGAAGTCCAAAGAAGGTTATGGGAACAATCAAGAACGCATAGAGAAAATCAGGTGTCGGAAACACCGCTGTTTCCGTCAAATCCGTACGATTTGAGAGTACGCAAACTGATGGACTTGATGCATAACCCGATATGGCTGTCAGAGGCAGCCCATCGGGTCATGAAACGTTCCTATGGCAAAGCGCCGGGCGTAGATGGCGTGACCGTCAAAGAATTCCGTTCAGGATTCGAACGACGAGTCGAAGAACTGCGCCTGGAACTGAAGCGTGGAAACTATCAACCTCAACCAGTAAGGCAGGTCATGATACCAAAGGCTAACGGCAAAATGCGAGCGTTGGGCATACCTTGTCTAAGGGACAAGATTGTGCAGGAGGCCATGCGTATGGCCCTTGAGCCAATCTTTGAGGTCGATTTCCACGAAAACTCTTATGGGTTTAGGCCCAATCGGAACACACATCAAGCCGTACATCGTTGTCAGCACCTCATGAAACTCAAGTTTACATGGGTGATTGAAGGGGATGTTAAGGCGTGTTTCGATGAGATTTCTCACAAAGCCATACTGAAAGTTTTGAGAGAAAAGGTTCATGACAATAAGTTCCTCGACCTTATCAAACGGTTTTTGAAAGCCGGAGTTGAGGTCGATGGCGTTGTCAAACCAACCGTCAAGGGAGTACCGCAAGGCGGTGTAATATCACCACTGCTTGCCAACACAGTCCTTAACAAGCTGGACTGGTACCTGCATAGCAAGGGCAAATATGGCAAACAGGCAGAAAAGCGTTGTTGGGATGTAAAACAACCGAATATCAGGTTTGTTCGATATGCCGACGACTGGTGTGTCTTTGTAACACGGGCAAGCAAACGGTACGTCAGCGGGCTACGTGATTCTATTGGAAAATTTCTTGAAACCGAATGTGGTTTAAGTCTTTCAATGGAAAAGACACATATTACACATGTCCGAGATGGTTTTAGCTTCCTTGGCTTTGACCTCAAACTCACAGTGGGTCGCAATGGAAATCTTGTGCCTAAAATCCGCATCGGTACAAAAGCTAAACAACAGCTTCAGCTACGGTTAAACGAGGCGATGCGGTACAGACCGCATCAAGAATCAATCGCTTTGCGTATTAAGCGGGGTTCAGCCGTAGTCAGGGGTTGGGCAAACTATTATTGCATTGCGTACAATTACCCGGCTTTGACCAGCACGCTCGACCATTGGGCGTTCTGGATTGCTGTGAAAGCAATTAGTCGGAAATTGGACATCCGGGCGGCGAAAGTGCTTAAGCGGTATTACCGTCAGAGCACAATAGTTGTCTCGGAAGATTGCAAATTAGAAAGGTTTAGAAGTACATCTATTAGACTGTACATTTCTAAACCAGAGCCATATCACCCCGAAGATGCCAATAGCTACGAAACCGATGAGGAGATTGAAGCCTCATTTCATAAATTTAATGAAAGAGGCAGATTTGGTCAGTGGGACAGCAAGCACGAGGCTCTAAAAAGAGACAACTATTGTTGCCAGATTTGCGGAGCCAAAGTTACTGCTGAAATCTCGCATGCCGACCATATCGAACCCGTTAAGAGCTTTGCCAATTTCCAAATGGCAAATTCTAATGGCAACGTTCAGACCTTATGTCACGAATGTCATAAGAACAAGCACAGAGGAAATTAGACTTAGAAACATTTGGAGAGCCGGATGCTTCGAAAGTTGCACGTCCGGTTCGGGGTTGGGGGCAGGGTGTAATTCCCTGCCCTACACCACACCACCCGCGCCAACAAGGGCTGGCGGGCGACGGCCCCGACCCTGCGTGAGGCGACGCTGGAGTTTGAGATGCAGTGGAAGCCCGGGGACGCGGCGTTTACGGCCATCAAGAATGCCTATCTTTCCAACGGCACCGTTGCGCTGGCGGCGTTGACCGAGCCGCACGATGCAACCGAATCGAAGGCCGAAGGGCCGGTGGGCAACTGGTCAATTACCAACTTCTCGCGCAACGAACCGCTCGAAGAGGCCATCACTGTCAGCGTCACCGCCAAGCTGGCCAAGTTCGATTCGTGGTACGCAGCGACATAGGATGGACGATTGTCGATTGACGATGGACGAAGTGTTTTAAATCGTCAATCGTCCATCGTCCTTCGTCAATAAAATTGAAAATCGAAAATAGGAGATAATCAATGAAGACATTTACGGATGCTGCTGGCCGGACGTGGTCGATTGCCTTAACGCTCGGTACGGCGCTGCATGTGAAAACCAAGCTGGAGATTGACCTCTTGCAGCCGGAGGCAGGCGAGCCGCCGCTATTAACCCGCCTGGGCACAGACGAGATGTTGCTCGGTGAGGTATTGTGCGCTCTGCTCGAAACGCAGTTTGAAGCGCACAAGGTGTCCGAGGCCGATGTCCGCAATGCCTTTGACGGCAAAACCCTCCTGGCGGCGCAGAAAGCGTTCTATGACGAGCTGACGGATTTTTTCCAGAGCCGCGGCCGGATGGATCGGGCCAAAGCGGTCGCGGCACAGGCCCGGCTCATCGAAAAAGCGACCGCCGCCATCGAGGACAAAATCGACACGATGGACCTGGACAAACTGGTCGATGGGGCCTTGTCTGGCACCTGGCCGGAATCGTCGGGGTCACCCCCCTGCCGTTGACGCTGCGTCAATTGTTCTGGATGGCCGAGGGACGGGTCAAGGATAACTGGCAGCACACCTCGGCAATCTTGGCGCTTGTGGCCAATGTCAATCGTGACCCGAAAAAGACCAAGGCGTTTAAACCGTCGGACTTTAACCCGACGCTGAATACATCCCGGCCGGATGTGATTGTTGTAGATAAGGAAAATGTATCGTTACTTCGAAACCTGTTTACTGGAGACAAAAGATGAACAAAGACATCGTACACAATGCGTTTAAATGGATGGACCACAATCGGTATGCCGTCGCCTCGGTGATCGCGTTTATCGTGGCGATGGGGTTTGTCCTGAACCTGACCGGCTGTGAGGCGATGACCCACGGCCTGGCCAACGGCGATACGACCAAGGTCACACGCACGGAGTTTCAGCGGCAGGCACTGGGCGGCGAAAAAGACCTGGCCGTGCGGCGGATTGAGCTGGATGCCGAGATCGCGGCGTTTAACGAAGAGATAAAACTCTTCAATCAGCGTGTTGAGGCCGGTCAGGACGACCTCGCCCGGCAGGAGGCGTTCAAACAGCAACTGCTCGATACGGTCGGTCTGGTGGCCGTCAGCGCGGCCGAGAGTACCTTAAACCCGGCGGCGCTGATTCCGATTGGGATAGGTCTATTGGGCGGGGCGCTGGGGATTGGCACCGCAGCCGACAATCGGCGAAAAGATCAGGTCATCACGACCCTGAAGACCGCCCCTTCTGCTCCGGTGGCGACATAACCGATGATTGCCGTCGAGACCATTGCGATTGCGGATGCCAAGGCGCTGTGCCGAACGTATCACTACAGCAATATCTTTCCTCCGCATTGCTGCCTGGCCCTGGGCTTTTATGATGCCCAGGGCTTAGGCGGTGCGGCTATCTGGGGCTGGGGTGTTCGTCCGAAACACACCATCCAGCGGCTGTTTCCATCGCTGGATACGCCGGACTATTGGGAATTGTGTCGGCTGTGCTGTCGCGAGGAACTGCCGAGGAATACCGAAAGTCAGTTATTGTCCGGCTGCGTTGATTGGTTCCGCAAAAATCAGCCAGATAAACAGGTCTTGTTTACCTGGGCCGACGGCATCCGCGGCAAGCCCGGCTATATCTATCAGGCGGCCAACTGGCTCTATGGCGGGTTTATCAATACGGAAATCTACCTGACCGACGACGGTGAGCCGGTGCATCCGCGATTGTTAAACTCTCGCTTTGGAAGCCGCGGTAAGGCCGTCTGGCGAGGGCTGAACCTGCGGCGCGTGCGAGGACGGCAGTTTCGGTATTGCACGTTCCTGTGCGGACACCGGCGGCGAAAACAACTGCTGCGGGAAAGCACCGTCCGATGGACCAGCCGCTATCCCAAACACGACGATTTGATCTGGAAAATAGATGCGGGCGAGGGGTCAAGAGAGACCCGCAATCCCCCAGGATTGAGAGGTCGGGGCAGTTCCGGCAGTCCGCTTTTGATAGTTTAAAGGGCAAAGTCAAAAGTCTAAAACGAGAGAATCAACCCCTGTTGTTTGAGTCGATTGCATGACGCTGGATTCTATAATGTGCGGTGATTGCCGAGAGGTCTTAAAAACCCTTCCGGACGGCTGCGTGGACTGCTGTGTCACCAGTCCGCCGTATAACATCGGCCTGGACTATGGCACAGCAGACGACCGTAAGAGCGACGATGACTATCTGGCGTTTACACGCGACTATCTCGAGCAGTGCTACCGGGTCTTAAAAGACGATGGGCGGGTTTGCCTGAACATCGGCTATAAAGTCTCGACCGTCAAAGAGGCGGGCATCGACTATGTCGAGTTGCTGAATCTGATTAAAAGCATCGGTTATACGCTGCGTGAGACGATTATCTGGGTCAAGTCCAAACGGCCGGACGATCCGCAGAGCTTTTGCGGGTCGAACACCGCCTGGGGCAGCTGGATGTCGGCCTCCAATCCTATCTGCCGGTCGCGGATGGAGTTTATCTTTGTGCTGAACAAAAACAGCTTCAAGAAACACCACCGCGGCATCTCCACGATGACCCGACAGGAGTTTATGGACTGTGCCTCGACGGTGTGGTACTTCCCGGCCGAAAGAAGCCGTCTCCACAAAGCGCCGTTCCCGGTGGATTTACCCTATCGATGCATCCAGTTTTATACCTATCAGGGCGATGTGGTCTTGGACCCCTTCATCGGTTCGGGCACCACGGCGGTGGCGTGTGTCCGCACCGGTCGGCGGTATATCGGGATTGAGCAAAACCCCGACTATATCCGGATGGCCGAGGGGCGGATTCAACAGGAAAAGCAACAATTGAAAAACAGGCAAGTCTGCTGATGGCTAAATCCAATGCAATCCGAGCGGGACGGGCGTTTGTCGAGTTATTTGCTGACGATACGAAGTTGGTGCGCGGTCTGCGTGCCGCTGAAAAGAAGCTCAAGGCGTTTGGGACTGCCATCAGCCGGATGGGCCGTCAGATGGTTGGATTGGGTGCGGCCGTTCTGACGCCGCTGGTGGCGTCCAGTAAGGCGTTTGCGGCGATGGGCGATGCGATGGGCAAGATGAGCAAACGGACGGGGTTTTCGACCGAAGCGCTGTCGGAACTGTCGTTTGCCGCCCAGCAGTCCGGTACGACCATTGAGACGCTCGAAGGCGGCGTCCGCAAGATGCAGCGAACCATCAGCGATGCCGGGCAAGGGTCAAAGTCCGCCGCCGATGCACTGGGGATGTTAGGGCTGTCCTACGGCCAACTGGCCAAACTGTCGCCCGAAGCGCAATTCAAACTCCTTGCCGACCGACTCAGCCAGATTAAGAATCCCACCCTCCGCGCCGCGCTGGCGATGCAGGTGTTTGGTAAATCCGGCACGGCGATGCTGCCGATGCTGGAAAACGGCGCTGCGGGGATTGAGGCGCTTCAGGAAGAGGCACGGGCGTTGGGACTGACCATGAGCGGCCAGGACGCCGCGGCCGCAGAAGAGTTTACCGATGCTCTGGGTCGGCTGTGGAAGGTCGTCAAGATGTCCACATTCCAAATCGGGGCGGCGCTGGCACCGGCACTGCAGGAACTGTCCGGTTGGGTGACGAAGGTTGTGGTGACGTTCAACGACTGGCTGAAAAACAACCGGCAGGTGGTGGTGATGGTCGCCAAGATTGCCGCTGCGGTCGTCGCCGGCGGGATTGCCCTGATGCTGTTCGGCGGCACCATCAGTGCCTTGGGACTGGCGCTGGGCAAGCTGGCCTCGGTGATTGTGTTTGCGGGTACGGTATTTAAGACACTGGGTGCTGCGATTGCGTTCCTGGCCAATCCGGTGGTGCTGGTCATTGCAGCGGTGGCGGCGCTGGGGGCGTATTTACTGTATGCGTCCGGAGCGGGTGCCAAGGCATTGTCGTGGCTGGGCAGTAAATTCCAGGAACTGCGAAACACGGCGACAGAGGCGTTCGGCGGTATCGGCGACGCACTGGCGGCTGGCGACATTGCTTTCGCGGCGAAGATTCTGTGGCTGACGCTGAAGATGGAGTTTACACGCGGCGTCAACGCCCTCCAGAAGATGTGGCTGGACTTTCGCAACGTCTTTATCCGCATTGCCTACGACGCCTGGGACGGCACGTTAGCGGCCGCGGCGCTGGTCTGGCACGCCTTAGAATCCGGCTGGATTGAGACGACGGCGTTCCTGTCGCGGCTGTGGAGTATGTTTGAGTTTGCGTTTGTCGCATCTTGGGAAACGATGAAGGCGGCTGCCAAGAAGGCGTGGGTGTGGATTAAAGGTCTGTTTGACGACGCGATGGATACCGAAGCCGCCTACAAACAAATCGATGATGCCAAAGAGGCGGCGATAGCGAAGTCCGCGCAGAAATTCCTGGACAAGGATGCCGAAGTCCAACGCCGCCGTAAAGAACGGCGCGACAGTTCCGCGACGATGCGGGATGCGACACTGGAACAAATCGGTCAACAGAGCGCCGAACGGCATAAAAAGCTGGACGCCGCATATACCGACAAGATGACGCAGAACGCTGCCGATTTAGAGGCCGCCCGTAAAGAATGGCAGGACGCCCTCGGCACCGCACGCCAAAAACGCGCTGAAAAAGAGGTCGGTCCCGGCCGGATGCGCGGGCCGGGCCAGATCGAGCCGCCGGATATGTCGCTGTTGGCCGGTGCGTTTGACGCCGCCGTCCAGAAAATATCCACTGCCGGGGGATTTAGCGGGTTTGGTCGGTTTGGTGCAGAAGGTCAGGGCGCTGCCGAACGCACGGCCAACGGCGTCGAACAGATTGCCAAAAATACACGTGAACTGCTGCAATTGCAGCGTGACAGCGACGAGACTGTGGTGTAGCTAAAAAATTAACCACGAAGCACACGAAGAGCACGAAGAAAAATAATGATTTAACCTCTGTGTTCTCTGTGGCCTCTGTGGCAAAAAAAAAGAAAGACCATTATGAGTGTGATTGTTACTCAAGACATCGAATCCCGCTATATTCCCGGCAAAGAGGCCGAGTTCAACTATACCCTCCGCGGCGCAGCGACCGAGGCCGAGGCGGGGTTGGAATTGGCGGCGGTTGCGCCGGCATTGTATCAGGGCTTGTGGCGCAAACAGCGCACCATCGAGGCCGTTCACGTCGATATCGAAAACACCACGCAGAATATCTTCAAGGCACGGGTGTTGTACGGGCCGGCCGACCCGACGGATTTTACCACCACGTTTGACACCACCGGCGGCAGTCAGCACATCACACAGTCGCCCCTGACGGTCAACCGATACCCGGCCAATGCGCCCAATATGCAGGGGGCCATCGGCTATGACGGCCATCGGGTCAACGGGACGGATATTATCATCCCGGCCTATTCCTTTACCGAAACACACATCAAAACGAAATCGCAGGTCAATCTGGCGTACCGCACAGCACTGGCGCGGCTGACGGGCAAGACCAATAATGCATCGTTCCGAGGGTTTGCTGCCGGTGAGGTTCTGTTTTACGGGGCGTCGGGCAACCTGGTCGTCATCGAAAACGAGCAGCGGTGGCAGATTCAGTATACGTTTAAGGTCAGCCCGAACCGTGCGGACTTCTATGTGGGCGACATCCTCGTCGGCCAAAAGGTCGGCTGGGACTATATGTGGGTGATGTACGGCGAGGCCATCGACCAGTCGCGGCTGGTCCAGCGTCCGGTTGCGGTGTATGTGGAACGGCCGTATCTGTTTGATGATTTCGGCGACCTGACCATCGGAACGAGCTAAAGGATCGACGAAGGACGATTGACAATTGATGAACTTGACTTTGTCCATCGTCAATTGAATAGTGTTATCTGCCGCCGAGGGTCTATGCGATGCGATTTAAACCGGACTTTTATACCGAAAGCAAGCAATGTCAAAAACCATCAAATTAACCGAGCGGACGTGGCAGAAGGTCAAGGCGGTCATCAACGACCAGTCGCCGGATAAAACACATTTACTGGGCAAAATCGTCAAAAACCACAACACCGTCCTTGTCGTCCCCGGATACGGCAGCTTTGCTGCCGATGTCCCCCAATTGGGCATCGTTGACCCGTTTTACAGCGACATGCTTGTAACCGACCCAATCACTTTCGAACAAGTCCCCGGCCCTGCTTTCTTTCAAGACACCGTTCTGCAGGTGCGTCCGCCCGGCAACTGGAACGACAATCAACAACGGTTTGGCGGGTTCCTGATTACCTGTGAACCGATGATGCGTCCCGCATCGTCATCCGACAAAAAACCTATCAAGGCGTGGTATTCGGGGTATTGTCCTGTACGAATTGATGTCCGAGACCACAACCACGGGTTTGCCGATGTTATCACTGAACCCGAACCCGAAACGGGATACCTGAAAAGCACACGAACCGGGCCGTGCAGGATTATCTGGAAAGAGTCGGGAACGGGTCTTAAATGGGCGATTGTCTATCATAGCGGGCTAAACGCATCCCACTATCTGCCGTCGTTTGCGTTTATCAAGCTGACCAATGTTGAGCTTCATCCGATGAAGGGGCGGGTGCAATGCTGGAATAGAGACACAGAGCAGCTTGATACGGAATACCCAGATACGGACGTGGACGTGTATCGGTATCCGACCTATACCAACAATGATCTGTATGAAGTGAACAATATCGTCGCTGCCGTCCGCGTGGACGATGGCAAGTACATCGCTCTGCACACCATCCCGATACAGTTTGCGGTGCAAACCCATACACAGCCATAACGGGGATTGTTATGTCGTATGACCATATTGTAAAAGGGCACGTCGCAAAGATAAAGACGCCTACGCTGTGGCCTCTGCTGATTCGCTTCCAGACCACAGAGGCGGACTGGCCGACGGAGTGCGGCGACGGTATGCAGCGCATGTATTATGGTAGGTATTGCCTGTACGACCCGCACAAAGGTGAAATCCACATTTACGTAGGGCGTGTTTTTGGGGGTTCTGGGTGGTGGCCTGAAGTTGGATTTGGCGAATACGAAACTCTCTATGGCAAGTTTGACACGACGGACGGGTATTTCAAAGTAAAAGTCCCGATGGGCGGTTTGCCGCTTGAGCCGTGTGCAAGGGCCGTGTCGCGATTCCTCACCGATGGCGGCAGCGTAACAAAACGCGGCGTGCGGTACACCTGCGACCCCAATAAGCTCCTTCACAATGGCCCTATGCTGGATGGACTCGGATGTGCGATTTATGACCACGACATAAAGGCGTTTGTGTGGGCGGCAGTCAGCGGAAATGCTTTTGAAGATGGCGGGGTGTACGGCAGCCGATTTATAGGTGTGGGTGGAGAATTATGGGCTTTGATGGGGGGCGTGCAACCTATCAACGGAAAATACTCGAAATACCTGTGGCGACTTGTCACGGTCCAGTCAGAGCCGCCCTCTTTTTTCGGCACTAAACGGTATCTTGAGCAATGGACCCCAGACGGACTGGGGCTGAGTTATAACAACTGGGAAACACCCCTATACGAACACACTTTTGGGTGGCAAGCGATTCCGGGGACAGACCCGCCTGAGCCGGATTATAGTAAACCGCAAAAATATTGGGCGTATCACGCATCGCCGGCTTATACCACAGATGACGGCGAGTGGACGATAAGAGAATTGGTATATTATACCGGAACGTTTGGCAGCCCTTGGTCAGCGACATTCCTTTACAGCAACGGACGCACGGGCGAGGCACCCCATTTTCAATCTTCATCAGGACTGATAAGATACCGAGCTGCGCGAGTACACAACTGGCCGCTTGGTTTGGGTATGGAGCTTTATGATCGATATACGCTCCAGCCGTCGGACGTTCACCCCGACTGCGATGTGTTCAGTGTTTTGGCTCAAACCGCCGACCGCGCCCTTGTCTATGCAACCGACCACGCAACGTGGACACAGCATATTTATTTCGTGATGAACAAAATAAGCGGCAGCATCGAACATCTTCATAATTGGAATCACTCAGGATATAGCCACCTTGACCCGCCTACGAGTGGAGCTTTTTTGTCGGGACAGGCGGTTTTGTGGACGTTTGACAATGTCAACCAAAAACTTGCTGCGTTCCTTCCAGAAACGGATGAATTCAGGCAGTACCGCCATTGGCGAGACACGTATAAACACAATGTGACCCCCACCGGCAGCGTTGACGGCCAGCTTGGGTGGACGAATTCATATTATATATCTTATTTTGTCGCAGATTACGTTCATCGCGGCGATTTATGTTTTATTGCCCAAAAAGAAGATTTTTATATGATTGTCGCCGAGTGCCAGGCCGAGGACTTCACCATAGGATGCGCCGACGGGTTCTTAAGGGCGAAAGGGAAGTTCAAAATCGAAAGCCTCTCTGCACGCGAACCCATTGTCGGCGCGATGGTGACCGTTGATTTGTGGGTTGGCCCAAGAGGAGGAGACCCCGACTACGAGGACACGCTAACCAGATACACGGACGATGCTGGATGGGTCGAATTCAACTCGCCGTGCTTGGAGCGGACATCATCGCGGGATTTTGTGTTCAGATTCACGGTTACAGATGTTGTATGCCCAGAACTGCTTTGGGTAAAATATGGAAATATCTGCGACGACGCCGAACAGGTCTTTGAGGGCTTGCCGGGTTGGTGGTGCAACACGGATGAGTTTCCGCTTGCCCCTGACCCGGCACAGCTCGGTTCCGGTTTTCCATTCCAAGGACAGGTCGGT
>JAAYCR010000087.1 GCA_012729675.1 Phycisphaerae bacterium | reverse complement strand
TCTGACACATCGCTCGGTCGGAATGAAAACCGGTTATCAGTTGTGGGCAGTGCCTTTTTGTAGCTGCGGTTGATGTCTTTTTCCGTCAGCGTGGCCAATAGCTGCTTTCGCCGGTCATCGGCCTTGGATGCGTCTATAGAATCGCGGAACAGTACGGTTGCGGCATGTTTTCTCTTTTTGCCGGTTTTGACCCACAATGAAGTGGCGACACCTTGTTGAATACCGACCGAAAATCCGGGGATAGCAAAGACGGTTTCGCTGGTTCGACCGTCCGGGCCGTACTCGGAAATCTTGCGATTGCCGTGCATGTTTTCAATCCAGAACTTGTCGAAGGATTCCAGAAGATGCTGGCGCAGGACGACAAAGGACGGCTCACTGATCCACGAATGATTGGAAATAAACGACACCACGCCCCGTCCGCTCTTGCACATTCGCCGTTCGGCAATGCGGAAAAAGCGGATATACAGTTCGTCCAGATTGAACTTTTTGATGCCCCAGCCGCCTTGCTTGACCGGTTTGTTCAGGCCGTCTTTATACGCCTCCACCAGTCCGCCTTCTTCGTCGGGGCTGGTTCCGGCAAAGGCGTTGTAGGGCGGATTGCCGAGGATGACCAGTATCGGGGCTTGACGTTTGACCTGTTCGGCGGCGTCTTTTTCTTGCTGCAATTCGGGAAACGGCAAGGTGTCTTTGGGTTTCTTGGGCGGCTCCCAGCCGGTCAGGGCGTTGGTCAGGAAAACCCCGGCGCGTTCGTTCTTTTTATCCGACAGCGGCGCCCCCAACTCCCGCAGCAAAAGCCCCAACTGCAAATGCGATATCACAAACGGCGCCGGCAGGATTTCAAATCCGAAGACGCGCCCCGTCGCCGCCTTCTTGAGCTGCTGGGCGGTCATCGCATCGCCGCCCTTGGCCTCCAGCGTGTGGTGAATCTTTTTGAGCGCCTCCACCAGATACGCCCCCGTCCCGCAGCACGGGTCCAGCACCACCACCTGCTCATCGGCCAGCCCGTCGGCAATGTCCAGTTCCTCACGCAGCACCGTATCGATCCGCTCGACCTGATACTTGACGATTTCCGGCGGTGTGTACCAGACGCCAAGCTGTTTGCGCAGGTCGGGGTCATACGCCTCAAGGAACGGCTCATAAAAATACTGCACCGCGTGTTCTTCTTCAAACTGGCGGAAAAACTCCGTGCGATCCACGCGATTGAGTACCATGCCCGTCCAGTCCAGTATCTCGTCAATGCCCAGCGGTTTGAGCTGTTTGGGCGTGGCAATCTGTTCAAACAGCCCGGCGATCATCGGCACATGCAGGTTCCACGCCGCCTCGTGCCAGTTGAAAGAATGCTCCCTTTTCTTGTGTGTGCGCGACCAGATCACCCATGAGGAAAAGATGCCGTAAAAGAGCGTTTCGACCAGCATCGAGCGGAAGAAGTGTTCGCCGTCGTCGCCCTCGAATTTCATCCCTATCGCCTCTTCCAGTCCCGTTCGCAGCATCGAAAGCCCCGGCAGGTCGGCCACCTTTTCGATGCGGGATTTGGCCTCTCGCGCGTATGAAGCCAGAAACCACGCCAGATCAGCCGGATTTTTCAGCGCCGCCGAATACTGCATCACCCGCTGAAGGTATTCGATGAACGAATTGCCCTTTTCGCCGGTGGTCTTGCGGGGATGACGGGCTGCCGACCAGAACGACACCTCGTCGTCGGCCAGGCTGAACCGCTCAAGAATGATGGGGTTGTCGTCCTCGTCCCGTCCGACAAACACAAAATCCCGGTAGTTGGTCACCAGGACTTGGCCGTATCGTTTCCAGTACTTGCTGACTTGTTTGCTTCCGGCGGTTTTGAGCGAATCGTCGGCTACCGGCTTGGCCTCAATGACCCCGCGCTCCGGCGGCTGTCCCGGCAATGGGTCGGCGTCCTTGCTCTTGCGGAATTGATTGGCCGTATAAAGCCCGAAATCCGGATTGCCCGCACCGGTGTTTCTCAACTGCGAAACACATTTGACCTTGGGTTTGAGGGTCTTGCCGACTTCGTTGAGCAAATTGCACAGCGGGCCGTAATAGCTCGTTTCATCGACCGCACCGCCGGTTGACCGGATGTCGTGCATCTCCTTGAGGTACGCTTCAACAGCCTTCATGAAAGCTCCATAATACTTCAATTGTTAGATGTCAAAGATGTAGGATTTAAGAGGATTATACTCGCTTAATC
>JAAYCR010000086.1 GCA_012729675.1 Phycisphaerae bacterium | reverse complement strand
AGCAAAACTGGCTACCAGAAAAGCGTATGGCTTTAAGAGCTTCAAAACGCTGGAATTGGCCTTGTATCACAATCTTGGTGCATTACCGGAACCGGTTGAAACCCACAAATTTTTTTGAAGAGGCTAAATTTTGAAATTCAAGGCAGCTATGCCGGTCAACCTTCCGTTGCAGATTCTGTGATATACGCTGTCAATGGAGGGGATATTGACGCGATTGATGAAGTGACAGGGCAACTTCTCTGGACGTACGATACATCCGATGCTTTTGTTGGCGAGTTGATCCTGTGCAATTCCCACATCATTGCCGGAACCAACGCCAAAACCTGCGTTATTTCCATCGAAGATCAACAATTAGAGTGGGAGTACCCGGTTAGCGGATTTATGGCCATGAGCGATAACAGGCTCTATGTGGCAGGCATTAACGGCACTCTTACAGCATTTTCCATGCCGAATCTGCAGTCTGATCAGATTTTGGATTTTATAATCCAAGGCCCTGAAGACATTGATGAGTATGCGACAACGGGTTTTCAGGCTGCGGTCGAATATGAAGGCGGCTTTGAATGGTTTGTAACTTCGAAGACAAACTGGTCCATCTCCTGTGTTCCTCAGGATATTGCTGAAATTGATCAGCTTGGACGCGTCACGACATATGATAAGGATGGCCTTGTAACCATCACCGCGACATTTACTACAGGCGATCAAACAGTTATTGCAGAAAAGACTGTTAATATTGTACACCCGATTACTGTTTATTATGTAGACATCGCGCATGGAGATGATTCCGGTTTTGGTATTACCCCGCACGAACCTTTCGCAAGCATACAGCGTGCTATTGATGAGGCCTGGGATGGCGACACGATTTTTGTTGAAGGCGGAATCTATGAGGAAGTGATTGATTTTCTTGGCAAAAAAATTACCCTCAAAGCTGTTAATGATGCTGTAACATTATTGGGTCCGAATCCTGCGCCGCTGCAGGACACTTCTTCTGAGGATACGCTTGCTGTTGAATCGCCTGTTTATATTCAGGCGCCTCAAACATTTGCCTGTGTTGTGTTTGATAATAATGAAACCGAAGAATCCATATTGGAGAACTTCATCGTAACCGGGGTTTTTGCTGGAATTTATTGCGGCAGCGGTTCGCCGACGATCAAAAATGTTACTTCAGTCAGAAATGGGTACGGCTTAGCAGTATGGGGGCCGGGAAACCCCAGCGTTGACAGCTCTATTTTCTGGGGGAACTCCATTGCAGATTGCTTTGGCGGAACAGTAAGCTATTCTTGTGTTGAGCGCGGCGCCCCGGGAGAAGGGAACATCGCCCTGGAACCTCTGTTTGCGGATTTTTCCAAGGGTGACTATCATTTGCTTTCGGAAAGAGGCAGATACAATCCGTCTTTATCACAATGGGTACTTGATGATGTGACAAGTCCTTGTATTGCTTCGGGCAACCCTAACTCCGACGATTCCAACGAAAGAATGCCCAATGGCGGACGCATTAATATGGGAGCTTATGGCGGACTTTATCAGGCAAGCATGAAGGCCTGGCCGTTATCGGCGGATACCAATCGTGACGGCATTGTCAATATGCCTGACTTAGCGACACTGGCCCAAAGTTGGCTCATGAAAGTCGAATGACTCACCAAGATTTTCGCTGAACAAGGATACCCGGACGACAGCCAAACGTGTTTGTTTTGGTTTTGATATTTGATAAAAGGGTTTATCAGTCACTCTGTAGAAAAGCTCTTTGACAAATAGGATGATTCCTATGGTGCGGGTTAATACTTTCAGCATCATTTCACGGTTTTGCGCCCAGTAGCTTCGTGCTCCGAGGGCATCGCCTTGGTTCCGTTTGATCATGCTGAAGACGGTTTCGACCTGCCAGCGCTGGCCGTAGGTTTCTTGATCAAAATCGGTTCGCATTTCTCTGCGATATCTGTCCTTGGGCAGTTTTTCTGTCGGTCTGCCGTGTTTTGCCGGTATCGTCGTTTTAATGTGATGGACATCTCTGGCATAGCGATGATTATTTACACTATCATATCCGGCATCCGCCAAAAGGTGTTTGATCTGAAACCGATCCGCTGCCGGCTTCAAGGTCCTGCAAAACTGGTTGATATCGACGCTGGGACCGCGTGCGGTGAACATCGACAGGATCATGTGATTGAAGCAATCGCACACCACCGCCAGTTTGGGGAAACGCCGATACGTGGTGTTTTCAACGGTTGGACTGTCTTTTGAGCGTTTTCGCTGGACAAAGTAGCGGCTGGTATGCCCGGCTTCCAGCCCCGTCGAATCGATGGCCGCAAGTGCCACGCGCTTGTCTTTACAGAGCGTCGCAACAGTCGCTTCCAGCAGCCGGTCGGCCGATTTGACGGCCAGTAATCGCTTGGCTGCCTTCTGCAATGTGGTATAATGCGGCACGACGGTCAGATGAAACGCCCGGCGGAGATCGGACAGATCACGCAGGCAACAAACGATACCGCGATAGTCCATTTTGAAAAAGGTTTTCAGGGTCAGACAGACGAACAATTGCGGCTGCGTGAACTTCTGCGGGCTGAACCGATGGGCATAGTCCGGCAGCGTCGCTAGCGCGACCTTGTAGGCGGCCTTGGCCACTTCGATTGGAGATTTGGATGTTATGCTCATAATCCAGCATATACACACTAATAAAAGATGGCGCAAGTCTAAAATTAAGCTTTTTTTTACTTTTTAAAGAGCTTTTCTACAGAGCATGTCTGACCCCTTAAATTTTCCTTAAAAAATTTTTTTTTTGAAAGGGTAAAAAATGGCGATCATCATCGACGCGCCAAAACCCGTTGCGGATGGGCAGCCGAGGTGCCAGTTCTGCGGCGGCCGGCTGGTCAGAAAGACACTCCGAAGGGGCATTTTTACCGGGATCTGTGTCAGCTTCCTGCTGCTCGGCCTGGGGATCCTGGCCTGTCTGACCGTCGTGGGCATCCCCATCGGCATCCCGCTGATCCTGCTGGGCCTGTTCTGGGGCGGAAAACGGCAGAAGGTCCTGATGTGCACCGCCTGCCGGGCCACCGTGGGCCGTGCCTAAAACGGCCGCCAAGAAAATTTAAGGGGTCAGACTCTTTTTTAGTTGACAGACAGGCTGACAAGGATAGAATCGTCGATTATGCCACGACCAATACGGATTGCTAAAGGGAATACGGTGTATCACGTGCTGAACCGTGCCAACGGACGGCTTCGACTCTTCGAGACGGCGCAGGATTTTGCGGCGTTTGAGGCGGTGCTGGCCGAAGGAGCCGAGCGGCACAGGATGCGAGTGTGCGGATATTGCCTGATGAGCAACCACTGGCACCTGGTGCTGTGGCCGCGGGCGGATGGCGACCTGTCGTCGTTTATGAAGTGGGTTACGGTGACGCACTCCCATCGCTGGCACGCTGCGCACAAGACAGCGGGGATCGGGCATGTGTATCAGGGGCGATACAAGAGCTTTCCGGTGCAGAGCAACGGCTATTACCTGACGCTGATGCGTTACGTCGAGAGCAACCCCCGCCGGGCGGAATTGGTCAAGCAGAGTCGGCGATGGGCATGGAGCAGTCTTGCTATTCGCACGGGCGCCGACGAGGACAGGCCGATTGTGCTGAGCGACGGCCCCGTGCCGCTGCCGGACAACTGGCCGGCGTGGGTGGATGGCATCGGGGTCGAAGAGGTGGAGGCCATCGATGTGTGTGTTCAGCGCGGCCGCCCGCTCGGCGAGGACAATTGGGTAAAAAGGACGGCCAAGAAACTGTCCCTGCAATCCTCTCTCAACCCCCGCGGCAGACCGAGAAAGGCGTAAAATGAAGGATAAAGCGGACCCATAAAGCAAGGTATAAAGTCTTCGCTATATCGCATATTATCGGGGTTGTCGAAAGAACCCCAAAGAGTCCAATGATGCCGGCAAATGGTCTCACACACCTCGGGGATATTAATTAAATTTTAATATGAAAAGGCTACTTTATTTGATAAAATACGGTTTATAAGCCTTTAATGATGATGATGGACCGGGTGAATGTGGAAATACAGCCTTATTTTGGTTATGGCAGTAAGCGTCAGCCTTGCGGCGGCCTCAACGGTCGGGGACGCAGAGCAGGGCGAGCCTGACGCTTTCGGGCCTACGCTGCATCTGGAATACACGCCTGAGCAACTCGTCAATTCCGTCGATGTGTTTATGTATTTTGTCCCTCTGAACTCACTGACCGCCGTGAGCGTTCAGACCGCTCCCAACACCAGCTTTTCGGCCGGGGTCATCAACTGGCAGCGCGAAGACGGACGGAATAACAGCTTTACCCTCACCTGCGATTTTGAGATTACCGGGTCGGGCCTGTACAAGGTCGTCTATGAACCTAACGAAATGATCGGCTTGGTCAGCCGAGGCAACACCAACGATCGTCGCATAACCGGCCTGTTGGATTGGATTCAACTGGACGACGCGTGCCGGGGACGGGTTGAGGCGTCGGGACGCATACAGAACGGCGACGCGGTGATCGACGAAGTCGCCGTCAGCTTTAACCGGGGCAAACAACGCAGCCCTGTGACCATCGCGTTGTATGATGTGCCCCGCGTGGAGGGTCGATACGAGTACGGCAATCGTCAGAACAGCACCATCGCGCGCGTCAACACCCTGACGTTTCAACGCAGCGACGGCGCGCCCCGGATGAGCGTGGAGATCGCGGCCGTCCGCAAGGCGCACCAGTCCGAGGGCTTGTTCAGCTCGATTACGGCGATGTTCGCCAACCTGCTGTTGTCGGCGCAGCCCGTGTCGGTGGTGGGCAATGAAACGATGCTGGAGTTTGGCCTGGCGCTGTTCCACAAAAAGACCGAGTTCACGTTTCCTGTTGCCGAGACACTCACCACGTCACTGGAAAACGCTCAGGTCACGGCGTTCTGAACGGCGCTGACGATGCGCACCACATCAACCATCTCGGCCACATCGTGCACCCGTACAATGGACGCTCCTTTCATCGCCGCCAGCGCCACCGTTGCCGCGGTTCCGGCGAGCCGCTCGGCGGGCCTGTCCTTGCCGGTGAGTTGACCGATGAAGCGTTTGCGGCTGGTGCCGACCAGGACGCGATACCCCAGTTCGCAAAACAATTCGAGGCGTTTGAGCAGGCACAGATTGTGGTCGGTGGTCTTGCCGAAGCCGATGCCGGGATCCAGAAATATCCGTTCCCGTGCGATTCCCATTACCTCGGCGTATTTGGCCCGCTCCATCAAAAACTCCATCACCTCGGCCACCACATCATCATACTGCGGGGCCTGCTGCATCGTTTCGGGCGTGCCCTGTATATGCATCAAAACCACCGGAACTTGTTTTTGAGCGGCCAGCACGGCCATCGCCTCGTCCTCAAGTGCGGAAATATCATTGAGCATCGATGCGCCGGCCTCTATGGCTGCCTCGGCGACCGCGGCTTGACGAGTGTCGATGCTGATGGGAACGGTCACTTGCTGACGCAGCTTTTGGATGATCGGCACGGCTCGGCGAATCTGCTCGACCGCCGCCACCGGCGCAGCGCCGGGGCGTGTGGACTCGGCGCCGATGTCGATGATGGCCGCACCCTGTTGAACCATCTCGATGCCGCGGGTGACAGCGCGGTCAACGTCCAGAAAGTCGCCGCCGTCGCTGAAGGAATCGGGCGTTACATTCAAGATGCCCATCACCCGGCAGCCGCCGGTAAAATCCAGCCGTCCGGAAGGCCATTCAAGATGGTGGGTTGGGGGTTTCATTGTTGCCCTCGAATCTGAAAACCGATACCGGACAGAATTTTGCCTAAATCATGGCCGGCAGCGCTGTTCGGCAGGACGACGACCGTATTTTGAAACTCGCGGCGTTCGGGATACTCCTTACGCAGCCGATCAAAAAACGCCACGCGCTCGGAGTCCGGTACGGTCAGGATTTCGCGCGTGTTGAAGTCGTCGCGGTTGATGACATACACCTGCTGGACGGTATCGTGAACGATCCGCTCGATACCGTCGCCCAATCGGGCGGGGTCGATGACGATTTCGGGCACTTTCGGCGCGGGCAGAAAATCCGCCTCGGTATGCGTCGGCGTCAGGCCGAAATGTTTGCACGCAGCGCGATAGATCATCAGCAGCCCGGCCACCTTGCCGTCAAACGAATAGCCCGCAATGTGCGGCGTGGACAGATCCACTTTGCGGAGCAGTTCGGGGTCGATGTTCGGCTCGTGTTCCCACACGTCCAGCACGACGCCGTCGAGTGTGCCGGCGGCCATCGCGTTTTTGAGAGCGGCCGTGTCGTGAACGCCGCCGCGGGAGGTATTGATAAAGAATGCGCCTTTCTTGATCGCCGCAAAGAAGGCCGCATCGGCCAGATGATATGTTTTATCCGTGCCCTCTTGGGTCAGCGGCGTATGCAGAGTGATAAAATCACAGCCGTACAAATCACTGAGCGGGCGGTATTTGCTGTCGCCGGTTTGCCTTGCCAGCGGCGGGTCGTTGAGCAGGACGGTCATCCCCATCGCCGCGCACTTTCGTGCGACGCGCGAGCCGACGCAGCCGACGCCGACCACGCCGATGGACTTGCCGGCCAATGCAAACTTATATTTCTTGCCCAGCACCAGCAGCGCGGCAACGACATATTCGGCCACGCTGTTGGCGTTCGACCCCGGCGCCGAGGCAAAGCCGATGCCGCGCTCGGCCAGATACGCCGTATCTACGTGCTCAACGCCAATGGTGGCGGTGGCGACGAATTTGACGCGACTGTCTTTGAGCAGCGTCTCGTTGACCTTGGTCACGCTGCGTACCAAAAGCATATCCGCCTCGGCCACATGCTCGGCCGTGAGCTGCCGTCCCGGACACACCGACACCTGCCCGATTGACGAAAAACACGCATCCACAAACGGAATGTTCTGATCGGCGACAATCTTCATTGGATTTCCTTAACAAACAACACGGTTCATACAGATTCTATTTGGCCAACTCGCAGGTGTCGGCGGCGATGGCGGCTTCTTCGTCCGTCGGAATCACAAAGACCTTGACCCGCGAATCGTCGCTGCTGATGAGACGTTCGTTGGATGCCTTGGCGGTGTTGCGTGCCGGGTCGATGACCATTCCGATCTGCGGCTGGTCGGCGCAGATGCGGGCGCGCAGAAACGAATTGTTTTCGCCGATGCCGCCGGTAAAGACCACCGCGTCCAGCCGCCCCAGCACGGCGGTATAAGCGCCGATGTATTTCGTGATGCGATAGCAAAAGATATCGACCGCCAGTTTGGCGCGATCGTGCCCCTGTTCGACCAAGGTCAGCAAATTACGCATATCGTTTGACGCGCCGGATATCCCCAGCAGCCCGCTCTGTTTGTTGCACATCGTGTTAAGCTGCTGGACGGTGTAGCCCTTCTCGCCCAGATAGAACAAAATCGCCGGGTCGATATCGCCGCAGCGTGTGCCCATCACGAGGCCTTCCAGCGGGGTCAGCCCCATCGACGTATCGACGCTCTTGCCCGCTTTGACCGCCGTAATCGAACAGCCGTTGCCCAGGTGGCAGGTGATGATGTTGGCCTGCGTCTTATCTGCGCCCAGCAGTTTGGCGCAGCGGCGGGCGACATAGCGGTGGCTGGTGCCGTGAAAGCCGTACCGCCGCACGCGATACTTTTCGTATATCTCATACGGCAGGCCGTAGATATAGGCCGTTTGCGGGATACTCGTGTGAAAGGCCGTGTCAAAGCAGGCCGCCTGCACCGCATCGGGCAGCACGTGTATGGCCGCACGGATGCCGGTCAGATTCGGCGGGTTGTGCAGCGGGGCAAGGTCGGCGTAATGCTCGATGGACTTCAGGACGGCGTCGTCGATGACCACCGAGCCGGTGAATTCTTCGCCGCCGTGAACGACGCGATGGCCGACCGCCTGGATCTCGGAGATCTGCTTGACCACGCCGACCTTGTTGTCGGCCAGCGTTTTCAAAATCACCTGCATCCCCGTATCATGGTCAGGCGCGTCGATCTCGACGGCATACACGTCCCCGTTGTACTTATGCACCAGATTGGCGCGTGCCTCGCCGATGCGTTCTACCATCCCGCGTGCCAAAATTGTCCCTTGCGGCATCTCGAACAACTGATATTTGATCGACGAACTGCCGGCGTTGATGACCAAAACTTTCATTATAACCACTACCTTTCTTGTTACTTAAATTAACGTAGCACGGGCATCTTGCCCGTGAGTAAAATACAAATTCCTATACTTTTAAATTATTGAGACGATTTTCCATCGGTCTGCTGCGCAGAGCCGATGCCACCCGACGCAGGGCCGATGCCGCCCGATGAGGGTTTATTTTTTGCGATCGAATTTATCTTCCGAGCCTTCGAGCAGGCGTTTGATATTTTCGGCGTGCCGGGCGACGACCAACACCGGCATCAGCACCGCCACGACCAGCAACGGCCAAAGCCGGGCAAATCGCCAGCTTTCTATCGCACCCATCAGCACCACAAAGACGACCGGAAAACTGACGGCGGCAACAATGGACGCCAGCGACACATATCGCCAGACCCAGACGCACATGCCCCAGACGGCAAACACCACCACGCCGCAGACGGTAAAATACGGCCACAGGCCCAGTACCACGCCCAAGCTGGTGGCCACGCCCTTGCCGCCCCTGAACCGCAGATAAATCGGGAAAATATGGCCGCACACCGACGCACAGCCGGCCAGCAGCCAGACGAACAATTCATCCGTCTGCGGCTGGCTCGACACCACGCCGATCCATCGCGCCAGCAGCATCGGAAACAGTCCTTTAAGCACATCCAGCACAAAACAAAGAATCCCGTATTTTCGCCCCAGCGCCCGCCCGACGTTGGTAGCGCCGATATTGCCGGAGCCGACGGCGCGCAAGTCCACCCCGCGCGTCCGCGCCAACAGCAGGCCGAACGGCACCGAGCCGACCAGATACGCAAAAATCAGTAATAGTATGCGTTCGATTGTCATTGGTTAACGTCCCTTGCGGTCAGCAAATGTTCGGCGACCGCCAGCACCTGCTCGACCGTGATCGACTCCATACAGTAATGCGCCGTCGCCTTGCAAACGGGCTTGTCGCACGGCACACACGGCCCTTGGCCGATGATGCGCATCTCATCCGCATAGCCGGTATGCGTCCGGGCCGGGTCGTTCGGGCCAAACAGCGTAACGACCTTCCGCCGCAGGGCGATGGCGATATGCCGCGGGCCGGTGTCGTTGGTCACGACCAGCGCCGCCCGGCTGAACATCGCCTTCAGTTGCCCGCCCGTCAGCGCCATCGCGCCGGTATGCCTCAGCGGCCGACGACTGTGCGACCCAATCGCCTCGGCAATCTTGCGCTCGGCGTCGGTCGGCGCAATCGAGATAATGACCTGCGCATTGTGCCGCTCGATGAGGGCGTCGGCACAGGCCGCGAACCGCTCCGGCCGCCAGAGTTTGCTGGGGCCAAACGCCCCGCCCGGCACAAAAATCACCAACGGCCGCTGGGTATTATCCAGTTCCGGAAATTGTTTGTCAATCGCTTCCTGATCCGATGCGGCCACGTCCAACTCCGGCAGGCCGCTGGTCGGCACAGCCCCCAGCGACTCGGCCAGCGTCAAGTAGTACTGCACGGATGAGACCGGTTTGAATTTGCCGGTTTCATCTTTCACCGGTTCAATCCCGTCGGTCAGCAAAAACGACCGCCCGTCCCGCGCATAGCCAACCCGCCGCTCAATGCCCGCCAGCCGCACGGTCAGCGCCGAGCCGAACGAGTTTTTCAGCAGCACCGCCGTATCGAAGGACGCGGCACGAAGCTGTTTGACCTGCTCCGAGAACCCTTTCGGCGGCGTCAGCCAGGCATCGCAAAACGGCGACGGCGACAATATCGCCTGCGTAAACGGCGCGGCCCAAAACGTCAGATGCGCCCCGGCCCAATGCGCACGCAGCGCACGCAGCGCAGGCGTTGCACAGATCGCATCGCCCAGCGGCGACGGCAGCCAGATCAGAATGTTGTCGTGTGTTGTCATCGGCAGCGGCTATTTGTTCTTGTCGTGCATCATCAGCAGCGCGATCACCAGAAGCTGGAGTGCGACGGCATAGCCGATCATCGTCTGCACCGCCTCGACGCCGCGGTCTTTGTCCAGCCAAAACCACACGCTCAGCACCAGGGCAAACGCCGCCAGCGCCTGTACCAGCCACGCCAGCAGCATAAAGACCGAAAACTCCGCGTACTGGTCGTAACGGCTATTGGTCTTGACGCGATGCAGGATTTCCTCCAGCAATTGGCGCGAGGTGTCCTCTGGAGCTGAAGCGGCCGCAGGCTCCGGTCTGGGTTCGGGTTTGGTCTCAACAGGTGCAGACGGCTGCGGCGCGGGCGCCTGGGGTTGTTGAATAAAAGTATCTTCGACGGATGCCGCCGATGCCGTGTCTTCTTTCGTTGCGTCCGGTTCAGCAGGCGGCGGCATTTCTTCGACGGCGGGCGATACAGCCGGGACATCGGCTGCCGGCGGTGCGGCGGCGGCGGCGGGTTCTTCGTCCTGCCCGCGCGCGGCGCGAGCGGCCTGTGCCTTCTGCTGAAACTCCACCATGCGCAGGATATTGACCGCCTCCCGCAGATTGACGGCGCGTTTGTCCGGCTCCGGGTCGTAAAAGTCGCGTACCTGCGTCTTGCCGGGCGTATCCAGCAGGATCGTCTGACAGCCCGCCCGGTGTCCGGCGGCAATGTCCCGATACGAATCGCCGACCATCCACGACTGCGACAGGTCGATATCCAGCTCTTTGGCGGCCTTGAGCAACATGCCGGGCTGAGGTTTGCGCAAATCGCTTTCTTTGGTATATTTTTTGACCGTCCCCTCCGGATGATAGGGACAATGGTAAACCGCATCCAGATACACCCCCTCGTCGGCCAGCAGCTTCTTGAGGTGATGGTGAATCTGTTCTAATTCCGCCTCGGTCAGTATCCCTCGCGCTACGCCGGATTGATTCGTTACCACCACCAGCAGATAGCCCATTTTCTTCAGCAGCGTCAGCGATTGCCCGACACCGGACAGCAGCTTGACCTGGCTGGGGTGTTTGATATACCCCGGATCGCTGATGAGCGTGTCGTCCCTGTCCAGAAATACCGCCTTATTCGTCATGAGGGATGGGTCTCCGTCTTTTCCGATGTGCCGGATGCGTTGAGTTTTTCAATCGTCAGGGTCGAGCTTTTGCCCTCGACCATCGGCGCCAACACCACCCGTCCGCCGCGGGCTTCGATAAACTCTCGTCCGACGACGCCTTTTTCGGCCCAATCCGCGCCTTTGACCAGTACATCCGGACAGATCGCCGTCACCAGCGCCATCGGGTCCGGCTCATCAAACACCACGACATAATCGACGCACTCCAGCGCCGCCAGCAGCGCCGCGCGGTCGTGCTGATTGTTGATTGGGCGGCTCGGGCCTTTGAGCTGCCGCACAGAGCGGTCGCTGTTAAGCCCGACGACCACCACGTTGCCGTGCTGTTTGCAGAATTTTAGGTATTCCAGATGCCCGCGATGCAGCACGTCAAAACAGCCGTTGGTAAAGACGAGGGTTTCATTCTGCTGGCGGTGATAGTCCAGCTCCACCAAGAGTGTATCCAGTTCCTGAATCTTTCCGGTCTTGCTGCGGTGGCGGGTGAGAATTTCATTGACGATCTCATCGACGCTGACGGTGGCGACGCCGAATTTCTCGACCTCGATGCCGCCGGCGATATTGGCAAGCTGCAGTGCCGTCCGAAGATCGGCCCCCGCCGCCATCGCCGCCGCGGTCATCGCCAGCATCATATCCCCCGCACCGGTCACGTCATAGACCGTTCGCGGAATCGTCGGCAGATGCTCGCCGCCGTCGGCCGTGCAAAAATAAACGCCCTCTTTATCCAGCGTGATGACCGCCGCCTCCATCGCCAAACGCTCACGCAGCACGGTCGCCGCCCGCGCCGCATCGTCCATCGTCTCGACGGCAAACCCCACCGCCACCGAGGTCTCCTTGCGGTTGGGCGTCATCAGCGTCGCGCCGGTAAACTTGCTGTAATCCTGCCCCAGCGGCGGATCGACCAGCACGGGCTTTCCGGCGATTCGAGCCGTCTTTATCAAGGTTTGGCAAAACGCCGTTGCCAGCAAGCCTTTGTTGTAATCCTGCAAACAAACTGCGTCGCAATCGGCAAGATGCCGTTGGTAGTATTCCAGAAGCCGCTGATATTCCTCATCCGTCAGCGAATCGGTGCACTCCTCATCCACGCGCAAGAGCTGCTGACGATGGCGGTGCTGAGCCAGACCGATGATGCGTTCTTTGCTGATGGTCGGCCGGCTGTCCAGCCGCAATATTCCGGAGGTATCCGCCCCCATCTGGTTGAGCAGCCCCAGCAGCCGCTCGCCGTTCAGGTCGCTGCCGAGAACACCGATGCACGCACACCGCGCCCCCAGCGTCAGCAGGTCGGCGGCCACCGACGAGGCCCCGCCGCCGCTGTACTCCCTCCGTACCACGCTGAGCACCTGAACCGGTGCTTCCGGGCTGATCCGCAGTGCGTCGCCGTAGATGTAGCTGTCCAGCATAAAATCACCCGCCAGCAATATCTTGGGCGAGCCGAGCCGTGTAATCGTCTTCAGTAAATGCGTATAACTCATCGTTTCTCTGTCTTCTGCCTTCTATCCTCTAACCTCTATCATCAAACTTCTACCTTCTCGACGACTTCATCAATCCGCGCCTTCAGTATATCGACCCCGTCGATAAAGTCCAGTTCCATCGCCAGATACGCCGGCGTGATCGGCGTGTTGTTCGTATGCAGCAGCGCGGTCTTGACCCAGTCCTTCTGCGTGCACAACAGCCATTCGGCCCCGCAGGCGGCAGCCTCGGCGGCAAGCGCCTTGATCTCGTCCTGCGTATAAGGATGATGGTCATTGAAGATGCGCGTCCCGGCCACCTCAATGCCGTTTTGCCGCACGTGGGCAAAAAACACCTCCGGGTTGCCGATGCCGCAAAACACAAACGCGCGTTTGCCCGCCAGCGAAGCCAGCGGTATTTCTTTTTCGCCGAACATGACTGCGCGGGTATGGCGATGGGTTGCCTTGACCACCGGTACGCCCGTCGCCAAGACCGCCAGCCGTTCTTGGAGCCGCTCAATCGTCATCGGTTCGACCTGGTCATAGCGGGTGATGACAATCACATCCGCCCGCCGCACGCCCGAGAGCGGCTCGCGCAACAGCCCCGCCGGCAGAATATGCCCATAGCCAAACGGACACGTCGCATCCAGCGTCAGGATATTGAGGTCACGCTTCAGACGGCGATGCTGAAATCCGTCGTCCAGCACCAGCACATCGGCGGCGTGCCTGGCAACGGCCTTTGCCGCCCCGGCCGCACGGTCGGGATTGACAATGACGGCCGTATTCGGGCACGCCTTGGCCAGCAGCGCCGGCTCATCGGAGAGTTTTTCCTGTTCGCTCTTATAGCCGCGCGTCAGGATCGCCGGCCGCAGCCCCTTGCTCTCCAGCATCCGACACAGCCAAATCACCAACGGCGTCTTGCCTGTGCCGCCGGTGGTGATGTTGCCGACACTGATGACCGGAACCGCCGCCGCGGCGGTCTTGAGCAGACCGCGGTCGTACAGCACATTTCGCCCCCACACCGTCGCCGCATAGGGGCCGGAAACAAGCCGGAGCAAGACTCTTAGAGCCTTTGCACCGGCGGTGGCGTCGGTTCCCGATAGAAGTTGTCGAAACGTTTTCTGATTCACGCGGACCATCCCGTAAGGCGGCCAACAACGTACCGCCGGCATCCTGCCGGCACACAACCGCAAAAGCCGGCTGGAAGCCGGCGATACCTCTCCTATCGTCTATCGTCCCGCCTTGATTTTGGCAATAATCGCGTCGGCCATTTCCTGTGTGCCCACGGCGGTCGGATCGTCGCGGTCGGGCTTCATATCATAGGTGACCGATTTGCCCTCGGCGATGACCGCGGCCACGGCGCTGTCCAGCCGCTCGGCCTCTTTCATCATCCCCAAGTGCCGCAGCAGCAGGACGCCGCTGAGGATCAGGGCGACCGGATTGACCTTGTTCAGTCCCTTGTATTTCGGTGCGCTGCCGTGTGTGGCCTCAAAAATCGCCTCTTTTTCGCCGACATTGGCGCCCGGAGCCATCCCCAACCCGCCGACCAGACCGGCGCACAAGTCGCTCAGAATATCGCCGTACAGGTTCGGCAGCACGATCACATCGTACAGTTCCGGTTTCTGGACAAGCTGCATACACATATTATCCACAATACGGTCTTCAAACTCGATGTCGGTGTAGCGTTTGGCCACCTCGCGGCTGATCTCCAGCCACAGACCGTCGGTATATTTCATAATGTTGGCCTTATGCACCGATGTCACCTTGCTGCGTCCCATCTTGCGGGCGTATTCGAACGCATAGCTGACGATGCGCTCGGTTCCCGCGACGGTGATCGGCTTGATGCTGATGCCGGCGTCGGGGCCGATCTTACGGCTGCTGTGGGCGTTGAGCCAGTCGATCAGTTCCAGCGTTTCCCTGGAGCCTTTTTCGTATTCGATGCCCGCGTACAGGTCTTCGGTATTCTCGCGCACAATCACCAGATCGATGTTGTCATACTTGCTCCGCACGCCGACATAGCTCTTACACGGCCGCACGCAGGCATAGAGATTGAACATTTGCCGCAGATGCACGTTGACACTGCGAAAGCCTGTCCCCACCGGTGTCGTGATCGGGGCCTTGAGCGCAACGCCGTTTTTCTTGACCGACTCCAGCGTCGCCTCCGGCAGCGGCGTACCCGCCGTTTCCATCACGTCCACGCCGGCCAACTGCACGTCCCATGCAATCGCCGCTCCCGTCGCATCGATACACCGCCGTGTCGCGTCCGCGATCTCCGGCCCAATCCCGTCGCCTGTAATCAACGTTACGTTAGTCATCAATTCCAAGTCTCCTGTTCAAAAAGGGTAACAAATCATTCGCCACTGTGCGGTACAAAGATGGCCATCTTACAGCCCCTGTTCTGTCCTGTCAATCCTCAAATCGATACGATTTGGCTGTTTTTTGTCTTGTTTATCTTCTTTGTTCGACATTTTTGCATTTTTATTGACGAGACGAGTTTTTTTTGCTAAATAGAGGTATTCTGCTGAAATTGGAAATTGGAACATTATCTACCGGGTTAATGGCTAAAGGCTGCCTTTGCCGATGTCGCTGGATGAGTTGCGTAAAAAAATCGATGCGATTGACGAAAAGCTCGTCGAGCTGATCAATGAGCGTGCGCAGGTTGTCGTCGAAGTCGGCAAGCTCAAACAGGACAGTGAAACGCCGATCTATGTGCCGCACCGCGAAAAAGCCGTGCTGGACAAGATCGCTGAGATTAATAAAGGCCCTTTGCCGGATAGGGCACTGGCGGCAATCTGGCGCGAGATTATGAGCGGCTCGTTCTTTCTGGAGCGGCCGTTGCGGATCGGGTATCTGGGGCCGAAAGGCAGTTTTTCGCACAATGCCGCAATCTTAAAGTTCGGCCAGAGCGTCGATTACGAGGCCCTGGCGGATATCCGCGGCATCTTTGAAGAGGTCAGCAAAGGCCATTGCGACTTCGGCATCGTGCCGGTGGAAAACAGCGCCGGCGGCGGCGTACGGGAATCGCTGGACGCCTTTGTCGAAACCGACGTGATGGTCTGCGCCGAGGCGAATATGGCGATTCACCATCACTTGATGGCCAATTGCCCGATGGCGCAGATTGAGCGGATTTATTCGCAGCCGGAGATTTTTGCCCAGTGCCGTAATTGGCTGGCCGCGACGTTCAAAGAGGCCAAGACGATACCGGTAGCCTCGTCCTCGCGGGCGGCGCAGACGGCCGCCACGGAGACCGGCTCGGCGGCGATTGCGGCGGCGATTGCGGCCGAAATCTACGGATTGAAGATATTGTGCCAGGATATCGAGGATATCTCGAACAATATCACCCGGTTTTTGATTATCAGTAAAAAAGACGCCCAGCCCAGCGGCGACGACAAGTCGATTGTCTTGTTCAGCACCGCCCATCGCACCGGTGCGCTGGTGGATGTGCTGAACGTCTTTAAGCAGTATGATCTGAATATGACCAATATCGGCTCGCGGCCGAATAAAAAACGCGAGTGGGAATACTATTTCTTTGTCGATTTTCTCGGACATCGACTGGACGGGCAGGTGCACAAGGCGCTGGCCGAGGCCAAGCAGCACTGCCTGCAATTGTCGGTACTGGGCAGTTTCCCGCGCAGCACGACGATCATGTAGAAAATGTTAAATGTGTAACGTTAAATGTTAAATGTCAGGAGAGTTTTTCGATGAGAAAGCCTTTTATCGCCGGCAACTGGAAGATGAACACCAACAGCGCAACGGCCGTGGCTCTGGCCGCCGGATTGGCCAAGGAATTGCAAGGCATCGAGACGGTCGATGTGGCGGTCTGTCCGCCGTTTGTCTATCTGCAATCAGCCGCCGCTGCCTTGAGCGCCTCGAACATCGCCCTCGGCGCCCAGAACGTCTATTTCGAAGGCGACGGCGCCTTCACCGGCGAGATCAGTTGCGCGATGCTCAAAGACTGCTGCTGCACCTACGTTATTCTCGGCCATTCCGAGCGGCGGCACGTCATCGGCGAAACCGACGCCCTGATTAACAAAAAGGTCAAGGCCGCCATCGACGGCGGGCTGCTGCCGATCCTGTGTGTCGGCGAGCTGCTGGAAGAGCGCGACGCCGGCAAGACGATGGACGTCGTCGAAGCCCAGGTACGCGGCGGCCTGGAAGGCATCTGCAATGAGCGTATCGCGGCGGTCACGATTGCCTACGAACCGGTGTGGGCCATCGGCACCGGACGCACTGCGACCAAAGAGCAGGCACAGGAAGTCCATCAGGCGATTCGCGCCCTGATCGAAAAACTCTACAGCAAGGACATTGCCGCGGCGATGCGCATCCAGTACGGCGGCTCGGCCAAGCCGAGCAACACCGCCGAGCTGATGGCGCAGCCGGACGTGGACGGCCTGTTGGTCGGCGGGGCGAGCCTGAAGGTCGAAGATTTTACACAAATGATCAAAACCGTCGCGTAAGGCGGTTGGCAATATAACACGAACATTTTTTAGAGGTAAACAAAAATGATGATGCTTCCGCTTGCGAAGATTTCTATTTTGTGGACGATGTTTGCGGCGCTGTGGGTGTTGCTGGCGCTGGGGCTGATTTTGGTGGTGCTGATCCAGAAGGGTCGCGGCGGCGGTATCGGCGCAGCCTTCGGCGGCGGCGGAGCCAACAGCCTGCTGGGCACCAAAACGGGTGACTTTTTGACGTGGGTGACGATCAGCCTGATCTCACTGTTTCTGATCGGGGCGGTTGTGATGGGCAAGTATATGCGTCCGTCGAGCGATTCGGGTCTGGCTCCTTCAGTGACGCCGATACCTGAGATGCCCGCACCAATGCAGCCCGCTATGCCCGATACGGAGACAACCGTACCGACTGATGTCGATGTCGAAGACATGACCCAAGCGGCACAAGACGCCGCCGACGAG
The DNA here is from genome assembly GCA_012729675.1 of Phycisphaerae bacterium. GTDB lineage: Bacteria > Planctomycetota > Phycisphaerae > Sedimentisphaerales > Anaerohalosphaeraceae > T3Sed10-213. The sequence goes on along the minus strand of JAAYCR010000086.1, from coordinate 17,059 downwards.
ATGGATGCCCCCGTCGAGTCGCCTGTTGAGCAGGATTAACGCCGAAGACGCATACCGGAGACTTGTGCGATGATCAGCAGTATGACGGGATTTGGCCAGGCCTGTACAGAATGCGACGGAGTGATTTACACCGTCGAGGTGCGGTCGGTCAACAACCGCTACTTCAAGGCGCAGATGCGTCTTCCGGATATCGTTGCGTTTATGGAAGGCGACATCGAGAAGCTGCATCGCGACCGCATTCATCGCGGAACGGTGTCCTACTCGCTGCGGATGAAGAACATCTCCGGACGGGCGCTGTTCGATATTGATGAGTTCACGCTCAAGGCCTATATCGACCGGCTGGGCGATTTGCTGGGCGCAAGCAGCGGGGCGTGCCGGATCGATCTGGCGGCGCTGATGAATCTGCCGGGCATTGTTCAGCCCGTGATTCCGGACGAAGAGACCGTCGCCAAAATGCGGCACACCGTCCTGGCACTGAGCGAAACAGCCATCGCGCAGCTCCGTCAGTCACGGCTGGACGAGGGACGCGAGCTGGCACAGGACCTGCTGAAAAACTGCGACGCCATCGAGACGCATCTGACGGCGATTGTTCAACAGGCCGCCGGCGTGGTGCATGAATATTACGAAAAACTGCGGCGGCGCGTGGACGACCTGCTGGCCAACGCGAAGTTGACGATTGTTGAGGATCAACTGTCGCGCGAAACGGCCATCTACGCCGACCGGTGCGATATCGCCGAAGAAATCAGCCGGCTGGATGCCCACGTGCGGCAATTTCGCCAAAGCTGTACCACCGGCGAGGCGGTCGGCCGACGGCTGGATTTTATCACGCAGGAAATGCTGCGTGAGGCCAACACCATCGGCAGCAAAAGCGCCAACGCCGAGATCATCCGCCGGGTGATCGACATCAAGTGCGCGGTGGACCGGCTCAAAGAGCAGGTTCAGAACGTTGAGTAGGCCGCCGATGGAGATGTCGAAGCGACAGGGAAAATTGGTCGTCGTCAGCGGGCCGTCTGGCGTCGGCAAGAGTACGATTGTCCGGCAGGCGGTCCAGCGGCTGGGGCTGCACTTGAGCGTCTCGGCCACGACCCGCCCGCGGGGCGCCGGCGAAACGGACGGCAAAGACTATTCTTTTTTGTCGAAGGACGAATTCCAGCGACGATTGGCCGACGGGGCGTTTTTGGAACACGCCGAGGTCTTCGGCAATCATTACGGCACGCCGCGCGATCCGGTCGAGCGAGCGATGGCCGACGGGCAAACGGTGATTCTGGAAATCGACGTGCAGGGCGGCGTGCAGGTCAAGGCTGCGATGCCCGAAGCCGTGATGATCTTTATCCTGCCGCCGCGGATCGACGAACTGCTGCGGCGCATCGAAGCCCGCAACCGCGGCGAAGACGAACAGGCCCGTCAGCGACGGCTGGCCAAAGCCGAGACCGAAATCGCCGCAGGCAAATTGCATTATGAATTTTTTGTCGTCAATGACGTGCTGGACAAGGCGGTTCGGGACGTGGTCAACATAATTCAGGAACATCAAAACCAATAACGAGTCAGAGGTCAAAATGATTGAAGAATTGAAAGACACAACAATTTTGAACAAAATCGGCGGCCGGTTTAAGCTTTCGGCGCTGATTCAAAAACGGATGATTGAGCTTATGGAAGGCGGCCGCCCGCTGATTGAGGACACCGAAGGGATGACCTCGATGGAGATCGTCGTCGAAGAAATCCGTCAGGGCAAGATCGTGCTGGAAGAGGCGGCCGCGCAGACACCCAAGAAAGAAAAGATTAAAGCCGACCCGTTTTGAAAAGTTAAAAGTTAAAAGGAAAAAGTCAAAAGTAAGGAACGCCTTCGGCGTGCTGTTTTATATGACGGGTGGCACCTTCAAGCGCAGCTTGTGGGTGCATGGAATGACGATGGTGCTTAAGATTGCGTATGACGGATTCAAACGCACAACTTGAAAATGCCAAGATCCTGCTGGGGATCAGCGGGGGCATCGCGGCTTATAAGGCAGCGGACTTGGCCGGCAAGCTGACCGCCGCCGGTGCGCAGGTGCGGACGGTTATGACCGAGAACGCCTGCAAGCTGATTACACCGGTGTGCATTCAGGCCCTGACGCACCAGCCGGTCTATACGTCGATGTGGGCCGCCCCGTCGGCGTTTGACATCGGCCACATCGAGCTGGCCGACTGGGCCGATGCGGTCGTCGTCGCCCCCGCCACCGCCAATATCCTCGCCAAGATCGCAAACGGCCTGTGCGACGACCTGCTCAGCACAACCCTGTGCGTCGTGTGGAACAAGCCCGTCCTGCTGGCCCCGGCCATGAACAGCCGTATGTGGGACAACCCCGTCGTACAGGGCAACCTGACCCGCATCCGGCAGCAATTGAAGTTTCGCACCCTCGGCCCCGACGCCGGCCGCCTGGCCTGCGGAACCGAAGGCCTCGGCCGCATGGCCGACCCCGCCGCCATCCTCGACGCCGTCACCCAAATGATAAAAAGTCGTTGTTAAAACACTCACAATTCATACCTTCGTTAAGGAGGTCTTTATGGCAAAAGTGTTTCAAGGCAAAGGTGTAATTCCCGGCGATAAGATTCACGAGTATTTCAAACTGCTCAAAGAAGCCGAGCAGCAGCGGCAGCCCTTTCGGGATATGCTGACTTCGTTAAAAGAGGAATTTGAGTGTTATCTGGAAAACAAATTTTCTCTACGCACTGCGCGAAAACACACCTGCATTGTCGAGATGTTTATCGAGTTTCTATGCAAATATACCGATGTGATGCGCATTGAGGAGATTACGCGAGGGATGGTTAACACGAATTTTAATCAGTGGTGGAAACGGAAGGTGTGGGATTCGTCCACACCAGCAGATCGCCGTTTGGCACTGAAAAAATTCTTCTGCTTTCTCGAAAGCGAAAAAGGCATTGTCAATGCAGCGGTACTCAAAGCATTAAAATGAGGTTCTGTATTTTTTGCCGTCTTTTAAGGGTTGTATTGTTTATATCTTCCGATACACATCCCGCCGATGGCCGATTTGAATCACCAGCACCAACAGTTGAGTGTCGCGAATCGTATAGACGATGCGATAATCGACGCAACGAACGCGATAGAAGTCTTTATATCCTTGCACGCGTTTATACCCTGCCGGGCGCGGGTCCTGTTCCAGTTCACGCAGTTTCCGAACAATCAGACTTTGCAGCGGCGAATCCAGTTTGTGCATAAACTTGGATGCCCTGTGCCCTACCTCAACCTTATACATCCTTGTTCTAATCTCCTTCTTCGATTCCCAATTCCTTCACAAGATCGTCCAAGGGAATAAATTTTCCCTCTTTGAGGGCCTCTTCGGCGGCCTTGATATCGGCTTCATCTTCCAGCCGCTCCAGCAATTCCATATCTTCCATAGACACAATGGCGAACGCGGGCTTGTGATTCTTTTCGACCACCACCCGTTCCCCGCCGTAGATGACGCGGTTGGCTAAATCTGATAATTTTAATCTGATTTCAGACATACTAATGGTTGTCATAGCGAAACTCTCTTTCAAAATTAGGATTTCTGCCTATACTATCGCATAAGTAAACGGCAGGTTCAACTGAAATTTGCAAAATTTATAAAATATATAACTTTTATAAACAATAGCACAAAAAAAAGGTATAGCTATGGCCACAATACGCTTGTTTGTAGTTCTTCTGCTCCTCTGCTGTTTTACCGCAAAGGCCTCGACGAATGGCGAGCAGACCTATCGGCTTTTGTTCAAGAGCGGCGATGTCATCTGGATCGGTCAGGACATCGGCGGGGAATATGAACTGTCGATGCTGCATCAGGTGACGGTGACAGACAAAGGCGCTGCCGACGGGCAGTCGATGCTGCGAACTTATGACGACTGGACTTTTGCGGCTGACCTGAAGAATATCTTTCGCACCGACCCGGTGATGGCACTCAAACCGCTTGACGACCACGCATGGGGGCATTCCGATCTGGACTGGACCGTGCGCGCCCCGGCGACGGACGCATCGCTGACCGAACAATTTTTCGCCCACGTTTACGACGGCGGCAGCAACGCCCAAACATTCTACGCCGCACAGAAATCGCCGACAAAACATCCCCCCGCCGTCAGCGTCAAGGCCGTTCCGCTGCTATTCTCCGACCACGGGCTGTTCTTCAATTACACCATCGACGCGGCCTGGTACTTCCCCCGCAGCAGGCTGCTGCTGGTCTTTACGCATCAACCCACCAAGGCCGTCGGGCTGGATACGATGCACGGATTTATCGTCATGCAACTGAACGAGCCGACCGCCCCATAGCACGTTATGAAAAGATATCGCAATAAGCCGTCTCTGCAAACAGGCACTGTAACAACGAAAAATCATCGCCCGCGACTGCGCCTTTGGACTGTATTTAACACCCTTATTCAATGGGGCTTTGTGCTCTCGATCATCGGCGGCTATATCCTCTATGGCCAGAGCATTCCGCGGCCGTTGACGGTCTATCTGGCCGCCGTCAATGCGGGAAGCTTTTTGGTCTATGGATATGACAAATCGCTGGCCTGTCGGCAAAAATTCAGGGTCTCGGAAAGAACGCTCCATCTTTGGTCGCTTGCCGGCGGAACGCCGGGGGCGATTGCAGGGCAACTGGTCTTTCGGCACAAAATCAACAAGCTGAGTTTTCAGTTTATTCTCGATATCATCCTCATCGCGCAGGCCGCGGCGATCTGCTGGCTGTTCCTTCGGAATTGATCCCCAATTTCGTCATAAGCTCGTCCACCAGCATTTCCATATCTTCCATAGCTACAGTGGGGAAATGTTGTTTTATGAAACCTCTTTCAAAATACGGATTTCTCTCTATACTATCGCATGCGTGAGCGACCTCTGAAACGAAGAAGATATACATAATTTATGCATAAGAAGAAATTGAATATCCTGATTACAGCCGGCGGCACGCGGGAATATATTGACCCCGTGCGATTTATCAGCAATGCCAGCTCCGGGCGGATGGGGTATGCCTTGGCCCGTGCCGCCCTCAAAGCCGGCCATCGCGTCACGCTCATTACGGCTCCGACGGCACTGAAACCGCCTGCCGGGGCGACGGTTGTGCCGGTGGAGACGAGTGCGGAAATGTTCGCGGCCGTCAAAGCGGCGTTTGACAGATGCGACGGCCTGCTGATGACCGCCGCCGTCTCGGATTATCGCCCCGCAAAGACCAGCACGCATAAGCTCAAAAAGCACAACACCGAGCTTGTCCTGCATCTTAAGCCCACTCCCGACATTCTCGCCTGGGCCGGGCGGCACAAAAAACACGGCCAGCGCATCTGCGGCTTTGCCCTTGAAGACCGGGACATCTTCGCCAATGCCGAGCAGAAACTTCGCCGAAAAAAACTCGATATGGTCGTCGCCAATCCCCCTGGCGCTATCGGTGCGGAACGTTCAACCCTGCACATCAAAACCCGGGACGACAACTGGCAAACATTTGAGAACTTCTCCAAAACCCGCTCGGCCGCGGCCCTCCTCAGGCACTTTGAGAAACTCTTTGACACGCAATGATCTATTCGATTTTCAAAACGCGCTGGGGTTGGTTCGGCCTGCTCGGTAATGAAAAGGGCCTCGTGGGCGCGTGTCTGCCGCTGGATGCCCGGGAAGACGTTGTATCCTATTTATTGAAAGACGGTTGCCAGTCCGCCCGGCCGATTAAAACCTTCGGCCAATCGCAGGAGCGGGTAGCCGCCTATTTTGAGGGTCAATGTGTGGATTTTTCCGATGTGGCGGTCGATTTATCCGGTTTCGAGCCGTTTGAACTGGCCGTCCTGCTGACCCTTCGCGGCATCCCGTACGGCCAAACCTCTGACTACACCGATCTGGCAATCCGAAGCAGCCGACCGCGCGCCGTCCGTGCCGTCGCCAACGCCGTGGGCAAAAATCCGCTTCCCCTGATCATTCCGTGCCATCGGGTGCTGCGAAAAGACGGTTCGCTCGGCGGCTTTTCCGCCCCCGGCGGCATCCACACCAAAAAACGCCTGCTGGATTGGGAAACGAGGTAACTTTACAGGTTGTATTCTTTGATCTTGCGGTAGAGGGTGCGCTCGCCGATTTGGAGCAGTTTGGCGGCTTCAGCACGGTTGTGGCCGGTGGCCTCCAGCGTGCGGCGGATGTGTTCGCGCTCGACTTCTTCCAGCGGCAGGCCGACCGTCTCGACGCCCGCGGTGCTCAGATGCGCCATCTGCGAGACGGGCGCCTCAAGCTGCTTGATGCGGCCGATCTCCGGCGGCAGGTCGCGCAGGTCAATGGTGTCGCGGTCGCACAGGGCGACCATCGTCCGCACGACGTGGCGCAGTTGGCGGATATTGCCCGGCCACGCATAGCTCATCAGCGCCCGCATCGCCGGCTCGGTGATCCGATGAATATCGGCGCCGATCTCCTCGCAGGCATCCTTGAGAAAAAAGCCGAACAGTTCCGGCACATCCTGTGGCCGATTGCGCAGCGGCGGGAGCGTCACGCTGACCCCTTTGATGCGGAAATACAAATCCTGCCTGAATTTTTTTTCTTCGACGAGTTTGGCCAGGTCGTGATTGGTGGCGCTGATGACGCGAACGTCCACCTTGACCGGCGTGTTGCCGCCGACAGGCAAGACCAGTCCGTCTTCGAGCACGCGGAGCAGCTTGGCCTGCATCAGCAGGGGCATATCGCCGATCTCATCCAAAAAGAGCGTGCCGCGGTCGGCCATCTGGAACAGCCCCTTGCGGTCGGCGGTTGCGCCGGTAAAGGCGCCTTTGACGTGGCCGAACAGCTCGCTTTCCAGCAGCGTCTCGGTCAGGCCGGCACAGTTGAGCGGATAGAAAGGTTTGTTGTTTCGTTTGGAATTGGTGTGCAGGGCGCGGGCGGTCAGTTCCTTGCCCGTACCCGATTCACCCTCGATCAGCACTGTCAAATCCGTTGGAGCGACACGCCGGAGGATGCGATAGACGCCCTGCATGGCCGGGCTTCGGCTATAGACGCCGGGAAAGGTAAAATCTTCGATGCCTTTGGCTACGCCGGCGGGACGCAGTTCCTGCGCCAAACGCACAAGCTCATCGTTCTCGAGCGGCTCGGCCAGAAAATCATACGCCCCCAGTTTGAGCGAACGCTTGCAGGCCGTGAGGTCCGGCCGGTCGGCCAGCATAATCACGGCAATACCGGGATTTTGCCGGCGAACGGACGCCAACACATCCAGCCCGTCGCTGTCCCGCTCAAAGGTATAAGCGCAGAGCACAACGCTGACGGGCGCGTTCTCCAAATGCTCCATCGTCGCGTCGCGACCGGACGCCGTATGCGTCCTGAATCCCTGTGCGGCAAAGACCGACGCGATGCGCTCGGCCTCGGAGGCTTGGGGAACGGCAATCACGATGACCGCTTCTTTTTTCACCATGGTTTTTCACACTGCCGGTTCAGAATGATGCGATGTTCGAAGCGACATAGCTGTTCACTTTCCCCAATAAATCTACATTGGAGGTCAGCAAAACAGTGCGCTTTGCGACGAAGACCAATAAAAACGCTGCGAACCGGCACTTACAAACCGGCCGCAGCGTTATCCTTTACTTATGAACTTGCCTGATCGGCATTTTTCATCTCGGCCAGCGCCGCTTTACGGCTGAGCTTAAACCGGCCCTGCTCGTCGATCAAGAGCAATTTGACGTCAATCGTATCGCCGGCTTTGCAGACCTGATCGACGCTCTTGACATACCCGTCACTCAGTTCGCTGATATGGCACAATCCCTCGACGCCCGGCGTCAGCTCGACGAACACGCCGAACTCCTTAACCGAGACGACCTTGGCATTGCGATAGATCCGTCCGACCTTGGGCGGCGTGGTCATCGCTTCGATGATATCGCGCGCCTTGAGGTGGCCGTCGCCGCCGACACAACTGATCGAAACCGTGCCGTCCTCTTCAATGTCGATGAGCGATTTGGTTTGTTCCTGGATCGCCCGGATGTTCTTGCCGGACGGGCCGATGATCTTGCCGATGAATTCCGGATCGATCTTGATCGAGATGATCTTCGGGGCATATTCGCTCAGCGTCGGACGCGGCTCGGCGATGGCCTTGGCCATCGTATCGAGAATCTGCAGGCGTGCCTTGCGGGCGCGCTCCAGGGCTTCGACCATAATCTGATGCGGCAGGCCGGTCGCCTTGATGTCCAGTTGAATGGCCGTGATGCCTTTTGCTGTGCCGGCGACCTTGAAATCCATATCGCCGAAGTGGTCTTCGTCGCCGATGATATCGGTCAGCAGTTCATAACGGTCGCCTTCGGTAACCAGCCCGACCGAGATGCCCGCGATGGGCCGAGCGATCGGGACGCCGGCATCCATCATCGCCAAACAACCGCCGCAGACCGACGCCATTGAACTGGAGCCGTTGGACTCAGTGATGTCCGACGCAATCTTGATGGTATAAGGGAAGTCCGCCTCAGCGGGTTTGAGCTGTTGGAGCGCCTTTTCGGCCAGTGCGCCGTGGCCGATCTCGCGTCGGCCGGGGCCGCGGAACGGACGCACCTCGCCGACCGAAAACGACGGGAAGGTGTAATGCAGCATAAAGTCCTGACCGAATTCATCGACCAGGCCGTCCACGATCTGTTCATCGCGTCCGGTGCCGAGCGTACAGGAGACCAGCGCCTGCGTTTCGCCGCGTGTAAAGAGCGCTGAGCCGTGCGAACGCGGCAGAATACCGACTTCGCAGGCGATCGGACGAATCTGGTCATACCCGCGACCGTCCGGACGCTTGCCTTCCAGCAGTATTTTTCGCATCACCTTCCACTGGATATTTTCAAGCATCCGCTTAAGCTGCGTCGGGGTGCAGGCAGGCGTTTCGGCAGTCACGTACTTTTCGGTGGCCTGGTCTGCAATCGCCTGAATCGCCGCGTTGCGTTCGGCCTTGACCTTGATCTGATAGGCGTCATAAAACGCCCCGAATGTTTCATCTTCAAGCTGCTTGCAGAGCGCTTCGTCCAGAGCAAAAATCGGCGTTTCTTTAACCGGGCTGCACTTGGCGGCCAATTCATCGACCAAGTCGCAGGTCTGCTTGACGAACACATGCGCCTGCTTGACGGCCTCGGCGGTGACATCTTCGCCGACTTCTTTGGCATCGACTTCGATCATATTGATCGCCTCACGTTTGCCGCCGAGAACGAGATTGAAATCGGCCTGCTCACGCTCCTTGTAAGTCGGAAAAGCGACAAACTGCCCGTCCACGCGACTCAGGCGACAGGCGCCCAGCGGCCCCTGAAAAGGAATCTTGCTGATACTCAGCGCCGCACTGGCGGCCAGCATCGCCAGCATATCCGGGTCATTGTCCTGATCGGCGCTGATGACGTTGCACGTGATCTGAACTTCCTGAAAATACCCGTCCGGAAACAGCGGCCGCAGCGGCCGGTCGATCAGACGGCAGGTCAGGGTTTCTTTGGTCGAGGGCCGGCCTTCACGTTTCATAAAGCCGCCGGGGAACTTGCCCGCGGCGCTGTATTTTTCACGATAATCGACACTTAACGGAAAATAGTCAACTTCATCACTGCGGGGCGGAGCGGTGACCGCCGCGGCCAGTACCATCGTCTGGCCCATCTGGGCGACGACCGCGCCGTGTGCCTGGCGGGCGATGCGTCCGGTTTCAAGGGTAATCGTCTTACCGCCAATTTCTTTTTCTACGCGATGTATATTAAACATAATTTTACTTTCTTTTTTAAGGTTGTATAAGAAAAGCAACGGGCATTACTGATGGCCTTAGCTTTCTTTACTCTATCGATAACGTCGCCATCGCCCACAAAAACACAAACACCCTGCGTTGCGAGGATTCGTGACGTATTCTAGATGAACTACTTACGGAGACCCAGACGCGAGATGATCTGCCGGTAGCGGTTGGGGTCCTTGGTCTTGACGTACTTGAGCAAAGACGACCGGTTCCCGATCATCTTGAGCAGGCCGCGCCGCGACGAGTGGTCTTTTTGGTGGAGTTTGAGGTGTTCGGTCAGCTCGTTAATCCGGCTGCTGAGGATCGCCACCTGAACCTCCGGCGATCCGGTATCGCTGGGGTTGGTCTTGAAATCCTCAATCACTTTTGCTTTTTTCTCTTTCGTAATCATTGTCCGTACTTGTCCTTTCACGACATTCAGGGTGGGGCCACGTGCCCCTCTACTGTTTTTCAATTCTTTACAAGCCGTGTATTATACCCAAAGGAGTGTGCTTTTCAAGCTTTTTCCCTGTCGAAAAGAGGGTTCATTTCTACTTTTTTGCAGATTTAGGACAAAAAAACATGCCGTTTTGCAAACAAAAGACAAATTCGTCCTCTTTTTACTGAATCACCTCTTGCAGGGAGGCCCCCAGTTGCGTCAGCACCTCGTGTAGAGCCTGGCTCATCGCACCCACAACCGCCTCGGTTGTGGGGCGGGCCGGCAGCGGAGCGACGGCTTCGAACGTTTCATCCAGCACAATCGCGCTGCATCCACAAGACGGATCGTAGTGGGTCAGAACAAACCACATCCGGGCGTAGGCCGCGGGCGCCGACGGGGTGCGGAAATCGGCATACAGCGCCTCCAGGTGGGGTTCGAAGATCAGACGCTGCGTGCCCTCGCCGAAGCTGCCCCCACAGACCCGGACGCCGCCAAAGCGAAGCCATTCGGCGACAATATCGCCGATCTGCTGATCGGGCGCGGACAAAAATTCGTTGTAATAGTCTTTTTCGTAGGTCAGCTCGCTGGTGCGATAGACCAGTGCCGCCCCGGAAAACTGCGGACGCACCGAAACCGAACGCAGAAAGACGCAGGCGTCCGACACCCCGTCGATAGCGATGGGTACTGTGTCCGGCGGGACATTGAGCATAAAGAAGGATTTCGACGGGGCGGGCTGCAGTGGTACCCCGCAGCCGCCGGCAAACAGTGCCAGTGCAGCGGCAACGAGCGAAGCAATGGGTTTCATTGTACGATCTCCGAGGGTTCAGGCGGCGCAGCCAAAAACAGCCGCGCCGGGTTATCTTTGACACTATCCGACAATTGCCGCAGGTTGTACGACAGAATCTTCAGGTTGGTCATCACGGCGTCAATATCCGTTTCGTGGCGGCTCAGCAGTTCGTCGATCCGCGCCAGCGTGCCGCTGAAATCGGCGATGGCGGTGCGGATATTGCCGGGTGCCGGTGCGTCGGTCTCGGCCAGCAGCGATTGGAGGTAGTCGTTAGTCTCTTGAAAGTCCTCCATCGCCGCAACCATCGCGACGCGAATCGAACCGATATCGGCGTCTTGTACCATCGTTTGAATCTCGGCCAGCAGCGATTGGAGGTAGTCGTTAGTCTCTTTGAAGTCCTCCATCGCCGCAACCATCGCGACGCGGACCGAGCCGATGTCGGCGTCGCGCACCATCGTCTGGATATCGGCAAGGGCACTGATGAACTGTTCGGACATTTCTTCAAACTTGATTTTTTCAAGCCGTAGAAAAACGCTTTCAACGGCCTGAGTGAAGCTGGAAAACAAACTGGGCGACGAGGGGATATAATGGTGTTTGGGAACCCAGGGAACCTGCAATTCGGGATGGCGCTCGGGATCGACATAGTCGGCTTCGATAAACGTAATGCCCGTGATGCCCTGATAACTGAGTTTGAACCTAAGCCCCAACGCAACCTGATTGCGCAGCATGGCGGCGATTAACGCAGGTTCTCTGTCCAGTCCGGGAAGGCGGCGCGAGTCAATTGCTATGACCACCATCACATAACGGCCGAAACGCTCGAATTCGGGGCTGCTCGGCTCCATCGGATACTCGGCCTGTACAAAGGAAATGCGTTCGACCTGGCCGATGTTCACGCCGCGATGCAGCACCGCCGAGCCGACGCTCAAGCCCTGCACCGATTCGTCGATATAGGTCTCGACGTACATTACCTGGCGACCGATTACGTCGGCGCCGAAAAAAATCAGCCCCGCCACAAGCCCGGCCCCACACAGCAGCACGAACAAGCCCACTTTAAAATAGGTTGTATTCTGTTTCATCGGTTATCCTGCCAATCTTCTATTTTAAACGTCTATTAAAAAATCGCCACGCCGCTTCGTTGGAGCGGTCATTTTTCAGGGCGTCGGCCCGCCCCTCGGCGATAATGCCCTTGGCCTGCTTATCCAGCATAACCACGCGACCGTTCAAGGTAAAGACGCTGGCCAATTCGTGCGTCACGATGACAAAGGTCACGCCGAGAATCTCGGACAAATGAACAATCAGTTCGTCCAGTTGGGCGGCGGTAATAGGATCCAATCCGGCCGACGGTTCATCCAGAAAGAGGATTTTCGGGTCCATCGCCATCGCGCGAGCCAGCGCGGCGCGTTTTTGCTGGCCGCCGGACAACTGACTGGGCAGATGGTCGTCGTAGCCGCCCAGACCGACCAGGCGAAGTTTGGCGCGGGCGATCCAGTGGACGGCGGGCGTGGGCAGGGTTGTGAATTCTTCCAGTGCCAGCGCGACATTTTCCAGAACGGTCATCGAGCCAAACAGCGCCCCGCCCTGAAAGGCCACGCCGATATGCGCCAAAATCGCCTCGCGCTGCGCCGCGTCAGCGCCAGTCAGTTCCCGTCCGTCGATAACGATTTTGCCGCTCATCGGCTCCTGAAGGCCGATCAGATGCCGCAGCAGCGTACTCTTGCCGCAGCCGGACCCGCCGAGAATGATAAAAATCTCGCCGGCATTGACTGAAAACGACACATCCTCAAGGATCGACGTGCCGTCAAATCCCATCGTCAGTTTTTCAGCCTGTATAATCGTATCCGTCATTTAACTCTCGCAAGACGAGCTTTAGCCCATCATCATCTATCGTAGGATGGGCTTTAGCCCATCATCCTCTAACCTCTAACCTCTACCCTCTATCATCTAACCTCAAATCTCCAAATAATACAGCATCACCGAGAAAATCCCTTCCAGCACAACCAGCAGCACAATCGCGGTAACAACGGCGCGGGTCGTCGCAATGCCGACGGCGCCGGGGCCGCTTTGGGTCTGCAACCCGCGCAGGCAACCAACCGCCCCGATCATTCCGCCGAAGACGAGTGCCTTGGTCAGCCCGACAGCGACATCGGTTCCGACCAAAATCTTCTGCACATGTGTTGTATAGGTCACGAGCGGATAGCCCAGCGACAAAATGACCAGCCCGGAGCCGACCAGCCCGGCGAAATTCACGGCCACCGCCAGCAGCGGGGTCATCAGCAGCGTCGCGCCGACGCGCGGCAGCACGAGAAATACCGCCGGGTCGAGATTCATCACAGCCAGCGCGTCCAGCTCGTTATTGATCTTCATCGTGCCGATCTCAGCGGCGAAAGCCGACCCCGTCCGCCCGGCCACGATCACCGCCGTGATGAACGGCCCCAGCACCCGCACCAACGCAAGGGCGACCAGATCGGCAACATAGATTTCAACGCCGAACTGCCGCAGCGGCATCGCCGAGCTGAAGGCCATAATCAGCCCGAACAAAAACCCCAGCATTAAAATAAGCCCCATCGCATTCGCGCCCGCCAATTCGCAAAAACGCAAAAAGTCACCCACGCGAAACCGCTGCGGCTGAAAAATAGTCTTCATCCCGGCCAGCACCAGCCGACCCAAAAAGGTGATTTGTCCGCAAACGTCGCCGACCAGTTCGACAGTAAGCTTGCCGATGCGTTCGACAACGCTCAGCGCCGGCGGCGGAACGACCGCCTCGACGTCCGGCTCTTCGAGATACCGCTCCAGCAGCGCCGCAAGCGGGGCCGCCAAATGCTCAATCTCCACAGGAACATTGTTGGCCCGGCCAAATTCTTTGAAGTAGGCCAACAGCGCAATGCCGCTGCCGTCGGCGGATTCGAGGGCGGATGCGTCGATGCGAATCGGCCGCATTTGACGGTCCAGCAGACGCAGCGTTTTTCGCCAACACCGCCCCGACGTACGGTGGTCCAGCCGACCGATAAATCGGATACAGATGCCATCCGGCTGGCGCGCGATTTTCATCGACGCAACGGCCAAAGACCTGGCGTCACTTTTTCTTGTAGGCTTCTTGGGGGTCATAGACCTTCTCGGCGATCAGCTCAAGGTCTTGAGTCGTACCCGGCTTGATGCCGCGATAAAAACAGGACTGGTAGCCGACATGGCACTGCCCCTGATCGACCGTCACTTTAAGAATCAAACAGTCCTGGTCGCAATCGACAAGGATTTGCCGCACCTTCTGGACGTGCCCGGATTCTTCGCCCTTTTTCCACAGTTTCTTTCGCGATCGGCTGTAAAATACGGCGTTGCCCGTTTCCTGCGTGAGCCGCAGCGCCTCATCATTCATATAGGCAACCATCAGGACCTGACCGGTCTCGGCGTCCTGCGAGATGGCCGTAATCAGGCCGTTGGCGTCAAATTTCGGTACAAATTCCAAGCCTTCTTCAATGTGCTGATTGGCTGCCACGCGAAATACTCCTGTAAAATTATCGATTTTAATGAAAATTCCAAATCTCTGTCTTGAAGGAATACTTTTTACCGGCTATGCTCTTGAAAAACAAGACTTAATTGGGAAAAGGTCGGCGTGACACAAGACAATACCAAAGCCGGATGGAAAATATGGTCGCTTCCCGTACGTGTCGGGATCGCGGCGGCCGCTTGCTGGCTGATTGCCAAAGACCTGAAATGGGCTGAGCTTAAAGAAACCTTTGCCGAACTCGAACTATGGACGCTTCTTGTCGGGATAATGGCATTTACGGCCAGCCAGTGCCTGTTGGGGTTTCGGTGGTGGCTGTTTTTGCGGGCGCAGCAGATTGCCGTCTCGCTGCGGCTGGCGATAAAACTCAATTTTCTGGGCCTTTTTTTCAGCAATTTCCTGCCCAGTTCCGTCGGTGGCGATTTGGTGCGAGCTTGGTACGTCTCACGCTACAGCAGCCGAAAAATGCAGGCGGCGCTGGGGGTGCTGGTGGATCGCATTATAGGAATGATTGCGACACTGTTCATCGCGTTTACGGCGATCCTGCTGTTTATGCGCGGAACACATCTACTGGCAATTCGACGAATAGGTAACGCGGCAAGCATCATTGAGACCATTTCCGTCCCGCACCTTATCCTGGCCATTTTCATCGGTATTGGGGTGATACTGTTGTTCCATAAGGCGCTCAAATCCATCGCACATCGTGTGCTCCGACATCTCGTCCAGCTTCTGTCTCAATTTCGCCAAGTCGTCGGCGTGTATTATCGCCACCCGTTCGTCCTGTTCTGGGCGTTGGCGCTGACGATATTTTTACAAAGCATGGTACTGACGGCCTATTGGCTGATCGGGCGCAGTTTGAACATCGTCGCCCCGCTGGGCTATTATTTCGTCTTTTTCCCGCTGGTCTGGGTGGTCGGCTCGATTCCCGTCAGCATCGCCGGGCTGGGCATCCTCGAAGGCGGCCTGGTCTTTTTCTTTGTCCGCTATGGCGGCGCAACCCCCGAAGCCGCCGCCGCCTTGGCGCTGTGCCAGCGGCTCACATGGGTGGCCGCATCCCTGCCGGGCCTGGTCGTCCACCTGACCGAGTCGCACCGCCACGCAGGGGACAGCAAATAATGTGTGTGAGAAGAATGGCACTGCCGTTCGTGTCTAAGCCTTATTTTTCTCTGGTGGAAACGATGTAATCTTATGTCCACGCAAGAGATTGTAATTAAATTTTGTCCGAAGGCTTTTGCGGCCGTATGTCGTCAATCGTATAGAGTTCTATTTCCCCCGCAGCATTCCATCCTATCTCGTATTTTTTATCATCAATTAATAGACTGAACCATTCAAGGTTACCATCTTCTTTGAAATAAAGAAGTCGTCCTGATTCTTCATAGTATTTTAAAGTTTTATTGTCACTATAAAAAACCATTTCTTCTTTTTTAAGTTCCTTTCCATCAGAATATGTAATTTTTGTACACTGTCTATAAGTGCCATCGTTAGAAATCCATGTAAGACGGATTTCTGCTGTCGGCGTTTTTAACGTCGCATTCGTTCCCCCAGCATATGCGTTGTAAGCTCCCTTTACTTTCCTTTCGACGAAAGCCGTTCGTATTTCCGTCAGAAGGTCTTGAACGTTATCCAGCGTATTATCCAGTTGTTCCATAAGAAAGGCCTGCTTGCCGTCAAATCTTTTGACGATGTACTCCGGTATGCCCGGCGCGTCAAAGAGCTGCGAATTGGTCAGCACCTGCTTTTTGTCCAGGGCAATTTCCACAATGCTTGTCGCACGAGCTTTATAAAGCAAAACAAGACCGCCCAGAACGAGTAAGACAAATAACGATACTACTATCTTTTTCATTATAACGCACTCCTAAATACAATCTGCCCCACTCGGTAAATTGTGTGGGACCATATGATTCAATAAGACCATTATTATTTTCATCAAGTGGGCTAAGGTCATGATCCCACTCCCAGAGCTGGTTCAGCTTCCCTAAGGACTTCTCCGTCTCCTTGATGATGGCATACCCCGCCACTTGATCGGAGTCCATCAAGGCCAAAACGGGAATGCAAAACCAATCTTCACTTGTCAATGAACATTACCGGCAGAACATAAAACGAATCCCGATTTTAATCTTCTGCATGATTGGGATCTTTTGGCTGCACCGATTCACGGTGTTGTATTTCCTGAAGTTCTGCCTTTGCCTTTACCGCTTGTTTGCCATATTCGCTATTCGGATATTTTGTCGCAAGTTCATCTAAGATGGAATTTGCTTTGATTAAATCGTTATTGATAAACTCCGCAACACCGAGTTGAAGCAAGACCTCTTCTCGAATAGGAAAATCATCCGGCAAAGCAGCCCCCTTTGTTAAGTACAAGTGTGCTTTATCAAAAAGGGGTTCTTGTATTTGGCCTTGTGTTTTTGCCGACCTGAATCTCATTATACTTCTGTGTTTCTTTTCAAAGTCCTTAAAATATTCAAGTCCTAAACGAGCTTCGCACCATTTAGCTAAGACTGTTTCAGGACACCGCCTAACAACTTCTTCAAGATGCAATATTGTCTCTGAATGCTTTTCCCCATGAACACGTGAGCCAAATCCCAAAAAGAAATAATCATTTGGGTCTGAAATCAAGGACAAAGCCAACTCCTCGACGTTGGAGGGTTTCTCTACGT
>JAAYCR010000085.1 GCA_012729675.1 Phycisphaerae bacterium | reverse complement strand
GGGGGGGGGGGGGGGGGGGGGGGGGGGGGCGACTGTGAACGAAAAAAATTGATTTTTACCGCATTTTTTGGTATAATACGCACCGTATCGGGCACACCGCCCGCAGGAGGAAAAGCATGAACAGAATAATTCGAATCAATTCAAAACAAACCCCACCCCAAAAACCCCAAAATACCCTTCATGTCCTTCATGAACTTCATGGTAAAAAAAATCCAGTAAATCCCGTTAATCAGTGTAAATCTGTGTCAAAAAAACATAAAACAACAAAAATTCCACCCAACCCAATTATCTACCCTCCGTGTCCTCTGTGTCCTCAGTGGTAAAAGAAAAATCTCCAAACGAACCCAATTTTTCCCATAACCCCTTATAAAATAACAATCTTCAAATGAAAAACGAACCCAATCAAAGCCAATTTTCGGCCACAAAAAGCCAATCGCTGATGCCGCCGGGCCGGGGCGATGGTACAGAAAGCCACGTTCGCCGGGCAAAAGCACAACCCGGCCGCCCCGGCGTCTACCGTCGTTTTGAAAACAACCGGCGATACGGCGGAGAAAATGTAAGGAACATTGACGATGCGGGTTGTCGCGGAGATCAAATCTCAGTTGCGGATGCGGGCCATTGAAACCACGGGTGAATTTTTTAATTTTGTTTCGTAAATTCCCGGATTGTTTGCTTGTTTTGTAGTGTTCGCGCGGTAGAATGAGGGTATAGGCTTAAGGGAGTTTGTTATGGACGAAACGCCGGGTGTACACCCGCATATACTTATCGTCGAAGACGACCCCGGTTATCAGCGTCTTTTGGAGCTGGCCATCAGACGGATGGGCTGTCAGGTGGAGTGTTGTTTTGACGGCAAGGCGGCGCTTCGCTATGTCGCGTCTCATCCTTGCGATCTGATGTTCATCGATATTCACATCCCCGAACTTGACGGGTTTATGGTTGCCTGCCAGCTTCGCGAGATGGGCTTTAAGCTGCCGCTGATTGCGATCTCGGCACTGAAGCTGGAAGGGATTGAGCGCAAGGCCAAGGCGGTGGGGTTTGATGAGTTTTTGGCAAAACCCATCGCGCAGGCGCAACTCGAACAGATGCTGACTACGTTTGGGTACAATTCCGACACCATGCATTAGTACGAGCAGGTTGGCTCAGCGTTGAACAAAAAGAATGGGAGAGCCAATTGCTCTCCCATTAATCTGAAATAGCTCTTCTCTTATCGGTTATTGCGTTGTCCCTGCCGGCAGCAATTGCCTACCGCCTTGTGTCCACGCCACACGTTGCCTCGGCTTCAAGACTCAGCCCGGATGACCTTCTGGGTCACTTATTAAGAGCCATTATTTTTCACTTGTGAATTTATCATCCTCTCTCGTTCTCTACGCATTATATCGGCGAAAGGATCGTTTCAGGTTAATCTTTTTTGATTTTATTTCGGCATAGTTTTTGCTGCTTCAGTTGCTAAGTCGAATGGAATTATTCCTATTATTGCATGCCCCCGCCTCTTGAATTGACGATTGATTATTGACTATTGGGATGTATTTATTTCTTTTTGTAACTAACTCCCCGCTTTATCAAGGCGGGGTGCCGCTCAGTGACGGGGCGGTATCAAAATCAGCACGGCGCAGCCGGTTCCGCACTTTTAGCCCAAGTTCCGCAGTTATGGGATAAAGCCGCTGTTTTGTATCTAAAAACGACAAAAACTTCACTACATTTCATTCCAACCGCGACCGGTCAACCCCTCGATCAAGGAAAGACGGATAACGAAAGAGAAGATAATATGATAAAGATTGTTCGAATACGTATGTCCCATTGTTCGCCTTCCCTTTCGTTTGTGGATATTCATTCCTCTGAGCCATCGCAGCAAACGTTATGTTCATCGCCTCTGCAAGAGGCGCTATATTGTAGCCCCGGGCGTAAGCCCGTGGAATAAAAAAACGCCCGCTTCCCCTCCCCTCCCTCTTCCCGCGCAGCGGGCGGCATCTTATTCTGCCCGCTGCGCGGGCTTAATAAAGAGGAGGGAGAACGCTCTCCTTCCCCCACCCTTTTTATTCAGCCAATTCGAAGAATTGTCAATATTTTTGCTCTTTTGTTTTTGGTTTTTAATCTGAATATGCTCCCCACATTTAACATTTTACCCCGCCATTCCCAGTGCCGGCAACATCAGTACCTTGTTTTTCAACCGGCTTTATTATAGGATGGCCGCGGTTCAATCGAGAGACGTGAAAAACACTTCTTGATTTTGAGGTTTTGATGCTGGTTTAACTTTTTGATATTAACCTTTGTATTTTTCGATGGGCGAAAGCCCGTCCTGCGAATAATGAAAGACAAAACAACATCCGACACTATCGCCTTGGACAAGCAGTACCTCTGGCATCCGTTTACGCAGATGGCCGACTGGCTGGACGGCGAACCGGTGATGATCGAGCGGGGCGAGGGGTTTTTTCTGTTCGACACCGAAGGCCGCCGCTATATTGACGGCGTCAGCAGTCTGTGGTGCAACGTCCACGGCCACCGCGTGCCGGCGATTGACGCGGCAATTCGTGACCAGCTTGACCGAATCGCCCACAGTACGCTGCTGGGGCTGGGACAGACCCGTGCAGCCGAGCTGGCCGAGCGATTGGTGCGCATCGCGCCGGCCGGGCTGCAAAAGGTCTTTTATTCCGACAGCGGTGCAACGGCAGTCGAAATCGCCCTCAAGATCGCCTATCAATACTGGCAAAACATCGGCGACACCTGCCGCACGCGGTTCATCGCCATCCGCGATGCCTATCACGGCGACACGGTCGGGGCGGTCAGCGTCGGCGGGATGGACCTGTTTCACGGCATCTTCAAGTCGCTCTTGTTTGAGACTCTCTTTGTCTCCAGCCCGCACCCGTATCGGTTTGATGGCACGCCCGACCAGTGCGCCGCCGCCAGCCTTGAAGCCATCGAATCGCTGCTCAAGACCTGCGCTGGACAGATCGCCGCGATTGTCTTAGAGCCGCTCGTACAAGGCGCGGCGGGCATTATCGTGCATCCCAGGGGATTCTTAAAAAGCGTCGAGCAGTTGGCGCGCCGATACAACGTGCTGCTGATCGTCGATGAGGTCGCCACCGGTTTTGCCCGCACGGGAAAAATGTTCGCCTGCGAACACGACGACGTGCGACCCGACCTGATGTGCCTGGCCAAGGGCATCACCGGCGGCTATCTGCCGCTGGCGGCGACACTGACGACACAGGAGGTCTTTGACGCCTTCTGCGCCAAAGGCGACCCGTACAAGACCTTCTATCACGGCCATACCTACACCGGCAACGCGCTGGGCTGCGCGGCGGCCGTCGCAAGCCTTGACCTGTTCGAACAGAACTGGATTCTCGAATCGCTGCCGGAAAAGATTGACCTGATCGCCGCCGCGTTCACACGCATCGCGGATCTGCCGTCCGTCGGCGACGTGCGGCAGTGCGGCCTGATGGGCGGCATCGAACTGGTGCTGGACAAGACAACCCGACAACCCTTCGACGCCAAACGCAAACTCGGCGCCGCCGTCTGCGCCGCGATGCGCCCCAAAGGCGCGATGCTCCGCCCCCTCGGCGATGTCATCGTCCTGATGCCCCCCCCCGCCATCGACGTACCGACGCTGAAGCAATTATTGGACATTATCGAGGAAACACTGGAAAGAGAATTTTAAATTTGAAATCAAAAGGTTAAAGCCATAATTCAAAATTGAAAAACTGAACGTTCACATCGATTTTGAATTTTAAGCTCTGGTTTTACATTTTTGACTTTAACCTTTAACCTAACAAGGTACGCCAAACAATGCACAAACAACAACTGGATTCGCTTAAGCAATGGTTCGCCGGGTATGTGCGGACATTTTATACGCCGGACGATGATTACTTGAATAATAATATTCATTTGAAGGAATGTCACACGCGGCGGGTGTGTGCCGAGATGCGGGCGCTGGCCGAGGCACTGGCGATGAACGCCGACGATGCGCTGTTGGCCGAGACGATTGCCCTGCTGCACGATGCGGGGCGGTTTGAGCAGTTTACTAAATATCGCACCTATAAAGACAGCGTCAGCGAAAACCACTGCCTGCTCGGCCTGCGGATCATCGCCGAACACAACCTGCTCGACACACTGGAATCGGACGAGCAGCGCCTGATCCGCGATGCCATCGAGTTTCACGGCGCCAAAGAGCTGCCTGCACTGGACAACCGCACACTGCACTTTGGCAAGATGATCCGCGACGTGGACAAGCTGGACATCTTTTGCCTGTGCGCCGAAAACTATCGCCGCTTCCATGAAGACAAACAATCCTTTGTGTTTGAGGTAGAGTTTCCCGACGCTCCCGACGTCACCTCGGCAATTCTGGACAGCATCCTCAACAACCGGCTCATCGACTATCGCCTCTTGACGACGCTGACCGACGCCAAGCTGCTACAATTGGGGTGGGTGTTCGATGTGTCTTTCGACTGGACGCTGCGGCAGATGCGCGACCGCGGCTACATCGACGGCATTATGCTCTGGCTGCCTGACACCGAAGCCACCCGCAAAGCCGCCGACCACATTAATGCCTATGTCGCCGAGCGGTTACACTCATAACACCAGACCGCTTTCATGCAATCCAAGATGAACCACCGAAGCCGCCGAGGACACGGCTGGGTGGCATCGGCTCTGCGCAGCAGACCGATGAAGGTGCGTCAGCGGATATCGATGTTGTGAAATAAACCAAACTTCAGTGTCCTCAGCGTCCTCGGTGGTTAAAAAAAGGCCGCCAATGAATTGTCATTGACGGCCGATGTGATTTGCTGTTGTCTGCCAGCAGGCTATTTGATCGTCGGGTCGTCGTCAGGGTCGCCGCTGACGGCGTCCCGCAGCGGCCCCAAAAAACCGGTGGCCTTGCGCGGCGGAATCGTTACCTGTACGCCCATGCGTCCCAATTCCGCGGCGACATCCGGCTGATTCGGGTCAATTTCAAAACTCCGCCGAAAATACCCTTCCGCCCGCACTTGGTCGTTTTTGGCCAGGTAGAAATACCCCAATTGCTTATGAATCGATGCCGTATTAGGAGCCAGCGCCATCGCCCGCTGGTAGCTGGTCAGGGCCAAATCATCCAGCTTCTCACGCTGAAAACTCCGCCCCAGCGCCATCAGCGCATCGGGGCTGGCCGCGGCCTGATTGATATACAGATCGGCGGTGATCTGGGCACGCTGCGATTCCTGGCGATCTTTCAACAGCCGAACCATCGCCGCCTGCGCCCGCCGATGCACCGGATCAAACCCCATCGCGACGTTGTAATGCTGCTCAGCCCGAAGTAAATTCCCTTCTTGGTGGAAAATCTTGCCCAGCTCGTAATGGGCTTCGGGGTTTTCATAACGCCGTGCCAGTTGTTCGTTCAGCTCGGCCCTGCGAGCATCCGTCGCGCTGCGTGACAGTTCGGCCGGATCGGTCTGCGTCTTCTGCTGACATCCTGCCAGCGTGGCCGCAATCACCGTCACTATAATAATCATACCTTTTTGTCGCATAATTGCCTCCATACACTTATTTCGGATTTTGGGGCACAGTTTATACACTTTTTCCGCTGTCTGATTCTATTTAAACGGCCGCACGCCCCTTTGCAAGCAAAAACCGCCCGGCTTCTGACCTCTGACTTCCGTCTTCCGGCCTCTGTCCTCAAATATCCAGATTTTGCACTTCCAGCGCGTGTTCCTGAATAAAGTTGCGTCGCTTTTCTACGTCATCGCCCATCAATATACTAAATAGACGGTCTGCTTCGCCGGCGTCTTCCATTTGCACTTTCAGGAGTGTCCGCTTTTCGGGATTCATCGTTGTATCCCACAACTGCTCGGAATTCATCTCACCCAAGCCCTTAAACCGCTTGATCTCCATATCCCGCGATCCGACTTGGCGGATGGTCGCCGAAATCTCGTCCAGCGACGCCGCGGGGTAACGATCCTGCCCATTGACAACCTCAAACCGCGTCGGCAAATCCTCCCCGGACACCGTCTTTTGGGCCTTGAGCAGATAATCCCGCATATCCAGCCCGTAATCCTGATTGAGCCGCTCGGAAATCTCATTGAGCCGCAGCACCTCGTGCAGCTCCTCGGCCAAAAAGGTGTCGTCCTGTTCGGCCTGATCAGGCGTTTCGCTCAAATACGGAATCTCCGCCAGCCGCCGCTCATAGGCGTCCTTGTCGTAGAAAAACTCGCTCTGCCCCTGCGTCCGCACCTGCCAGGCCGGCAGCCGCAGCCCGTCAAAATACTGCTCGACAAATTCCTTGAACACCACGCCGCGCCGCTGCAAAATATGGATGCTCCGCTCGGCCTCATTGAGGATCTTGACCAGCAGAGCCAGCTTGGCCTGCTCGAATATCCGCTGCGAGCCGTCCTGCTCGCGCAGGATCAGCGTCGTGCCGTCCAGCCCGCGGTTTTCGGTGTTTTTACGCATCTGGTTTTCGTTGAGGATATACTCGGAATCGCGAACGCCCTTGCGCTTGATTTCATACAACGGCGGCTGGGCGATATAAATGCGGTCCTCCTCAATCAACTGCGGCATCTGCCGGAAAAAGAACGTCAGCAGCAGCGTGCGAATGTGCGCCCCATCGACGTCGGCGTCGGTCATCAGCACGATCTTGCCGTAGCGGCACTTGCTTAAGTCGAACTCATCGGTGCCGATCCCCGTACCCAATGCGCTGATGATGGTGCGGATTTCTTCGTGGCCGAGCATCTTTTCCAGCCGCGCCTTTTCGACGTTGAGAATCTTACCCTTCAGCGGCAGGATCGCCTGGATGTTCCGATCGCGCCCGGCCTTGGCCGAGCCGCCGGCCGAATCGCCCTCAACGATAAAGATTTCTGTATTAACCGTATCTCGGCTGGAACAGTCCCACAACTTGCCCGGCAGATTGCCGCTGCTCAGGGCACCCTTGCGGCGCGTCAACTCGCGCGCTTTGCGAGCCGCCTCGCGGGCCTGTGCCGCCTGAA
Organism: Phycisphaerae bacterium; assembly: GCA_012729675.1. GTDB lineage: Bacteria > Planctomycetota > Phycisphaerae > Sedimentisphaerales > Anaerohalosphaeraceae > T3Sed10-213. Next base: position 8,093 of record JAAYCR010000085.1, on the reverse strand, counting down.
TCGCCTTGTTCAAAATCCGTTTGGCCTCGACCGGGTTTTCTTCCAGATACGTCGCCAACTGCTCGTTGAGCATCGTCTCGACGAAGCTGGCCACTTCAGGGTTAGACAGACGCACCTTGGTCTGCGCCTCAAAATGTGGCTCGCGCAGCTTCACCGAGATCACCGCTGTCAGCCCTTCGCGCAGATCGTCGCCCGTCGGCGTTAGATTCCCTTTGAGCAAATTGGCATTGCGAGCGTAATTGTTCATCGTCCGTGTCATCGCCGTGCGAAACCCCGACAAGTGCGTGCCGCCGTCGATGTTACGAATGTTATTGGCATACGCCATCACGGCCTCGTTATAGCTGTCGTTGTATTGAAACGCCAACTCGCACGACATCCCCGTCTCGGCGTCTTCTTTGCTGAAATAAATGACATTGGACAGCCCCGCTTTGCCCTCGTTGAGATATTCGACAAACGCCCGAATGCCTTTTTCGTAATGATAGACTTCTTTCTTTTCGACACGGTCATCCTGATAGGTGATGTGCACGCCGGCGTTCAGGTACGCCAGCTCGCGAATGCGTTTTTGCAGCACTTCATATTTAAACTCAATGTCTTCGAAAATCTCGCTGTCCGGCAGAAAGTTGATGCGCGTGCCGCGCTTGTTGGTCTCGCCCATCTCGCGCACCGGCCCCTTGGCCACGCCGCGCTCGCACTCAAAATGATAGTGCTTGCCGTTGCGCCATACGTCGGCCTCCAGCCGTTCGCTCAGGGCGTTGACCACGCTGACGCCGACGCCGTGCAGACCGCCGGAAACCTTGTAGGCCTTGTTGTCAAACTTACCGCCGGCGTGCAGCACCGTCAGCACCACTTCCAGGGCGCTCTTTTTGGCCTCGCTGTGCATCTCCGTCGGAATGCCCAGCCCGTTGTCTTCGACCGAACAGCTTCCGTCCATGTGAATATGCAGCAAGATCTGATCACACCGCCCGGCCAGCGCCTCGTCGATGGAATTGTCGAGTACTTCATAGACCAAGTGATGCAGACCGCTTTCCTGCCGGTTGCCTATGTACATATCCGGTCGCTTACGCACGGCCTGAAGGCCTTCCAGTATTTTGATGTTGTCGGCGCCGTATTCCTGTTGCAGTGGTGTTGTCATTTATATTTCCTTGTCGTCGTCGTCTTTTAATGGAATAAGGTGAAGCTTGCGAACGCCCGCCGCCGGACAGCGGCGATGCAATTCGGCGATCAGTTCGTTCTGCATCATGCGAAGCTGGTGCATATACGGCCCCGGCGCCGCCTGTATCGTCAGCACATTGCCGACGCGGCGATCCAGCCGACACCACGGAAGCAGGCCCGGCGGCAAAATCGACTCCCACGCATCGACCAGCGATGCGTTCTTACTGAAATCACGCTGGCCGCGGCGTAAAAACAATTCCGCCTCGTCTCCCGCTCGATAACAGCGCATCCGCGGCCGCCGCTGCCACTGTGTTGCCGACCGAAGCAACTTGTCCTGCTCGCTCTCGTTCATCATGCGAATAAAAAACCGCGGCGCAACCGCCTCCGCAATTTTAAATTTTACAATTTTAGTTTTAAACTTTTCTACAGATTGACCGGCATAATGATATACAAAAAGTTAGAACCGCTTTTGATCAGACCGGGACGATCCGATTGTCCCAAGTGCAGCTCAAACTCATTGGACCGAAGCACACGCAGCACGTCCACCAAAAATTGCGGATTGAACCCGATCTCCATCGGCTCGCCGTCAAACTCGACCGCCATATTGATCTGTGCATCGCCGGTCTCCGGCGCACGACTGGAAAACACCAGTGTCTTCTGGGAAATGCTCAGCTTGACGCCCTTGCTGTCTTCGGTCGCCAGCAGCGCCGCGCGCCGCACGGCACTCAGCGTCGGGGCCGTCTGCAAGGTCAGCTTCTTCTGATAATCCGTCGGGATAATATCTTCGTATTTCGGAAAATTGCCTTCCACTAGATTGGAACTGACGACGACATCGCCGCAGATCAATACAATCTGATTATTGACGAACCGAACGCCCGCGACCACGCCGTCCTGAACCGGAATCTTGTCCAAAATCGTCATCGTCTTGGCCGGCACGATAATGCGCCCGTCCGGAGGCGTGCCGGCTTTTTCCAGAGGAATAATCGCCTTGGACAGCCGCCGTCCGTCCGTGGCCACCATCGCCAGTTTTTTTCCGGTGATCTCCCACAAGATGCCGTTCAGCGCATAGCGGGTGCTCTCTTTGGCAGCGGCAAACACCGTCTGCTCGATGCCTTCCTGAAGCTTATCCAACTTGACCTCAAAGTCGGCCTTGCCCTCAAAGCCCGGCACGACCGGATACTGCGCCGGGTCGTGACTGTAAATCGTAAAACGGCTGTCCGACCCGACCAGATGCACCGCCGACTCGGCTGCCTGAAACTCAATGATCTCATCCACACTCTCACGCACAATCGAGCTGAGTTTATCGGCCGGAACGACCACATCCCCCGCCTCGGCAACCTCGACCTGGTTGATAATCGCCGTAATCCCAACTTCCAGGTCGGTCGCACAGAGACGCACGGCGTCTTTTTCCGTCGTGATCCGAAGACACTGAAGAATGGGTTTGGGGGTGCGGCTGGGCACAATGCTGGTTACGAAAGACAAAGCTTCCTGTAACGCGGCTCGATTGAATTTTACTTTCATAGCGTTCCTCGTGCGTCTGAATTATCCTTACGTTATTCGCGGCGTCCAAAATTCAATCCGGCATTGTACCCCCTATTCAGGCTTTTGGAAAGGGTTTTTATGCCTTATCTGCATTTTTTCACCATAAAATCATTCTCCCTTACCCTTAACACGGCGGGGTACTATTGGATAAAAAAAGAATATAAAAATTTAATTAACCGTATTTGTCATACCAAGCGTGAAATTGTGAAGAAACAAACCTACTGTGAAATAAGTATATGTAAAACAAAGACTTAGATATAAACCCAGTACAGTTGAACCGTGGACAACCTGTTAATGGAAATGTTTTGTCCGTATAACCAAGCTGTGAAAAGCGGGCAGACAATACTGATAATCAGGAAATTTCTTAAACGCCTCCACAGATGCTATAAGACTATCAACAGGTTTTCCACAGAGAAAACAACACCCCAAACCCCCGCAACACCCTTAAGAAATGAGTTCGATAAGCCCAAAATAAAGGGTTGATTGTGTATAAGAAAAATAAGAAAAGGTTGACTTGCGATGGGGTTTGTGTGTAGGATTCATCCAGCGGTCACTTGAATCGGAGAAAGAATTCAGAAAAGGGAGGTGTCACGTGAGACAGGTCTATTGCTGGGCGGCTGTTTTATATCTTTTTTGTTCCATTTCTTACGCAGGCCGGCAAAACCCGATATTCCTGATTGAGCTTAATGATTTTGAGAACGAGTTCATACCTGGTCGTGTGCATGTGTCCAGTGATGAGGACAACCTCTTTTTTGCCCGGAGTACGCCCTCGAAGACAGACGCCTTGTGGGAGGCGCGTCGAAATCCGGAAACAGGGATTTATGACCAGCAACGGCAACTGTCCGAACTGAAAAACGGCGGGGCGCAGGTTTACGGGGTCTGGATGTCGGAAGACAAACTTCGGTTATATTACGCCGTATCCGATCCGCAGACTCTCGGCTGGTCCAGACGTCCCATTTGGATGGCCACCCGGAGCAGTCCTGATGCGCCGTGGCAAACCGTCAAACGGCACAGCGAGTTGGAAATTGAACCGTTTCAGACAAATTGCACATTGTCGGCAGATGAAAAAGTGATTATGTGGGAAACCGCTACATTTGATATCGGCGGGCTTAAACGGATTTTTACAGCCACACGATCTTCAATCCAGCACAATTTTTCAAATATCCGTGAGGCGTATGAACTTGAGGCAATACAGGCATGGACGCCTTATATGACTAAAGATGGACTGACAGTCTTTTTCCGGATACAAATCAGCGGGGGTGCTTGGGAGCCATGGATGGGGCGTCGCGAATCCCTTGACCAGCCGTTCGGTAGCTTTGAACTGATCGAGGGACTTTATGGCGTCGGCATATCGGTCGTTCCATGCTTAAGCGGAGACCGGCAAAGAGTGTATTACTTTCATCGTCCGAGCATAGGCGCTGATATCACGAATACCGGCATTTATGTTTCTGAGTGGGTCGAATTACCATACGTTGCTGTGATTCGAAATCTGCTCGAAGCGATTGCCGACAAAGAACAAGCTGTTATGTTGATCCAGAGCGCATCCGACAAAGAGGAAGTCGCGATGCGCTTTTTGAGTGAGCTTTCAAAAGACGAAATTCCGGCCGGCGTTTCCGGAAAAGATATTCAACAAGCTATTCGCTTGATCCGTATGGCATTGCAAAAACAGCAGTTGGTCCAGCAGATCCTTGAGATGAATCTGGAGTATCTTGACGGAACAAGGGCATTGCTGTCGCCGCCGGGGCAGGAACCATAGCATCAAAAATTGAACGGCAGCCGATTATCCAAGGGCGTTTATTAAAGGGCAGGCCTCTTACGGTTTGCCCTTTTTGCGTATCCAGATCGAACTTCCGGTTGAGGATGTCCCGGTAACCTGACAACAAAATTCAGAATAACATGAAGCGAGGAAATGGTTGAAATGTAAAATTTCAAAACTATTGTTATATTGTAAAAAGGCTCTTAATAGATAGGCTTCATTCCAAGCACGCCCTTGTTGAATCCATGTCAGCGGATATTCAAACGGCCAATAAATATCATGAAAGTGGATGATGACGCCGGCTTTAAGTACAGGGAGAATCTCGAAAAAGATGTAATTGACATCGCTTCCTATTTTTGTGACGTGTGAGGAATCGACAAAAAGAATATCATTTTTCTGTAAGCGTTCAAAAATTGAAAGCGGGATGTCTTGCACGGGTTTATCGAAAATTGTGCAGCATGATCGATCTTCGTCCTTGAGCAGGCTGTGCAGGCGATCAGGATAAGGTTCGATAAAGGTCAGTTTCATCTGTCGATCCATAAATCGGTCATTCGTATCCAGCATGAGTGCGGAAGAGTAGCCGGAGCCAATCTCAATAATTTGTTTGGGCTGAAAGTGTCGGATCATTCCAAATAAAACAAGACCGGAACCTAATCCGAACATGCTGTTATCATGATATCGAAAACCATCAGAGGGTTCTTTTGGAAAATTAAACTCTGGAAAGTATTTTGCTAAATCACAACGAAGATTTTTTTGGAAATCCGCTTGGAGACAGATATCTGAAGATAGACTAACTTTCTCAAGATACAGTTTCTCAGTGTTTGAGAGTACCCATTCAACATCGGGCAAGGGTGAGTAATAATGCCCAGGAGGCGCTTCCTGGAATAATTTGCGGTAGCGCCTGCGCCAGTAGAGAAATTCAGAAATAATCCCGATAGGGGGTATTTTTTTTAATAATTTTTTTATCACAATCAAATTTAATAGCTAAACTATTATATAATGAGCCTGTTGCACAATGATTTTCGAATCCAACCATTGGATTCGACGGCTGTCTGGAGCAGACGGCCCAATTCTCTGTTTCCCAAACACCTTTTCTTAACTTTTTATAGGGTGTCGTGTTTTCGCCAAAAAAACAAGCAAAATTACACGTCATAATGAGTAAAAACGGCCTTTCTACTAAATCCAGCAGGCCTCGCCGCTTCGCCAAAGCTTCAAAAGGTTATCAACAGCGCAAACAAGCGACCATTCACTGCGGCAAGCATATCAATACCCCGTCGCATAAACGTTTCAAAACCAAGAACATCTTTAATCTGGCCAAACACAGGTTCGACCGTTTGGGTCTGGGACGCTATTTTGCGTTTTACGATGAACGCCGATGCCACCGATCGCTGGAATGCAAGACGCCGGCGACGATTTACGGTCATGCAAAAGGCAGTGATGTTGATACCCTAAAGAAAGCAAGAACAACACCTTGATGTCGTATAAATTCTTGTAAATAAAAGTTTTAAGAAAAATAAAGGGGACAGATGTATGTCCCCTTAGAGTTTGCGAATTTCCGATGTTTAGAGATTTTAAGCCAGTTTTTCAAAGGCCTCAGCAATGTAGTTTCTTATAGGGATTTGTTGCGGGCAGCGGGCTTCGGCAGTGCTGTAGTCAATTCGCAAAAGATTGCTTCGTACATCAGATGGGATTTGAGCAAACACTTCACGAGCCATATCTTCCCTGCCGTAGCTGTTGTAATACATCAGTGAACGCATAATGTCGCTGACATAAGACTTCTGCTGCAGAGCCGAATCGCATATCTGCGAACAGCCGGCACAATAACCGCTGCAGGTGGCCAGTGCATATTGCCGAAATGCCTGCTGTTCTTCAGCAGTCAATTTATTTTTGTCCAGTGAAGCGGCGACATTTGCAGTTAGAATAGGTACATTATCCATACCCACATTGACACAGCTAATACGCTGGTCGTCCATAACGAGTTTGATTGCAGCCTGAATCTGGGTGAAACCTCTGGCGAGGAGTTGTTCATTCAGTTTTTGGCTCTCGGTAGATTCTGCAGCAGCGGGTTGTTCACGGCCGCCTCGCCAACCGCGTCCGCCTTCGCGGGCTGAGCTTGCGCTGCCGGCGGCTTTCATAGCGACAAGACCGATTTTAGCTTTATAAGCAGCATCAATGGCCTTTTGAAGAGCTGAATCCTGGGCTAAACGATAGTTATAGCTGAACATAATGACATCTATCCAGCCGAGCTTGGCTGCAGCTTCAAGTAAGGCTGCTTGGTTGGAGTGAGCGGAGAAACCGAAATATTTTATCTGGTTGTTCTTCTTTGCGTTTTCAGCCCATTTTTTTACATCATCGCTCAACTGGGAAGGATTACTCAATCCGTGTGGGTATTCATACAAATCAATATAATTTGTTTTCAGTCTTTCAAACGACTGTTTCAACCGTTCATCAATCCGTGCAACAGAGTTCGCACCGGATGCTTTTGAGGCAAGGAACACATTTTTACGTTCCTCGGGATTCGCTTGGAAGAAATTGCCTATTCCAAGCTCGCTGTTACCGCCTCCGTAACTGCTGGCGGTATCCCAGAAGGTAACGCCGTACCTCAAGGCGCTTCTAAGAATGATTTGGTTATCGACTACATTGTACATCATCCCCAGACCGAGGGTTGAGACTTTTACGCCTGTTTTACCTAACTCTCTTTTTGGCACAAGCAATGCGGCTTGCTCCTGCTGTGTTTTTACATCATTTGGATCTGCCGGTTTATTGGTCTCTGTTCCGGTGGTTTGCGGCTGACCTGCGCCAAACGCATTATTAATATTTGCCAGTGATGCAGAAATACCTACCGTTCCGACTGTCCCAAGGAAGACTCTTCTATCAACATTTTTATTGTTCATCGCTTCTGTCTCCAAAAAAGGTTATACTGCTCTTGATTGAAAGATTCAGTATTTCTCGACCCTAAAACACCTTATGTCTAATATACAGTATATATGAAGGATTATACTTTGTCAAAAGAAAAAGTAATTGAGCTGGAAAAACTTCATCGTTCTTTACGTGATAAACGACAGGCTGACCGCGTCAAAGCGGAAGCTGAAATCGCCGCCCAAAGCCAGGCATGAGACGTTAAGACCGGTTTTACTCAGCTCTCTTTTAGCTGCCTGTGGGGTGGTGTTTTGCACAGCATTCGGATCTGCCGGTTTATTGGGATCATCTGTCGAAAGTCTTATTTGTGCAGCGTTAGGTTCTTTTGGTTTGTTTGGCTCGGCTGACGATGCCAGAGTATTTGTCACTACCGCCAGTGAAAGAGTGATGCCCGCAACACCAATTGTTTTGAGGAATTTCCTTCTGTTTAATTTCTAACCCCGGATTTCCCAAGTAAATCCGTGCAAAAAAGTAAGATTTTGATAGTATAGGGCTTATGGGTGCAGTTTACAATAGTTTATGTGTTTAGATTTGAGGAACCCGATGGGTGAAAGCAAAAAGGACGCTTTCAGAGTAGAGGTGCTGGTATCGAGGTCGCTGTTTTATGAAATCCTTGAAAGAATCAAACGCTTGAAGCCGGTGCTGACTGGGTAAATGATGCTGATAAATGCTGAAAAACCTGATTTTACGAACGCCAGAGCAATCAAGGTCTGTCAAAAAATGC
>JAAYCR010000084.1 GCA_012729675.1 Phycisphaerae bacterium | reverse complement strand
AGCTTTGAAGTCCAGAATTTTGCCCCCATGGGGGCACCCCCAGGAAACATTAGTTAATGGAAAAGATGTGATAACAGAAGGGAAGATTTATTTGTCGTCAAGAGAAATTATAGTTGACGCTGGACAATTGCTGCCTATTTTTCTTATGGGTTATATTACAGGTCGTTATTTTGTACCGGGGAAGGAGATAGACTTCGACATGATGGGCATAGTAAAATCTTTTCACGTTAGAGATAGTGAAGATTTGATAGATAGATTTCATATTTATATCTTCAGGGAATCATCATGGGAAATTGCACCTTCGTATTATTATATGATAGGCGATCCAAGAATTTTCGAGCCTAAAACGCATGATCCATTAATTACACCTGAATTTCTATTAATAAAATCTGGCTCAGGACACATCGCTGGTGTTGCATCGAAAGAACACCCTAAGGAGCTGTTATTTATATATAACTGTCATACATACGAAAAATGTGATAACTGGCAGATGAACAATCCCTTTGTCATAGAAAAAATGCTTTATGAACTTTGTCGCGAAATTAATGACTATTCATATTATATGGAAAGCAGTTCCGGAATTATTATTACGGAGAGCAAACAATAGCTGTCCTACGCAATAACCTATCTGACGACGGGTGACTTCTGCTATGCGACGGGTGGCCTCTGCAAACGTGATAAATAGTCAATCGTCAATAAACAATAGTCAATTGAAAAACGGGTGGCACCTTCAAGCCGTAGGCTTGTGGGTGCTGGGTGTAGGGCGGTGTACGATGATTAAAACGACAGAAACAACCAATGGCGTCAGGGACAGAAGCCCTCGTGCAGCAAAAGCTTAAGGCAAAATAGATGATGAAACCAAGAATTGGCAAGTATATCTTAGTGCTATTGCTGCTACTCAATCTGTACCTTTTAGGATTCTTCGTGGCATTCGAGAGGGTTAGTGTCTTAGTTGGGCTTAACGGCGACAGGAAATTCTATAAAGACAGCCCGCAATCAATTTCGATTGTTACGCCGACGGGTTCACCGAAGGTGAAAAATGTGCTTTATTACTTATATTATCCTGTTCATTTTACGCTGAAAGAGAAGGAACTTTTATTTCCTGTAAAGGATGTTGACTTGTTCTTCAATACTGGAGAAACAGAATAACCATGCGATCTCCTAATCTCACTAAAACAGCTATCTGGCTTTTGGTCGCGGTGGATATATACATCGCCACTTTTTTTCTTTTTGCTCGCCCTGCAAAATATGCAGGGCGGCCGGATGATCTATATACTCTCGAATTACACGACAAACGGGTTTGTCCGGCGGGAACAGGCATTTTCTTTTCCAAATCACCGGCTATCCATACCGCAGCCTATTATTTCTATTATCCTTGCCACTGGTTATTAGAAATGAAGGGCTTCATGTTTATGGATATATTTGAGGAATCGGGCATTTTGTTCGAGGTGCAAAGCGATCGATGACATTGACTATGACTGAGGCGATTCAATGACGACGAGCATGGTAAGGATTTCGATGGTCATGCCGCCGAAGACGGGGATGGCCATGGGGATCGTGATGTCCGAGCCGCGACCGGACGAGCTCAGCTCCGGCAGCAGGGCCAGGATCGTCGTGGCGGTGGTCATCAGGCAGGGCCGGATGCGGCGGTTGCCCGCGGCGATTACGGCTTTGCGGATTTCGGGTCAAGTATATTGCAGCATATCGGGAATATTGCTGGCAAGTAAATTCCATTGAGGACTTAAAGCTTGCCCCATTCCATCTAATAGCTACTGAAGGTAAAGTCTATGAGGATATGGATCATCAATGGTATATGGAAACGATTGCCAAGATATGCAAGGAAGATACCAATATGTGGTGCTAAACAGATAACGGACACTGGAGCGAGGGATTTGGAAGTGTATAATACGTATCCAAATTACAGGAGTGTCCATGAAGACAAAGCACTACAGCAAAGAGTTTCGGCTGAAGGATGAGGGGATGTGGGAGCGAATTACGGGTCCACTGCCTTGCGGCCGAGGCTACACTATTACGCCTGCTGCGCAGGCTTTTTGAATGACGATGGATGATTTGAGAGGAATAAGGATTTTCGTCGATCTGCTGCGCAGAGCCGATGCCACCCATTGGCGTGTTTGTCAGTATAAGCATTATCCTGCTTAAAGGGCGTTGACGGCGGTGATGAAGGCGTTGGCACGCTGGATGTAGTTGGTGAACATATCGTAGCTGGCGCAGGCGGGGCTCATGAGGACGACATCGCCGGGGGCGGCCAATGCGTTGCAGACGACCACCGCTTCGGGCATGGTCGCGGCGTGTTTGATGATGACGGCCGAGCTGCCTGCCGCTCGGACGGCCTGTTCGATCTTGCCGGCGGTCTGGCCGATGAGGACGACGGCCTTGGCGCGGCGGGCGATGCATTTGCCCAGCTCGGAAAAATCAATGCCCTTGTCGTAGCCGCCGGCGATGAGTATCTTTGGCTCGTCGATGCCTTCCAGCGCCGCCAGCGTGCTGACGGGCGTGGTAGCCTTGGAGTCGTCGTACCAGCGAACGCCGTGTTTTTCGGCGATAAGCTGGAGGCGATTGTCCAGCGGGCAAAACGTCGCCACGGCCGCGGCGATGCGGTCGGGGGCGACACCGAAATGCGAGGCGACGGCCAGTGCCGCGGCCAGATTGGCGCGGTTGGCACGGCCGGGGCATTTGAAGACGGCCGCCAGCGCATCGGGCACATCGTCGGGGCAGAAGGCCAGAGACGTTCGGCCCGACTGGGTGTGAAACTTGGTGAACCAGGCGCGGGTGATGGGGTCTTCGGCATTAAAGACTGACAGGCACGGGCGCTGCACGTCCAGCGGCTGGTATTTGAAGATCGTCTCTTTGGCGCGACAATACGCCTCGAATGTGCCGTGGCGGTCGAGGTGGTTGGGCGTCAGGTTGGTGATGACGGCCGCATCAGGCCCCTTTTTTATGCGGGCAAGCTGCTCAAGCTGAAAACTGCTGATCTCCAGCACGACTAAATCATCAGCGGCCAACTCGTCCAGCAGGCCCAGCAGCGGATGATGGCCGATGTTTCCGCTTAGATAGACCTGCTTCCAGCCGATGCCGGACTGACCGACGCCGGCGGTCAGCAGGTGCGCCGACAGGGCGGTCGTGGTGCTTTTGCCGTTGGCGCCGGTGATGGCCGCGATGGACGCCGGACACATCTGAAAGAACAGCTCCACTTGGGATGTGACGAGGGCTTTGTGCTTTTCGGCCAGCCGCACATAGCGGTTGTCCGGCGGCACGGCGGGGTTGACAATGACGATGTCGGCGGAGGTAAAATCCTCCTCGCGGTGTTCGCCGAGCCGGAATTCAATCGGCAGGCCGTCAAGCGATTTGAGCGCCGCGGCAAGTTTGTTCGGGCCGGAAAGATCGGTCGCCAGCACCCGCGCCCCGGCCTTGGCGGCAAACATCGCCGAATCCTCGCCGCCGCCGAAGCTGCCCAGCCCCATCACCACCACACGTTTATCGCGAAAATCACTTTTTTTCATACGGTACGGTCACCGATATTGGTTTTATAAAATACCCCTGCACAATCCTCGTCGGATTCCCGGCACAGAACAAAAAACCACCCTTGAACCACAGGATGGTCGTTGAATCGTGCTATTTGAGAATTGTCGGGCATCGCTTACTTGATCAGGCGCAGGCACATCGGATACCGATACGGCTCGCCCTTGTTGGCGGCCACAGCTGCCATTATGCACAGTACCAGATCGGCGATCGCGATCGCCGGCATAAGCAGGAAGCCGATGCAGATCATGGTTGACAGGCTGGCGATCAGCATGGCAATCGCTACGGTGATCTGGAAGTTCAGCGCCTCTTTGCCCTGCTGATCGACGTAGGCGCTTTGGTCTTTTTTGATCAGCCAGATGATCAGCGGCCCGATAAAGCTGGTCAACAGGCCGAGCAGATGGCACAGCATTGCCATGGTCTTGTCGTCTTTGCTGGCGACGGCGGCGGCCGCTTTTTCCTCCGGAGTCGGCTCGCTGTCCACAATGGGCGGGATGTCCGAGGTCGGCTGGTTGTCCGGTGTCGGGTTGGCAGGTTCGTTTTGTTCCATCGGTTAACTCCTTTAGAAAAAATGTTCACGATAATTGAACATACAACATCCATTAGCCCTATTTAAACGCCTTTTTGTCGTTTGTCAAGCACAGAAATCCGCATTTTCGAGTCATTTTTGTAGGACGATTTCCTGATAAACTTTCGACAAAAAAGCGTTTTTATGGATTGACAGCCTCTCGGGCGGGTGTTATCTTTTTGATTGCGTTGATAAAATTCAAACGATAAGGAGAACCTATGTTTTGTACAAAATGCGGCACCCCGAACGCGGACAACGTCTTTCAATGTGCCAACTGCGGACAATCCCTTCAATCGCCGACCGAGCCGCAGCAGGGCCAAGCCCCGGCCCCGGAGATTCCGACGCGGCTGGCCCCGGCGATTCTGGTGACGCTGTTCTGCTGTCAGCCGTTCGGCATCGTGGCGATTGTCTATGCCGTCCTAACCAGTTCCAAGGTTGCGGCCGGGGATATTCACGGGGCGATGGAGTGTTCGGATAAGGCCAAGTTCTGGTGCAGGCTGGCATTTGGACTGGGGCTGGCTGTATGGCTGATTTATGGTGCGATTATGGTATTGGCCGGATTGGCAGGCAATCTGTAGGAACACGATGCGGCCAACGCCAGCGCGAACGCTGATGTGGGCGGCGATTACTGCGGCCGGGCTGCTGGCGGGGGCGGCGTTGTATCTGTTCAATCCGGCAGAGAGCCGCCTGTTTCCGCCGTGCCCGTTTCACGCCCTGACCGGATGGCAGTGCCCGGGGTGCGGTTCGCTGCGTGCGGCGCATTGCCTGCTGCACGGCGAGTTTATCGCGGCGTTTCGGCTCAATCCCTTAATGCTGCTGTTTTCGCCGTTTGTCGCTTACGGCCTGCTGGCCGGGCTGTGGAACTCGACGTTTACAAAACCACTGCCCGTGGTGCGGCTTCCGGCGCGGTGGATTTGGGCGATTCTGATTGTCATCGTCCTCTACGGCATCGCCCGCAACCTGCCGTTTATGCCGTTCTAAGCTCTGTCCCCTTGAATGTCCATTGCCTGTGCATATCATAAAAGGGCAGACACATAGGTCTGCCCCTACAGGGAACATTTTTCACAAACCGGCTTTAGGCTTTTTTGCAGGAGGCGCAGAATTGGCCCATCAGGGTCATGGCGTCGTTGAGCCGTTCCATGGAGCCGTCGAGGGCGGCGTAGGCCTCGATGAGCTTGAGCAGTTCGGCGTCCACTTCCTTTTCGCCGTAGCGGTGGCTGGTGTTGACGATGCCGGCGTCCAGGCCGCACTCCATCGCCTTGGCGACATACGCCCGGCAGATGCCGATTTTGCGGCCGGGCAGGTCGCGGCAGCAGTTGCTCACGCCCAGCGAACAATGACAGTCTTTCAGCCGCGGGTCGCTCTTGATGCGTTTGATGGTCTCGAACGCCCGGTAGGTATAGCCCGGCACGTCCGGCTCCATTGGCATATCGATGGCGATCGGGAACACCGTCGAATCGAAGAAGATTTCCTGCGGCTTGAAGCCGTGCTGCATTGCCTTGTCGAAGAGCGTCTGCGCCAGCGCGAACAACTCCTCGACCGAGTGCGAGCCGCCGGGGCCGGTGGGCTTGTCATCGCTGACCAGCAGGCCGATAAACGCAAAGTCGTATTCCTTCTTGAGCGGCATCATCGCGTCGGCGGTGTGTACCTTGATCGAATTGATCAGCGGCGGCTTGACCGGCGCGTCGGTGTTGTACCATTCTTTCAGTCCGGCTCGCAGCACATTGTCGTCCGAGCTATCGACGCAAACCGGCACGCCCTTGCCCCACTGACGCACCAGCCGCACATAATCGACGATCATCCGGGCTGCCAGACCGGGGTCGCTTTCGCCAAAGGCATCCAGATTGACGGCGATATAGGCGGCGCCCTCGTCGGCCTGTCCTTCGATCAGGGCACGGATATAATCCAGCGGCCCGCTGGGCTGGGTATAAGCGTTTTTGCCCAGGGCGTGCAATTCCTTCATGATCTGCCCCGTCTTGGGGATGGAGGCGTGGACGGCTTCTGCGATGCCGATCAGCGGCGTTTTCATCGTGTGATCCTTTCCAAACAGATAATTGACTATGGAACTGGTATGCTCTAGCGCCGGGATGCGAGGGCGGTTGATCTGGTGGCGAAGCTTGTCGCGTCCTGCCGGCTCGGCGGCCGCGGATGTATACATTTTTTCGCCGATGCAGAGCCGCTCAAGATTGTTGCCGCAGTAGCCGTCCACCGTCGCGTCGCCGCACGGGGCGTTGTCCAGTCCCTTTTCACAGCCGCCGATTGTACAGTATCCGAAGTTTTCGGGCAAGTAGCAATCGCCGCATTCCTGGCATTCAAAGAGCCAGTACTTGACGGACTTTTCGATGCCGTTGAAGGCCTTGTTGGTAAAACCGCCATCGCGGTTGGCGCCAACCGCCTTGAGGGTCGCGCGGAAGGCTTTAAAGCCGCAATAGTTCGGGTTGAGGATCGCCCGGTGCATAAAATCAAAGAACCGCTCATTGCATTTTTTCTTTGGGACAGACAGCGAGACCTGTTTGCCGGTGTTGTCATACAGATAAAACGCCTTTTCGGCGGGCCAATACAGGTTGTCTTTATATTTCTCCCAATCGTCGCCGATCTCGGCGGCGCGGGTGAGAATCTTCATAAACACCTCCAGGTCGTGGACGCCGCCGATATCGACGCCGGCGGCGCCAATGGCCTTGTACATCGCGACCTGCTGGGCGGCACGTTCGATGTGCTCATCGACGCTTTCGGCCTGCAATTTGGCCAGCAGTGCATCGCTGACAAAACAGCCGGGCAGCTTGATGTCGTGCATCAGCCGCGGGGCGGGTGTGCGGGTCGTGAGCCAATAGACGTTGCCGATGACCGGCGTGGTGATGGCGTTGTCCTTGAGATACCGCATCAGCTCGACCGATTTTTTCCAGTCCCAGCCGACCTGCGTAATCAGAAACCTGGCCCCGGCGGCGATCTTCTTTTCCATCTTGTAATACTGCTGCATCAGCGACGCCTCGGTGTACTTGAACGGCGAGACCGCGGCCCCGGCATAAAACTGATGCACCGCGTCCCACTGGCCGGGTTTGGCCTGGAGGGTCTGTTCCCGATTGAGCTTTTGAATCAGCGACAAGAGGCCCACGGACTCGACTTCAAAGACGCCCTTGGCCGTGACGGGTTTATCGCCGGTCAGCGCCAGCACGCTCTCGACGCCGCGGGCACGGTAGCCCGCCAGTGTGCTGATCAGCGCATCGGCGTTGGCGTCCTTGCAACTAATATGCGGGATATAGTCCAGCCCGTCCAGAAGCCCCTTGGCCTCCATCACGGCCAGCGCGTCGGTCGGGTCGAGGTTGGCCACGCCGCCGGGATTCTGCGGAAAGGTAATGCCCGCCAAGGCAAACCCCGCCGGCAGCGCCTTGTCCGAGGCCTGCCAAGCCTGCAAAAACGTCACGAACGGCCGGACGTTGTAGCCCGGCCCGCCGGTCAACTCGGCCGTAATCGCAAATGTCCCCGCATCCAGAGTTTCCCGGAGCCGCTGTCCTGCCATTGCATTATCTCCTGACCCAAAATGTTTTCGATTCAATTCAGTCAGCTATTTGATGCTTGATGATACTGGTTTCAGGCTCAAAATAATACTAAAATCACCCGTTTTTCTACCCGAATCGTGCTGTCCGAAGACCGATTTCGAGGCAGGATGACATCCAAAAACGACCCGATTCCGTCACATTCGGATACGGCTTTTTATTGAAACTTTCAGCTCGCCCGCTATAATCGACCCGAATGAATAACAGAATGCTGACTTCAAGGATCTATCATGACGGCAAAAATCATTGACGGCAAGCAGGTCGCCGCGGAAATGCGGGAAGAACTCAAACTACAGGTCGCCCAGCTAAAAACCAAAGGCGTTACGCCGGGGCTGGCGGTGATTTTGGTGGGGGACGACCCGGCCTCCAAATCCTACGTCACGGCCAAGGAAAAGGCCTGCGAGGAGATCGGGATGCACTCGGACGACAATCGGCTGCCTGCCGAGACGACACAGGCCGAGTTGATGGCGCTGATCGACAAGTGCAACAAAGACCCCAAGGTTCACGGGATTCTGGTGCAACTTCCCCTGCCCAAGCATATCAACGAAGACGAAGTCCTGCCGGCGATTGACCCGGCCAAGGATGTCGACGGGTTTCATCCGGTTAACGTCGGGCGGATGGTCGTCGGGCAGGAGGCGTATCTGCCGTGTACGCCGCACGGGGTCATTCAACTGCTGCTGCGCAGCGGCGTCGAGCTGTCCGGGGCCGAGGTGGTCATTGTCGGGCGCAGCAACATCGTCGGCAAGCCCCTGGCCAATATGCTCATTCAGAAAAGCAAGACCGGCAATGCGACGGTGACGGTCTGCCATACACGCACGAAGGATATCGCCGCGCACGTACAGCGTGCCGATATCGTCATCGCCGCAGCAGGGCGGCCCAACACCATAACCGCCGAGATGGTCAAAGACGGTGCGGTCGTGATTGACGTCGGTGTCAACCGCGTCGAGGATGCGAGTAAAAAGAGCGGGTACCGGCTGGTCGGCGATGTGGATTTTGAGGCGATCAAGCAAAAGGCCAGCCTCATCACGCCCGTCCCCGGCGGCGTCGGGCCGATGACCATCACGATGCTTCTGTACAACACCGTCCAGTCGGCGACCAAAGCACTGAACCGATAACATTGTTGGTGGATGGCATTCCTAACTAAGAAGGTGCGTGAGAGTCTCTTCGGGCAGGACATTTTGGCTTTGAATTGGCTTTGTTTTTTTTCAGTCATCAGTTGTCAGTTATCAGTAAACAGTTGTGGAATATGATCTTATGGTTTTTGTATTTTAGAAAATTGGGTTTGTTTGTTCAATTTTTGAGAAGTCAGAAGTCAGGAGACAGGAGTCAGAAGTCAAGAGTCAGAAGGTCGAATTTCGCTTGTTTTACCACCGAGGACACAGAGGACACTGAGGGGAAAAAAGATGGTAGAGGATAGAGGGTAGAGGGGAGAGATAGTTCGTAGTTCGTAGTTCGTAGTTTTGAGTTGGGGTGGAATTTGTCTTGTTTTATTTGTCTTCACCACGAAGTTCACGAAGGGCACGAAGATTTTTTTTGACGGTTTGGTCATTTTTGCTCCTGCGGGACATTGGCAATGAAAAAGAACTCATGGGCAGGATGCCCATGATACGGGACACGGCCAAGATGGCCGTGCTACGAGGGTATTATAGCGGAAAGTTAGGTGTTTGTCAAACTTTTTTTGGCCACGAATTAACATGAATGGGCACACATTGTACTTCGATAGATGAAACCACAGATTTCACGGATTGCACAGATTGTTTAACCATGAAGAGCGTGAAGAACACGAAGATTTGGAATGTAAAAAATCGCTTATGCGGTGCTGTGTTGAATTGACGATTGACGAGGGACGATTTCCTATTTGGGTTAAACTAATAGGTACAAAGGGAAAAGAGAGGATTATGGATACAAGCCTGCCTGAATTTTTGTGTTGGCGGGGTTGCTTTAAGAAAAGGTTGTTGAGTTTTTTGTGGGGAATTGTATAATAAGTCCAGTTGCGGTAGCCGGTAAGGCCGTTCGGTTGGATTTAACGGTAGATTACTGATATTGGAAGGGCAAGACGAAAGCCCTTTTTGGTTAGAGTGATAATTATTTTAGGGTATAAAGACATGGTATAGCTTAAAGTTGTGTGGTTATATCAGTCGATAACGTTTACTGTTGTCCTGAGATTAAAATAGGCTTCATACAATTTTTCGCTCCTATAGAAGATTATTGGAAACATATGTCGAAGGAATATAAAAATCCACCAGTCGTTGAGGCTTGGATTGATTTTCGCTTTGAATACGGCGAAGAAGCACCTATATGGAATGAGAAAATTGCGGTTGATTTTGTAAAATCCTTTGAACAATTTAAACAGGAGGAACATCGTGCTCGGGTAAAAAAAGAGATTAAGCTGAGCAAGCAGGGCTTAGTTATTTCGGAAGCAGATCCTGTACTGGAACGATTAAAAACATTTAATAAAACAAAAGACCGCTGCCTTCAAATTGAGCAAAATCTGCTTGTCTATAATATGCTTCGAAAAAAAGAATCAGGGTGGCCGGGGTTCTCTGTGCTTCTAAGTGAAGCCTTGCCATTTTGCCGATTATTTATAAGTAAATTCCATCCTATAAAATTGCGGACCGTTCTTCACTACAGGGACCATGTATTAATCCCGTTTACAAACAATGAAATTGAACCCAGTGATTATTTTAAGATTTATCCAGAAGTGCCTAATGATTTTGGCAGTATGAGGGATTATTCTTTAAGTCTTGTTTTGCCTGATATTTGCAATAATGGAGTCGCTCTCCTTTCTACGAAAACCGCGAGAGTTCCAATAGAAAAATCTCAGTTAAAATTTGTTTTCATAATTGATTGGGATGTTCGATCAGAAATTTCTTTTGAAAGCGATGATTTAGGGGCATGTGAAGCATGGCTGAAGCATGCCCATGAAGGAATCAATAAAGCATTTAATGAATGTTTAACAGATCGATGTCGCTCTCTGTTCGAATAGGATTGAGTTATGATTATGTTGAATGCAAATACTCCTTATATTTCGCCTGTTGCTATATCGCATAGTGCAGAAACACCTGTGGCAGTGGAGGAGTATGGTGGAACAACAGAAACGGTTTTATCTATTCTTGAATTTGGAAACACTGTCTATAAATTTCCTTGCGGGCTTACTATAAACAGTGTTGCGGATTATGTTTCGGGTGACTTGATTTGTTGGTCGTCTAATTTGGGTGCTTCTATTGCTGGAAAAGGCGATTCAGTATTTGCGGCCCAAGAGGATTTTAAAACCGAATTGCATACTGTTTTTCAGAGGCTATACCGCAAGCGGCCATTTGAGATGAACGAACAAGAACAAAAGCTGTGGCAAGATCTTGTTACTGTTATTGATGTCCACTTATATAAAACAACAACGCCTCTTGTTGTTCGGGAAGTCGGTCAGATCAGTTATGGAATGATTTCTCGACCTTATCGCATAAAATGGCTTACGGGGTACAATTATATCATTGATCCCAATAGAGTACCACCGGAGTTGATGTCCATGAAAACAGGTCAATATGTTGAAGCCGTTGTCAAAAGAGATCCTGTTACACATAGAGAGCTTGAGATTGTATCTGTAAAGCCTATTTCGTTCCATTTGCCGAATGAACAAGAGGCAAAACGAATTTGGGAAGAAATGCCGGCGGCTGACTTGCCTGAAGGCGGTTGGGATTAATTGGGGTTGTGTTCATGAAGGAGGAACTGCATAATTCATGTGAGTGCTGGTTTTTGGATGTGGGGCAGGGTACATCCAATGTCATCTTGCTGGGCGAAGGCAGGGCGATAGTAATTGACTGCGGCCCAAAGTCGTCGAGAGAAACGTTAGAGCTTCTTGTTCAGTATGTTAAAACAATTGAAGTCTTAATTATTTCTCACAATGATATAGACCATGACGGCAATGTCGGGCGAATTTTGAACCAATATCGGAAAGCCATTAATGCCATATATTTTCTTCGAGACAGAACACCTTCTGAAAATATTGCGGCTTTTGCGCTTTTGAAGTCTCCTGAGTTCATTGATGATTTTCCAAGCCCAAAAAGATTAGAAGCCAATCAGGCTGTTTGGGCGGAAAACAATATGGATTTAACAGTATTGTACCCATCATTTATGGCTAATTTAGAGTCCGAAAATTGCCCAAACTTGACCAGCGGCATTTTGCAGTTTAAATGCGGCAATCATAAGATTGTGTATTCAGGTGATACTGGTCTTAAGGTATGGGAAGCCTTGTCTGAACAATACAGACAGCGTCCCTTGGTATGCGATGTTATGACTATTCCCCACCATGGAGGAAAAATCGCAAACACAAAGCGATTGGTTGACCATCAAAAGCTTTATACTGATTTCATCAGGCCAAACTTGGGTATTATATCTACGGGAAGTTCGAACATATATAAACATCCATTGCCGGAAACAATCAGGGCATTAAGCGAGTTAGGAATTGAAGTTATTTGTACTCAAATGACAACGCAATGCTGTCAAGATTTAGAGAGTATTCGTCAAGTTCCTCGAGTAATTCCTCAGCCGTCTCGTTCATCGAAAAATATAAGCAGTACCCAAAGTGGTAAAAGCAGAAACGTAGCGTGTTTTGGAAGCGTTGTGCTAGAAGTATCGGAAACAGCTGAGCCACTTGCAAAACCCTCCGAAACGCGGCAGAACCGTTCTGGCGCTAACGTTTCGGAAAGCCTCACTATTCATGCCTTAAGATAGCGACATTCCCGTCGATTGTCAAGTCCGAAATCCGTTTT
>JAAYCR010000083.1 GCA_012729675.1 Phycisphaerae bacterium | reverse complement strand
CCTCTCCGGCGGCGGTCACAATCAGGTATTGCTCAAGGATGTGTCTGACAAGAGCAGTTGGATATCATCAATCCAGACGGTTCCGGCGCCTTCGATGACCAAGTTGAGCTTGACATTGGCTGGCCTTTGCCCGGCTTCCAGGCGAAACGGCGTTTGAACGGCCGTCCATTCGGTTGTCCCCGTTACCGGCTGCTCGATGCCGCGGGAGAAAAACTCGCCCTTGCCGGGGAACTCGCACCACATTTCCAGATACGCCCTGCCCTCCAATTGTTCTGTGCGCAGTTTCGCCGAATAAATCAGGATGATGTGGTCAAGGTTCAATGGCCCGGTATTCAAAAGCCGAAAGACCGTTTCCTCGGACGCATCGGACCGAATCCGTAATGAGCCTTTGCCATCAAAGGAGATGCGGTCATCAAACGCAACGCCGTCCCGTGTCAGGATGCCTTCCATCGAATCCAGCGGAAAGGCTTTATGGTAGCCCGGAGAGTACTCTGCCGTTCTGATTTCTCTCGATATGTTAGCAAAGAGCGACAGAATCAGCAGTCCGGGGAGAAGCAAAAGCCCTATGCACGGTGTTCCGATTGCGGCGATTTTGCCCGAAGTTGTCTTCCAGCCGAGGATGCCGAAGATAAAGGCCAAGAGCAGGCACAACAAACTCAGCAACAGAAAAGGAAGCGAGAGCATTCTTGCGATGTGTGGCATTGGTACATTTGAGATTGCAAGAATAATGTTCAATACCAAAGGCGCCGGCGGCAAAAGAATACCGACAATCATCAAAATCAGCGCCGCCTTGCCGAAGCCGGTGCGGGGTTTGGCCTGTGCCGGCGGTTTGACAATCGGCGGCCGCGGCGTGTCTTTCTGATGAAGCGCCTCCCGCAACTGCCGGTACTCGTCTTCTGAAATCTTGCCCTCTTCGAACAGTTGTTTCAATTCCTGTTCAGAACTTTCGTTTTTCATTATGTGCCTTTCCTGTTTATGCAAAGAACTTTATTGTCATTGCCATAAATAATCCGGCTGTGATGGTTGCCGCTTTTCCGAATTTATCTTTCCATGAAATGATGCCCATTACAAAGCCAGGCAATTCCATCCCGAGATACATAATTACAAATGGCCCAATCTCCGGAGAACCATTCGCCGAAAACCAGATGTCTGTCACAATGTAAAGAATTGCAGGAAGAACGATCCCGCTCAATACAAGAATCAATGCAATCTTACCGAGTTTAGAAGCCAAGTTGGGTTTGGTTTCGGCCCCTTCGTGGTCGGCAGAATATACCTTATGCTTTTCAGCCATGGCCTGTTTCAGATCATCGTATTCCTCTTCCGAAATCTTGCCTTCTTCCAGCAATTGTTTCAATTCCTGTTCGCTTGTCGGTTCCATTTTTCTGTCTCCTGTGTTTTGTGGCACGGTCCTCTTGGCCGTGATTCACGGGCAGGATGCCCGTGCTACGTTAGTTTTTCCAGTCGTTTCTTGGCCTCGGCCACGGTGATGTCGCCGGCGCGGAGCTTGTCGAGAATGGCCTTTTTCTGTTCTTCCGAACGGATCAGGGCTTTGGTGTTGGCGATGAGTTTGTCCAGCCGGGTGCGGATGGCGGCATAGCCGAGGCCGCCGGATTCTTCGAGGGCCTTGATGCTGAAGCCGGAAAGCAGGTACTCCAGCAAAAACTGCTGGTCGTCGGCCGACAGACGGCCAAAAACCGAGTCGCTGAAGGGGCCTTCGACCTTGACCCCGCAGGCCGTACAGCCCATCGCGGCAATCTGCATTTTCAGCCCGCAGCAAGGACACTGGTTGGACAACTCTTTTCGAGCCATACAAATAATTATTGGACAAAAATCAGAAAAGTCAAATAAAATTTGGTATTTTTGCAATAATACCACAAAAATATTTGATTTTATTGCTTTTCAGCGATGTTTTGCGGGGTCAGTCGAGCAGGGCGCGGAGGAGAGAATAGGGCGGCAGCGGAGTGGGCAGACGCAGGCGCTGTTCGTTTTGGACGGTGTCGAGCCAGAGGCCGTCAACGGTTTCGAGGGGGTCGGGCAGGGTCAGGGTGGATAGGGCGCCGTCAGGGGTCAGGACTTCCAGCGTCTGGCCGGCGCGGATTTTATTGCGCACCCGGATGATACACCCATCTCCCTTGACATTTAACATTTGACATTTGGCATTTGACATGGCCTCGACTTCGCCCACAAACAGGCTGTCGCCCTCGGAATTGCTGCGGTTCCATTCATAGTCGTCCGGCGTGATCGAGCCTTTGATAAAGCCTGCGCTGTAGCCGCGGTTGGGCACACGCCCCAGCCAGGCAAGAGCCTGTTGAGAGGTAAAGGGCGTACCGTCCAGAATCCGCCGATACAAGCTGACCACCGCGGCGAGATAGTGAATGGATTTCATTCGCCCTTCGATCTTCAGCGAGCCAACGCCCATCTTGCAGAGCGCGGGGATATAGTCGAACAACGCCAGTTCTTTGCTGTTGAACAGGTACAGGCCGCGCTCGTCTTCCATCACCGGCATATAGTCGCCCGGCCGCGTCTCTTCGACAAGGGCATATTTCCAGCGGCAAGGGTGTTTGCATTCGCCCCGGTTGGCACGGCTGCCGGTCAGATAGTCGCTGATCGCGCAGCGGCCCGAATAGGAAAAGCACACCGCACCGTGAATAAACACTTCCGTCTCAATCTGCCCGCGGGTTTGGGTGCAGATGTCCTGAATCTGTGTCAGCGACAATTCGCGGGCCAGATTGACGCGGGCAGCGCCGAGACGGGCGTATGCGAGCGCGGCCGCGGCGTTGGTGGTGTTGGCCTGTGTGCTGATGTGCAGGGCGGCCTTGAGCTTGCGTTGGCGCAGCACGGCCAACAGCCCCAAGTCAGCAACGATCAGCCCGTCCACTCCCATCGCATCCAGCGTGCAGGCCGTGTCCGCCAGACGGTCGATCTCCTCGGAAAAAGGATAGATGTTGAGGGTAACATACCCCTTTTTGCCGCGGGCATGGAGATAGCCAAGCCCCTCCTCGGCATCATCAAGCGTCAAATTCCCCGCAAAGCTCCGCAGCGACCCGAATTCCAAGCCGAAATAGACGGCATCCGCCCCATAAGCCACGGCCCACTTGAGCTTTTCCAGCGTCCCGGCCGGAGCGAGAAGTTCGGGTTTTGAATGCAAATTCATCTTTTTTCTACGCTAAAATCGTAATTTGTGCTGCAATTTGCGAAATCACTTGTTATCTGGAATTCATATTTTACCGAAAATACGGTATTATTAACGCTGAACTTTTCAGCGTCAGGATGGTATAATCTTTATGACGATAACTTTTCTCTGTAAAACGTAAGAAACTGCTTTATCAATAAAATAATCTGTTTCCGCGATAATGGAACATAAAAAGACCGAAAAAACTATATTTTATCGTTCCCTGTGTGTGCTTTCGCTTTCTTGCCTCTGCGTGTGGGGAGTCTCTGTCCTGTTTGCGCAAACAGGCGATCCGTCCGTCGAGGCCTCCCCTCCGGCGGCGGACGTTTCTGATGACCGCCCCTCTCCCGTCGATGCCATCGCCGATACGCCTTCCCCTGCAGACCCGAATCAGCCCGCCGAAAGTCAATCGGCCGCACCGAAGCCGGAGGACGAGACAGATAACTTGATGTTTCCGGACTCCCAAGATATGGTCGAGCTGTTTGAGTTGTTCGGCCGTCTTTTCACTGATCAATTGATCTCAGAAACCGGCATGGTGGATTACGCCACCCTGCGGCGGAAACGGATCGACCTGATTCAGGCGACCGCACAACTTGAAAAAATCCACCCGGCGGTCGTGATGAGCCTTGAGCCCAAAGCGCGAATGGCCTTCTGGATCAACACCTATAACACCTGCGCGCTCAAACTGGTCATTGACAATTATCCTATCCAGCCCAAATGGTATATGTTTCTGTATCCCGCCAACAGCGTGATGCAGATTCCCGGTGCGTGGGACAAGGTCTTTTTCAGGATTATGGGGCTGGAGTATAATCTGAAAGAAATTCGAAACAACCTGCTGCTGGATCGCTTTCAGGACCCGCGTATCTGCTTTGTCCTCAACGATATTGCACGCGGCGGAGCGATGGTACGGAACGAACCGATTCTGCCCGACCGGCTCGACGAACAACTGAACGACCAGGTTCGCCGGTTTTTGAAATCCTCCCACGGCTTTCGACTGGACACCGCAACCAAGACGATCCATTTGTCCAACGTCTTTGTGATGAATAAAAATGTTTTTTTGACATCTGAATACGCCGAAATTCTCAGGTTTCGAACGCGCAAATCAGATGAACGCGCCTGGCTCAACTTCCTGCTGAGCCACCTTCCCGAACAAGACGCTGCCTGGTTGGAAGCCAATGGAAACGACGTCGTGATTCGTTTTATCGAATTCGACTGGCAGCTCAACGAAAAATAGCCCTTTCCGAACCGCTAAAACCCCTATTGACAAACCTTCTGGATTGCCCCATAATTTAGGTAATGGATTGAATGGGTCTTTCGATACAAGACGCAGTTGGTCTGTGTTCGACCCGTGACAAGAAACTTCAAACACGAGGTGCGATTATGAATGATACAATTGGACAGGCAGCAGGGCAAATCTGGCATTTATTGGCCAATTCGGCCGAGCCGGTTAATATTACCGATATCCCCAAGAAAACAAAATTGACCGCCCAAATCGCCTATCAAGGGCTGGGCTGGCTGGCTTGCGAACATAAAGTCAACTACATCCAGAAAGGCCGTTCCATCCTCATCAGCCTCAAATAACGGACTTATTGGGTACTTTTGAAATGGCATCGCCTGAATCTTTTCGGCGATAGTGTTGAAGGGCAAGGCGAATTTAATTGACTTTTTTGCCGCAGATGATAGACTCCCCCCCTTAATTTCTCTTACGGGTCTGTCAATGGATTTTATATAAGGATAGATTAGTCGATGTCTTCGCCCCGATACCTACGAAATATAGCAATTATCGCTCACGTTGACCATGGTAAAACCACCCTGGTCGATCAGTTGCTCTACCAGTCCGGAATGTTCCGCGATGCCGAACTGGACAAACTGGCTGGCGGCCAGGACGGCCTGATTATGGATTCCAACCCCATTGAGCGGGAACGGGGTATCACCATTCTCAGCAAAAACTGCGCCGTATGGTACACCGACCTCGACGGCTGCGAATACAAAATCAATATCCTCGACACACCCGGCCACGCCGACTTCGGCGGTGAGGTCGAACGCGTCCTTAAAATGGCCGACGGCGTACTCCTGCTGGTAGATGCCTTCGAAGGACCCATGCCGCAGACCCGCTTCGTCCTCGGAAAAGCCCTCAAACACAAACTCAAACCCATCGTCGTCGTCAACAAGGTCGATCGCGCAGACGCCAGACCCGACGACGTCGTCAACGAAGTCTTTGACCTCTTTGTTGCCCTCAATGCCGATGACCGTGCGCTGGATTTCCCCGTCATCTACGCCTCCGCCCGCGATGGCTGGGCGACCGCAACGCTCGGCCAAAAGGGCGACAACATCAAACCCGTCTTTGACGCGATCATCCATCAGGTGCCCGCCCCCCAGGACAACCCCGACCAGCCGCTGCAGATGCTCGTTACGACGCTGGATCGCTCGGACTACCTCGGCCGCATCGCCATCGGGCGCGTCTTTGCCGGAACTGTCCAGCAGGCTCAGCGTATCGCCGTCATCGACAACCATGGCCGCCACACCCAGCAGAAAGTCGTCCAGCTCTATACGTTTGATGGGCTGGGCAAAAAACCCGCCGACTTGATTCAAGCCGGCGACATCTGCGCCATCGCCGGGCTGGACCCAGTCGATATCGGCAACACCATCGCCTGTGCCGATCAGCCCAGCGCGCTGCCGGTCGTCGCCATCGACGAACCGACGATGCACATGACCTTCCGCATCAATGACGGCCCGCTTGCCGGACGCGAAGGCAAATACGTCGCCAGCCGCCAGATCAAAGAACGCCTTGACAAAGAACTTCAGACCAATGTCGCCCTGCACGTCGAACCGGGACAAACGCCGGAAGAATTCAAGGTCTCCGGCCGCGGCCTGATGCACCTGGGCATCCTGCTGGAAAATATGCGCCGCGAAGGCTACGAACTGTGCGTCGGCAAGCCCAACGTTATCATCCGCTATGTCGATGGCCTGCGGCAGGAACCCATCGAGCGGCTGGTCGTCGAGTGCCCAATGGACTGCCAAAGCCCGGTGATGAGCCTTTTGGGCGACCGCCGCAGCGAACTGTTGTGTGTCGATAACAAAAGCGGCGCCGACGACTTTATCCACATGGAATTTATGATTCCCTCGCGCGGCCTCTTCGGTCTGCACGCCCGCGTCCTGACCGCCACGCAAGGCCGGGCGATCCTGCACCACAACTTCGAACGCTATGAGCCGATGCGCGGCAGCATTCCGCAACGGCAGGCCGGCGTGATGGTCGCCACCGACAGCGGCACGTCCACTGCCTACGCCCTGGACGCCCTGTTTGACCGCGGCATCTTTTTTGTCGCGCCGGGCGAGCCGGTCTATGAAGGCCAGGTCGTCGGCGAGCACTGCAAAGACAATGACATCCCCGTCAATGCCACCCGCGTCAAGCACCAGACCAACATCCGCGCCTCCGGCAAAGACGACGCCGCCCGCGTCAAACCCCCGCGTCGGATGAGCCTGGAACAAACGCTGGAATACATTCAGGAAGATGAGTTGGTCGAGATTACCCCCAAGTCCATCCGCATCCGCAAACGGATGCTCAAAGAAGCCGACCGCCGTCGCTTCGCCCGCAAGACACAGGATGACTAAACGCGCCACACCGGGTAAGGTTCACAATCAGATTCATCCGACGAATGAATAGGTCGCCCTGCGCCGGGACGTTCCCCTGCGTTATGACCGCGCAAACAGTGTGCGAAGCTTGGTCAGCGGCGAACGTACGAGTTTTTTTTCGAGTGCCGTGAGGGCGGCATGGTAGGGTTGTCGCGCCCCCACCAGCGCACGGGCACGGGCGGTGCAGTGTGCGGCGGCGTCCCAATCCTCAAGACAGCAGCACATCCAGGCGCTGTTGAGCAGCGTCGCGGCGTCTTCGTTCAGTCGCAGCGCCTGCATCAGACACTGCCGCCCGCCGGCGTATTCGCCCCGCAGCGCCAACGCAATCCCCAACCCCAAAAATGCACGCGGCTCCTGATGCTCTGTATCCAGCGCCAGCAAAAAGCTCTGAGCAGCGCCTTCCGAATCGTTCATCTGCAAATACATCACACCAATCCCGATCAAAACGTCAACATCCTGCGTCTCGATTTTCACCTCGGCCTTCAGCAATGCGCCCGCCTTTTTGGTGTTCCCCTGCTGCATCGCTATTTGTGCCAACCGAAACCGCGGGCCGGACAATTGATCGTCATCTTTCAGTGCGGCGAGGTAATGCCGCTCAGCCGAATGCAGATCGCCGTAGAGACGATACACATCTCCGAGATAAAAGCGTGCGGCCGCAAACGTCGGATCGAACTCAAGAATGCGGTTGAATTTTTCTTTGGCCGCGTCAATCTCGCCGCTTTCGAGCAAAAATATGCCGAAATCCAGCAGCACTTCGACATCGGAGGGACTCTTGCGAATCTCCTTGAGAAAGGCCTCGCGTGCCTGCTTGGCCATACCGCTGACCCAGTAGGCCTGCGCCAGACGAAATTGAATCTGCGGATGTCCCTCATCCAACTGCGCGGTCTTTTCCCAGCACCAGATCGCGCGGTCATAGAGCCCCCGCGAAAAGAGCGAATTACCGATGTTGTAGAAGCATAGCGGGCAATCACTGTGGATTTGCTGGGCCAGATAGAACATCTGCTCGGCCTTTTCGTGCTTCTCCATCTCCGTATAGGTAATGATGCGGTTGCAGTAGGCCGGCTCAAACAGCGGGTCGATCCGCTCTATCCGCTCAAAAATCGTCAGCGCCAAATCATAGTGGGCGGTACGGGTGTAATCGACGCCCAGGCAGTTGAGTATCTCAACGTCGTCGGTCTGGAGTGCGAGGGCCTTTTCATAAAATTCAATCGCCTGCTCGAAGTGTTCCATCCCGTCCAGCGTCAGCCCCATATTGAAGAACCAGGCACTATTTTCAGGGCCGGTTTCAATCGCCTCGTTGAGCTTGTCAAAGGCCTGTCGCATCTGCCCCTTTTCATACAGATCGAAGGCCTCTTCTGCCAATCGCTCGGCCTGGTCCCATTCGTGGCCGTATGCATCGCCGAAGTCGTCATTTTCAAATAAATTGTCCATGGATCTCTTTCCGGCCGAGGGCGTACTGAGGCGCCTATAACAGCCTTATCTAACATCGGGCAACCGGACGTGTCACTTGCGGAACCGCCGGCAAAAACAGGGAAATTTGTATTTCTCTCGGGATTTTTCTGGCTTTTTGGCTTTTAAGCCCTTATAATTGAAGACTTTAAGTGGCCGCCCGCAGGGTACTGCGCCGCGGCGGGGCCGGTTTTTTTGGATTGGGTATCGACAGCGTCCTATAAATCGACCATAATAAGGGACAAAAGCCGGGCCTACCGCCCGAACAAACGATTAGGAGAACAAAGCGATGATTCAGGAAATCAAAGGCCATTTGGCCGCCGGCACACATCGGTACGCCATCGTGGTCAGCCGTTTCAACGAGTTCATCACGTCCAAACTGCTGGGCGGCGCGGTGGATTGCCTCGTGCGGCACGGAGCGGCCGAAGAGCAGATCACGGCTGTCTGGGTGCCGGGCACGATTGAAATTACCGTTGCGGCCAAGAAGCTGGCCGAAAGCGACGATTACGCCGCGGTGATTTGCCTGGGCGCCGTCATTCGCGGCCAAACCAACCATTACGATTATGTCTGCCAGCAGATTGCCCGCGGCGTCGGAACGGTCAACTACGATACCGGCGTCCCCACCATCTTCGGGGTGCTGACCTGCGACACCATCGAGCAGGCCATCGAACGCGCCGGCACCAAGCAGGGCAACGCCGGGGCCAGCGCCGCACTGGCGGCGATTGAAATGGCCGACCTGATGAGCAAACTCTAACCGTTTTTGAGTCGTTCTTTAACAACCCAAACGTCGCTATAAAAGGAATTTACAGACGTGACCGCTGACCTCAGATCGCAGGCTCGGGAAATGACCATGCAGGCCCTTTGTCAACTGGACGTGCAGGGCGACGACGCCATGGGTACCCTGCCGCGGTTCTTTCGCGAACAGACCGGCGATGCAGCAACGCTGAAACTGGCGGAACAATGGACCGCCGGCGCCTGGAAGCACGTCGCGGACTGCGACCGCACCATTGCCGCCGCTGCGACCCGTTGGAAGCTGTCGCGGTTATCCCATGTGGATCGGGCAATCCTCCGGCTGGCAGTCTATCAGCTTCGATACTGCCCCGAAATTCCGGACAAAGTCATCCTCAATGAGGCCATTGAAATCGCCAAAAAGTACAGTGCCGAACAGTCGCCGCGCTTTGTCAACGGCGTGCTGGACGCCATTTTGAAAATCGTCAGACAGAACGGAACCCCATCGGGTTCCGGGGAGGTCGTGTAAACCGTGCGAACCATTGCGGTCTTAAACCAAAAAGGCGGCGTCGGAAAAACCACCACCGTTGCCAATGTCGCCGCGGCGCTGGCCCTCAAAGGCCTTCGCGTTCTCGTCATCGACCTCGATCCCCAGGCGCACCTGACCATCCATTTGGGCTCCGACGGCGGCCCTGATACCCCCGGCATCTATGACGTCCTGATGGGCGAAATGGTCATTGCCTCGGCCATCAAGCCGGTGCGGGAGAATCTCCATCTGCTCGGCGCCAGCATCAACCTGGTCGGCGCCGAGAGCGAGTTGGTCAACGAAGTCGGCCGCGAGACCCTCCTGCGAAAGGCGCTGGACACCGTCCGCGACCGATACGACTACTTGCTCATCGACTGCCCGCCGTCGCTGGGGCTGCTATCGCTCAACGCCTTGGCCGGCGTCGAAGAGGTGATGATCCCCGTCCAGCCGCATTTCCTTGCTCTGCAAGGCTTTAGCCGACTCTTACAGACAATCACACTCATCCAGACCCGCATTAACCCGCCGCTTCGCGTGGCGGCGATTTTGATGTGTATGTTCGACAGCCGCACCAGTCTGTCGTCCGAAGTCCGCGACGACATTGATAATTTTCTGGTCAATGCCCGCAACACCGATGCCCCGTGGGCCAACGCTGCTATCATTCCCGTCCATATCCGCCGCAACATCAAACTAGCCGAGGCTCCCAGCTACGGCAAGACGATCTTCGAGTACGAACCGACCTGCAATGGCGCCGCCGACTATCAGGCCGTGGCCGATTGGCTCTGTACAGGTGTTGCGACGCCGACCGAACACGTCCCGCCGCCGCAGGCCTGCGCCGATGCCCAGACCGAGACTGCCGAAGTCAGCGAGGGAGAGTAAATAAAAGAAAAGACTGCTTTGTGGATGACAAGTAAAGCAGTCTTTATTGGGAAGATTGCATCACTGCAACCTGTATTTTCAGTATTATTATCCCGCATTTTTACGTTTTGTCAAGAGCGTTTTTCAAAAAATTTTTGCATTGACATGAAAATAATTATTGGCTCTCTTCTATTTGAACTCCTCAGGAGAGCCTCTGCAAGAGAGGCGTTACGGTGTTGCCTCGCCCGTACGCGCACATTTTGGGGGTCGATGTCAGAAGCTTGCGATTGTTGTAAGCGGAAGCTTTTCATTTTACATTTCACTTTTTTCGTCGTATCAGCAGACCGCCAAGACTGAACATAAATGAAGATAGTTTCATTGCCGGGCGCAGCAAATCGCATCGTTTTGATCGAGTGATGATTGATTAATGGGGTGACCCCGTTTGGGCTGTACCAGCAACCATTGTATTTCGACCCTTCGGGGCGGAGTGTTTCGTTGTGGGTATAATTCCCTATGAAAACGGTACATTTTTTTGGATGCATATAAAATCCGTAAAAAATCCGTAAAAATACGGACAAACAGTAAAGAAAACACACCTCGTTGTCCGATAACATCAACAAGAGCATCCATGCTTGACACCTTGGATAAAAAATTGCTTTTTTGAGGTTTTAACTTGGATTCAGTTAAAAGAAGGTCTCCTGTCCTCGGCAAGTCTTAGTCTGACGAAGATGGTGGTGTCTTTCAAACGTCAACTATTATAAAAGAGGACGTTATGGATTTGAGCACAGCCAACATTCGTTATTTGATGGACTAACAAACAAGATCGGCTTAACAAATGGGTGTGTATGATTCCAAACAACTATTCACATTCATCAATTCTTTCCCCCGACAAGACAGTTGCCGAGTATGGCGATGCGGCCGAACTGCTGCTGATGCGGGGCGATTTTTTTGTGCAGGCGGGGGATTATGCACGCGCCCTTGAATGCTACGACCGGGCGCTGGAAATCCAGCCGGACTGTATTGACGCCTGGGTTGGCATCGGCGCAGCGCATCTCAAACAAGACAGGCTCGCCGACGCAATAGAAAATTTCCATAAGGCTCTTTCCGTCGCGCCGGGTTCTGCGAAGGCCGCTATCGGCATGGCGCTGGTGCATTATGAAAACGGCGACCTCTCTAAAGCGTTTAAAATGCTCCGCCTTTCTCAATATATGGATGTAAACCCCTGATGCTGATGCGGCCGGAGCCTACGCTGCGGGTCGCGGGGGTCAGTATTTACGGCGGAACTTGGCGGTGGGGATGTTGAGAATTTTGCGGTATTTCGCGACGGTGCGGCGTGCAATGGTACCCATGCCGGCCTCGGCCAGCTTGGCGCGAATCTCGTCGTCGTTGAGGGGGTTGGACTTGTCTTCGTGGTTGACAATCTCTTCGAGTTTGGCCTTGACGGCGTCATAGCTGAGCTGTCGGCCGTCGTCGTCTTCCAGGCCGCCGCTGAAAAAGCTGCGCAGCGGCAAGATTCCCTGCGGGCACTGGACATACTTGCCCGCGACGGCCCGCGAGACGGTGGCGATATGGACGCCGACCTCCTCGGCGATGACGGCCATCGGCAGGGGCTTGAGATACAGCTTGCCGCGGGCGAAAAAGCCGTGCTGATGCCGCACGATGGCGCGTGCGACCTTGAGCAGCGTATTCTGCCGCTGTTCAATGGCGTCCATAAACCATTGGGCTGAGCGAATGTTCTTGAGCAGAAACTCGCGGGTCTGGTCGTCGATGGCGCGGTTTTGAGCCATCTTCCTGTAAAATCCGTTGATCCGCAGATTCGGCATATACGCATCGGTCAGCCGCACCGTATAGCCGCCCTCGTCGTCGGGTTCGATGAGGATATCGGCGTTGATGGGGTAGTTGTCGGTGCGCCCGGCCACCAGCCCCGGCGAGGTGTCCAGCTTGCTCATCCGCTCAATCGCCTGATTGATCCGCTCGACGGTGCAGTTGGCCTTTTTGGCGATCTGGGGCAGGTGGTTTTCCAGCAGCTCGGCCCAATGGTTGCTGACAAGCTCGATCTCAAAAGACATATCGTCGGGACACTGCCGCATCTGGATGAGCAGGCACTCGCGCAGGTCGCGTGCGCCGACGCCGGGCGGGTCGAGTTTTTGGATCATTTCCAGTGCCGCCTGCAAATGCTCGATGCCGAAGGGGTGCTTGTCGGCGTTGTGAAGCTGTTCCAGCCGGACGGTGAGGTAGCCTTTTTCGTCGAGGTAGTCGATAATCAATTCGCCCGCGGCCCGCACCTTGTCGTTGGCGTCGGCCATCCGCCATTGTTCCTTGAGCCAGTCGTTGAGGGACTGGGTCTGGGCGGCGGTGTTGAGCAGTGCCTCCATTTTTTTGTCGGGGTCGCCGCCGCCGGTGTGGTAGGTCTGGGGCGGGCCGGATTTGTCCAAATATTCGTCAAAGTCCTCGCCGGCGTCTTCGAGCCGCTGAAAATCCTCTACGTGGTCGTTGTCCTCGCCGACGATCATCTCCTGCTCATCGGCAGGCGTCTCGGCCGCAGCCGCCTCGGCGTTTTCACGCCGCTGCTGATCGTCCTCGGCCACCTCCAGCACGGGGTTGCTGTTCAACTCGGCCTCGATCTTTTCCTGCAGCGCAAGCAGTGGAAGCTGCAAGACTTCCATCGATTGTATCATCCGCGGGGCCAGCTTCATCCGCTGTTCCATCCGCATCTGGCCGGTCATGGATAGTTTCATCGCCATCGGGTATTGTATTCGCCGTTTCAGGACAGGTATAATCTCATATCACACCGGGCATTATACCATTGAACGCCGGGAATAATCAACCTTTCCTTGCCTGTGAATCGGGTTTGATCTGGGTTCGTTTGTTCATATTTCAGAAGTCAGATGTCCGGAGACAGGAGTCAGAAGGTCGAATTTTTATTGTTTTTTTCCACCGAGGACACTGAGGAGAGGGAATAGTGTAAATTTATCTGTTCATTAAATTCCGGCAATCCATCAAATGAGCGTAAAGCACGTTAACTGCCGGGAACCGTACTATTGCTTCTGAGCGTGTCCGATTTGTGTTTTCAGGGCGTCCACGTCCAGCGAACGCACCACATTCGGAAGTTCCATCCAGAGAGGATGATAGCCGAAGCCGCCGTGGGTCATTTCACGGATCGCTCTATTTTTCTCCCAGCCCTCAACAACGACGCGATAGGACGCCACCATCACCCCGGTGCGGTCGGCGCCGTGCTGACAATGGACAAAAACCGGCGCCGCCTCCGGGTCGGCCGCCACGCGAAGGAAGGCGGCTGCCTTGTCGTGCGGTATCTCCCACGTGTCGGTCGGAATGGAGATATAAGTGAGTCCGGTGTCTTCCAGCAGTTCTTCATCGGAATGATGAGCGCGCAGCGAGATGACGGTTTTGATGCCGAGTGTTTTGAGATGTTCAAAGCCTTCACGAGTCGGCTGCGCCCCGCGATAAAGCGTTTCGCTGACCCGGCACAGATTCGGACATCCGTCAAGGTCTATTCGAACCGCCTTTCCGGATTTCAGGACGTCTTTCACAGCAGGCCCATCGGGATCGGCAACGGCCGAAGGCACGCGAACCGCCGCATACGCGATATCCGGAGTAATGGGCTTGAGAAATAAAATATAGATATACACCGCCAACACCAGCACAGCGCAGAGGATCATCAAACCGATTTGCCGCGGCGTAAGCAGATTTTTCTGAATTCTCTTTTTCATGTGCAAACCTCTCAAAAGTCGTTTAGCGGCATCGTTGAGACGGTATGGAAACAGACGCGAGATATTGACACACTGCAGCATGAGAAAATTAATGCCAAACGCTGTTATGTCTGCCCTCTTAAATTTACTTGCATGTCAACCGGTCACTCAGCCATCTCCTATTGGTTTTTAGATTCTTCTGAATCTTGATTATCCAAGGCTTTTAATTTCTGATCCCATCTTGCGTTAAAATCACTCATGGATAGCGAAGATTCATATTCCTCGAACTTGGCTTTCAGTTCATCCAAATCCTGATGGTACAGATGCAGTAAATTAACTTTTTCATTCTCGGGTATTTTCAATGAATAAATCTCATAAACATAGGGCCGCGACGAAGAGTCCCAATATAAATCACCACCAAACCAAGACCCTGTCATCCCGCTAACGGGAAGGTACCAGCCTTTAACAGGTTCCTGATGTTCGATCGCCCACTGGACATGGGGCTGCTTGGGTGACTCGGTATGTGTACTTTTCCACAGAAAATGTTTGTGTAATATCGAATTGTCTGAGTACATATCGACTTCCCAACTTCGGCTTCTCGGCCCCCATATAAATACAATGACCACCACAGCCAGAATACTGATCAATACCCCCAGCAAAACACCCTCCCAAAACGTCTTCCACGATGCCTGTGAATTTCCAGAAACAACTTCTTTAAATGCGACTGGTTCTCTTTACGAAACCGGCTAATCGTGGTGTGGTCGGGATACGGATTGGCAGTAACGACCTTATAAGCCACATCCGTCTGGCAGTGCTTTTCAATCTGTCTGCTGGAACGCTGGCCGGTACAGTAAGAATAGATCAGCAAGGCTACCATCATCGATGGATGAAAGGCTGTATTACCGACCCCATCAGTACGGTATTTTTTGTAAAACGGCGACAGGTCGATCTGTTCAACAGCATCAAGAACAAACCACGCCAAATGATCTCCCGGTAACCAGTCCGTCAATGAGGGAGGCAGAAGATACGCCTGATTTCAGTCGCAAGGCAGGAAATTGTAAGCCCTTTTGTAGTCCTTTACATGTTTAGCAATCCGTATGGCCTATTATAACCGAAAAGCTGGATTTATTCACTTGTTACAAAGAGCAATTACTGGCAATTATTTATGCAACAGGCTCTTTTCAGCCCTTTTTGCTTTTATTTTATCGTTCCTATTATTCCTGTCCATTAGAAAAACGAAACGGGGTCTGACCTGCTCTGTAGAAAAGCTCTTTAAATGTAAAAAAGCTTGCTTCCCGTCGCGACGGTTCAGGCCGTCGGAAACAGGAGAGATGTATTCCAGAACATCGAGAATTCAGCCCAGTTGCAGTGCGACGGCCAACAGAAAGGCAACCGAACAGGCCCCCGCGACGGCACCAAGGGCGAAAACGCCCCTCGTGACGGCCGAGGCCAGGGACGCGGCCAAGCCCGCGGCGACCAGAGACAAGGACCTCAGGGCGGCATGGAACCACGGCGATAAGATCGCATAAATGATTGTATTAAAACATCTTACAAAAAGCTCCACGAGAAACTAACGTGCAGAACTTTTTGTGTCTATTTTGATTTTCATGTAACTTTTCCTGATTTATCCGCAACTACCCTTATGAACGGTACGATAGTATAAAGTGATACTCAAAACCGTAACGACAAAGGAAAAATAAAATGAAGATGAAAATTATCATGATTCCGGTGATTATGGCGACGATTCTATTGGTTCCGATGACGTTCGCCCAGGAAGGTCGCCCCGGCCCGCGCCCGCGCGAACGCCTTGCCCCCCTCGGCGCCACTGCTGAGGTGTTTCAGGATTTGACACCTGAACAGCGCGATCGCGTTCTTGGGTATGTTCAAGAGCGTCTGCAGCAGCAACGCGAACAGCTTCAAGGTGAACTTCGCAACGGTCAGGGCCGCCAACAGAATCAAGTTCCCGGTCGGAGACTTGGCCGACCGGAAGACCGCGCCGGTCTGCGACCGGAGGAACGGTCGTATATCCCCGGCCCATTGGCGGATAGATTCCAAGACCTGACGCCTCAACAACGTGATCGTATCCGCGAATATTTTCAAGTGCCTGAGCCGGAACAAGGGCAGCCGCTTGAGGGTCAGTTTCGCGGCCGCGGTTTCGGTCCAGCGGCGAGGATGCGTGGCTTTGCAGGTGGTCGGAATGTCCCGCAACGCGGCCAAGGCAGGATGCAGCCTCCCTTTGGAGGAGGCGTTCGCAGAGGGAGTCCCATGGCCGGCCCACAGCATTTGGCCGAGCCGCCGCTTGGACCCAGACAAGGCGGCCCTGGTAATCTAAGACCTCAACAGGAAATCGAACGCGGCCCTCGATTTCGCATTGACGCTCCATAACAATTGAATACTGTTTTCTGCGCCTTCCGGAATACCGCCGGCGAGGGGCATTTTTCCGGTTGCTTTTTTCGGGCGACTTCTTACACTGAATAGAATGCCGGTACATTTGTCCCAATTTGCCTTGGTGTGTTCGCAACCGTTAAACGAGACGGTGAATGCGGTCGTCGCGCGTTTGTTCAGCCTTCGACAGGATGCCGATTCGAATGCGACGCACACCGCCGAGTTTGAGGACATTCGCCAGTGCAAAAACGGCGATTCGGATGCGTATCGTCGCCTTATCGAGCGACATCAAACTTCCGTGAGCAAGCTGTTGTGGCGATTTACCCGAGACCACACTGAGCATGAAGAGCTTGTGCAACAGACGTTTGTCGAGGCGTGGATGAGTCTTCCCGGTTTTCGCGGTGACGCGCCCCTGGCACACTGGCTGGCCCGTATCGCCACCCGTGTCGGGTACAATTATTGGCGGCACTTGGGAAGACAAAAAACAACGCCCCTGCCCGACGAGATACTGGAAGGGCTGGCACATGTTGACGCTGAGTCGTTTGATGTGCAGCATGCCGCCGAGTTGGTGCATCGCCTGTTGGCCGCGTTACCGGAAAATGACCGATTGGTGCTGACAATGCGGTATCTGGAACAGTGCAGTATCACCGATACTGCTTATCGTCTTGGCTGGACACAGACGCGCGTCAAGGTACAGACGCATCGTGCTGTGGCCAAACTAAAACAACTGGCCGCCGATAGAAATATAGAGCTGGACTTATGAAAACTGTAAAAATGAACAATTTGTTTGCCGTCGCCCGACGCGACACGGCCCCTGTGGTCGATGTCGCCGATTCGGTGCTGGCGCTGCTTGCCGAACGTCGACCTTCCGTTTCGGTTGCGCTGAATCGTTCGCTGTTCTGGATGTCGATGGCCTCTTCGGCCATCGCCGCCTGCATTGTGCTGGCAGCATTTGTCACCAAGCAGCAAAACTCCGATGCTGTAAATGAAATTCTCAATATGGTTGCATGGGTTGCCCAATGACAACACACGAACCGCTTTATGGACGCCGTGGCAGGGCCGTCTTCATTAAGTCGTTTCTGCTGGGGTTGGCCGTTCTGGTTGCCGGCAATGCCATCGGGGCCGGTGCAATGTATTTGTATTTGTCCAAACAAAAGGAACCCATCAACTCTGAGCCGGAAATAGTCGCCGAGCGCTTTCTGTACCAACTCAGCAGCGAACTCGGTCTGACCCTCGAGCAGCGCAGCAAACTGATGCCGGCCATCCGTGAACACTACAGAAAACTCCGCAAAATCCGCGATGATGTGCGCCCCCAGATTGTCAGCCAACTGGAACAACTTGATATTGACATTTCAAATGTACTTACACTTGATCAGTACAATAAATGGAAAATAAAAATTCGAGCTATTCCAGAGATATTTCCCACCTTTCATGGCGGACCCGGCCGCGGAAGGGATGGTGAACCCGGACGTGAATTCGGGCCGGGCGGCCCTCGCGGACGGGATTTCGAACCCGGACGTGAATTCGGTACGGGCGGCCCCCGCGGAAGGGATTCCGAACCCGGACGCGAATTCGGTACGGGCGGCACTCGCGGACGGGATTTCGAATTCGGACAGGGCAGCGCTCAAGGCTACCGTCAGCCGTTTGGATCCGGTTACCGCAGCCCCAATAGTATACCCCTGATGCCCGTTGATCCCAATGCACCGCTTTTTTTCAACTGGTCTTGGCCGGAAAACGAATTCGGTCGAGGATTTGGTCCAAACGGTCTTCAGGACCCCTTTCAGTCGCCTATGACTGGCGGCTATCGCAGATCCGAACGTCCGCCCCAGTCGCCCGCCGATCCTAATGCGCCACAGTCATTCAACCGGCCTTGGCCGGAATCCGTTCCGTAGGATTTTCTCCCTTCAGAAAATTCAAGAACATCCGCAGCCCATCATCGTTGCTAATTCGTCAATCCGGCAATGGCGGCGCCGATGAGGGTGGCATTATCCACATGGACGATCTCAGTGAACACGCCCTTTTTGTTTTCGAGATACAGTTTGAGGTAGTAGGCAACGCGGGATTGGACGGATTTCATTTTGTAAAATGTCGTGCCTTCGGCGACGATGCAGATCGGGCGCGTCGGGTCGATTCCGCGGCCGGTCTTAAGGGCCATCGCCGCCAGGTTGATTGCCGATAATTTGGCGGCGCGTTCGGTGAGCCGGTCGGCAATATAGAAAAGTGTCTGCCTGTCATCACAAGTCCCGTTCTTACAGGCCTGCGCCAGAGGATTGTCGCCGTCCGGATAACGCATAAAGGCGTCCAGCTCTTTGGTATCCAGTGCGGGCACTTCCTTGATCGCTGCCGCAACGGGTTTGCTGAACAGGCCGTCGCGGCAGGCCTGCTTGAGCACAAACAGGCACAAAGGGCCAAGATACGCACCGGAAATCATCTTTTCGAATTTATTGCTGCCGGGATTGACGGTGGCTTTGTCAAAGCGGACGTCGAGTTTGCCGCGATAGCCTTTGCCCATACCGCCGGACTCGGCGTTAACGATCTGCGAGTGGGCGGCGTCGAGGTCTTTTTTCTTGGTGATATGGGCGTTTTGCTCGATGTAGCTGCAGTTGGTTCCGGTACCGAGAATGAAGCCGACCTGGCTGTCGAAGGCACGGTTTTGATAGCCGACGCCGGCCAATAACGTCGCGACGGTGTCGTTAAGCAGGACGACGTGCTTGTCGGCGGGCAGTCCCGCATCGGCCATCGCCCGCCGGAGGTTTTCGCCGATAAGCTGACCGGTCACGCCAAGGGCCTTGATCTCTTTGGCAAAGCGGATCATCCGACCGTCTTTGTTCGGCAGAATCTCGACCGGATACGAAAAACAGAAACCGATGTCGTTGGCCGCCCCCGCCACGTCGCGAAAGTAGCCGGCCATCGCCGCGAAGAACTCCGTCTTGTCCATCTCGCGATCGACGCCGAGCATCGTAAACAGACGCAGGTTTTCGATGACGGGTTTTTGGGCCTCGTCAAAATAAACCGTCGCCACGCGGAAGTTCGTGCCGCCGGCGTCGGCGACAATGACTTTTTTGCCGACGGGTACATCGTTTTCGGCGGTCAGATAGGTCGGGATCATCTCAAGGGTCGATTTCCGCCCGGCCAGTCCCCGCCGCATCTCGTCCAGAAAGGCCTGCACAGTCTGCTCCATATCCACATCCTGCAAATCCATCTGATACTGCCGGAGAAACCGAATCACCTTGCGCTCGATCTTTTTCACGCTGTGCCTCCATTTGTTTTGGTTTTGAGTTGCCTGATGGATTCAAGATGCTTGACGGCTTCATGGTCGCGGGGGCGCCCCATCGTTTTTTTAGACGCGATCAACGCATCCAAATCCAACACGCGAAATTCATGTCCCTGAATGTGCACGACACTGCTTTGCTGTTTGACCCGCTCAAAGTCGCCGACGCCTTTGACTTCGCTGATGCAGTCAAGCTGTCCGGCATCAGTGTCCAGATAAAGGTTGGAAAAACCTTTGGCCGTTTCGCCGGTCAGTTCGAGGCGGCGGCGGTGGATAGTCATTCGATGCACCGGATTGAGATCGGCGATGGCGGACTGAAGACGCAGCAAATTCTCCGTCGCAAAATCGCAGCAAATCTCGATCCCTTTCATAGAAAGATTATCGCCGTAAAATGCCGCTGCATAATCACCGATAATGACAAAGTCAATTCTTGCAATACTCAATCGCAGCATTAAATTATTGGAATCAGATTCTGATTGTTTTCCCCTCAACATTTTATATGTGTTCAGTGCAAGTTGATGCCGTCGAATGCGTTCTTCGACCGGACGCCGAAGATTGGCCCATAAAGCCCACATATCCACGCCGTCGCGACGTGCTTGCGACAAAACCGGATCGGCATTGAACCATGCCTCCATTTCTTCGGTTGTCTTCATCGAAGCAGTCGTTTTGTCCGGAACGTCAGCCATGTCAGTCTCCATAGCCGTTGGGGTGTGCGGCGTGAAAGGCCCAGGCGGTCTGGACGATGGTTTCAAGGTCAGGATAACGGGGCTTCCAGCCGAGTTCGTTTTGGGCTTTGGTCGCGTCGGCAGTCAGCACCGGGGGATCGCCCGGCCGCCGATCTTCTTCGACAACCTTAAAATCCTTGCCGCAAACCCGTCGGACCGTGTCGATCACCTGCCGGACGGAGTACCCCGTGCCGTTGCCGAGGTTATAGACCGCTTCGGCAACGTTGTCGAGTTTGTCCAGCGCCAAAAGATGCGCCGCACAGAGGTCTTCGACGTGAATATAGTCGCGGACGCATGTGCCGTCCGGCGTGGAATAATCGATGCCGAAAATCCTGATGTTGTCGCGTTTGCCCATCGCCGCCTGAATAATCAGCGGGATCAGATGCGATTCGGGATGGTGGTCTTCGCCGAGCGTCGCGTCAAACCCCGCCCCGCAGGCGTTGAAATACCGCAAGGCCGCATAGCGCAGCTTGTCCGTTTCACTCTGAAAATGGCACATCCGCTCGACCGACCACTTGGTCTCGCCGTAGGGATTGATGGGCATTTTGGGGGTGTCTTCGGTGATGGGGATGCGGTCGGGCATCCCATACACCGCGGCGGTGCTGCTGAAGACAAACTTCCGCACACCGACGGTTTCCATCGCCGCCAGCAGCGTGCGCGTGCGGCTGACGTTGTTGTCGTAATACCGCAGCGGCTGCGAGACTGACTCGCCGACTTCAATATACGCGGCAAAGTGCATCACAGCCGCGATGCCGTACTTACGCAGCACGTCAACGGTAAAATCATAATCGCCGAAATCGCCGAGAATAAAACGCGCATTACGCACCGCAGCGCGATGCCCTTTGCTCAGATTATCCAACACAATCGGTTCGTGCCCGGCTTTTGCCAGCATGGCCGTCATATTGCTGCCGATATACCCGGCGCCGCCGCATACCAAAACACGCATCGTGTCTATCCCTTTCTCAGTCGGTGTTGAATCTGCGTGAGGATGCGATTTTCGAGGGCGTGATCGTGTCCCAGGCTGACCCACTCCATTTTGCGGGCTTGCTCCCGTTCGAGTATCAGCGATTGCCGGACTTGGGTGCCCATAGTGTACATCCCGGCCATCTGCGACATACTCCGAACCGGCAGCGGCGGCAGCGTAAGCCGTTCAACCGTGACGACGCAGCGCAACTGCGCCCGCGTGTTGTCGGCAGGTTCAACGAAGACCTCAACCGTGCGACGAATGCTGTCCAGGTTGGCCTGCCCAAAGGCTTGAGCCGAGGCGTTGTCCTGTCTCCACAGCTCAAAAAACTGCCCCCCCCGCAAGGGCCGGGTGCAGAGATAACCCGCCTCGACATCGTATTTGTCCATTACGAAGAGCATTCGCCCAAGCGTTTCCTGAGCGG
The DNA here is from genome assembly GCA_012729675.1 of Phycisphaerae bacterium. Lineage (GTDB taxonomy): Bacteria > Planctomycetota > Phycisphaerae > Sedimentisphaerales > Anaerohalosphaeraceae > T3Sed10-213. The sequence goes on along the minus strand of JAAYCR010000083.1, from coordinate 20,411 downwards.
CGGCCATCAGTGTCTCGGCGTCCGCAGCGGACAGCGTCTCAGAGGCGGCGTCCACCTTGGCCGGCCCACAACACCCCGCCAGCCCAACTGCCGACAAGGCCGACAGAAATAACAGTATTCGATGCGTCATATTCAGGTTCCTTAAATCAGGTATCCGTCAAATTGTATCCTGTTTTGAAGCGATCCTCAAGGGGCAACCGACAAATTATTCGGCCGCAAGTCACGGCAACAGCATCAGGCATTTCGGAGCCGTTTCGTCATAACATGCCTACAGCCCCAATTGGTCGAAGACCTCCTCGGCCACATACAGCGGCGTCCGCAGCCCCGCCGCCATCGCAATCGCATCGGACGGGCGGCTGTCGATCTCGATGTCGAACTGTCCCTGCCGGATATGGATCGTCGCAAAGAACGTGTGTTCGCGCAGGGCGTTGACGACGACCTTGGTCACCTGCCCGCCCATCTGCTCGATGACCTGCTCGATCAGGTCGTGCGTGAGCGGACGCGGCAGCGCGATGCCCTTAAGCCGCCGGTCGATGGCAAGGATTTCGGGCATGCCGATCACGATGGGAAACGCCCGCTGGCCGCTCAGCTCCCGCAGGACGATGACCTGCTGATCGACTTCTTCATTGATAATAATCTGCGCCAGTTCGACTTCAATATCCATAGATTCCCTTTCCGCTGGATCGAAGAATATAAACCATGGACATGAAGCACACGAAGCCTTTTTAATCATTTAATTCTTCATGATCTTCATGCACTTCATGGTTAAATTTATGGTTTCAGTTCGGCCAGATGTTTTTCGACGGCTTCAAGCTGGTCGGTCAGTTCCCTTAGTTTTTGACGCGACTGTTCGACAACTTCCGGTTTGGCGCGGCTGATAAAGTTTTCGTTGTTCAGCTTGGCCTGAAGCGGACGCAGGCCATTTTCGATAAATTCCTTTTGCTTTTGCAGACGCTTGCGCTCGGCGTCGGGGTCGATCGCGTCGTGGACATAAAGCTGCACGTCTTCGACGATGGCCGCGGCGGCATTGTCGGGCTTTTCAAGGCCGGCTGCGACGTTGAGCGTGTTGACGCCGGCAAGCTGTCGAATCAATCCCGACTGCGCCGTCAGCAAGTCGCACGTCGTCGCGGACCCGGATGCGGAGACCACCAGTGGCGTTGACGACGGGATGTTGTACTGGCTGCGGATGTCGCGGATGGAGCGAATGACGCTTTGAATCAACTCAATCTGCGTTTCGCAGGCCGTGTCGATGTGCTCATCCAGCCGCTGCGGCCATGGCGCGACGATCAGGGCGTCAGGCGTTTGCAGCTCGGCAATGCCCTTTAGCCCCCGTTGCGGCGCGATACCGTTAAGATTCTGCCAGATGCCCTCGGTGATGAACGGCACGAAGGGATGCAGCAGCCGCAGAATCTGATCCAGCACAAAGGCCAGTACGTTCTGCGCCGTGGCACGGGCATCTTGACCGTGTTCCTGCATCCGCGGCTTGCTCCATTCCAGATACCAGTCGCAGAAATCATTCCAGAAAAACCGATACAATTCGTTCATCGGCTCGTTGAACTTGTAGGCGTCCAGCGATTCGGTCGCCGCCTTGACGGCCCGTGCCAGCCGCGAGAGAATCCACCGGTCGGTGATGTCCAGATTGGCCGCGTCAAACTCCGCCGGGTCTGTCCCCTCCAGATTCATCATCGCAAACCGCGAGGCGTTCCACAGCTTGTTGCAGAAACTTCGGCCGAGGTCGAACTTCGGCGAGGTGTTGACGGTGCGTCCATCCGGCAGTTCCAAGGGCGCAACCGGCATCCGTACGTCTTGCGTATCCGTCGTCATACTGGCCAGCGTAAACCGCATCGCATCCGCCCCGTGGCTGTCAATCGCCACCAAGGGGTCGATGCCGTTGCCCAGGCTCTTGCTCATCTTGCGCCCCTGCCCGTCCTGGATCATCGCGTGGATATACACATCGGAAAACGGAATATCGCCGACGCAGTACTGCCCCATCATCACCATCCGCGAGACCCACAGCGTGATAATCTCCCGCGCGGTACACAAGACCTGCGTCGGATAAAACGTCGTCAGTTCATCCGTCTCGTCCGGCCACCCCAAGGTGCTGAACGGCCACAACGCCGATGAAAACCATGTATCCAGCACATCCTCATCCCGGATCCAGCCTTCTGTCTCCATCGCTTTTTCAAGTTCGTCAAAGCCGGCCCTGACACAGGCGTATGTGACCGGCCCCTGTTCGTTTTCAACCACCGTATTAAATGTACCGTACTCGCATCGATTCTTCTGCCGGCCGGGTTTTGACCAGACCGGAATCTGATGCCCCCACCAGAGTTGTCGGCTGATGGGCCAGTCGCGGAGGTTCTCCAGCCAGGTTTGGTACGTCTTGCTGTAGCGTTCCGGGTAGAATTTCAAACGCCCGTCCAGCAGCGGCGTCAACGCCAGCCCGGCCAGCGAGTTGACCGGTACATCCGTACCGCTGATATATGTTATGTCATCCCGTGTTTCGGTCTGACATTTAACCTTTGACATTTGACATTTAACATTCTCAATTGGCTTTTTGACCGCGATATACCACTGGTCGGACAAATACGGCTCAATCGGCACATGACTGCGATAGCTGTGGCCGACCTCGTGGGCGTAGTCGCGCACCTGCTCGAGCAGGTTTTCCTCCCGGAACCACTGGACAATCGCCTCGCGGGCTTCGAATCGATCCATCCCCAAGAGAAACTGCGCATCACTTCCGACATCTGACCAGCCGTACTTATCGCTGATGGTCCCGTCCGGCGCCATCACATTAATCACATCCAGATTGTGCCGCAGGCCGATCTCCCAGTCATTGGGGTCGTGGGCGGGCGTAACCTTGAGAAAACCGGTGGAGAATTTGGCCTTTTCGTCGTCGCTGTTCGGATCGGGCAGGACGACGTGGTCGTCGGCGATAATCGGTATCAGCCGCCCGATGATGGGCAGCCGCACCCTTTTGCCGACCAGGTATTTCGCCCGCGGGTCGTTGGGATTCATCGCCACCGCCGTATCGCCCAGCATCGTTTCCGGCCGCGTGGTGGCAACGGTGATATGTTCAATGCCGCCGCCGTCGGTGTTAACAGGGTGTTCCATCGGATATTTGAGGTACCAGAAAAACCCCTGCAAGGTCTGATGTTCGACCTCGTCATCGGCCAGCACGGTCTGCGTGGCCGGGTCCCAGTTGACCAGCCGCTTGCCGCGATAGATCAGGCCGTCTTTGAACAGGTTAAAGAAATTCGTCCGCACCGCCTTGGCGCAGGTCTCATCCATCGTAAACCGCGTACGCTCCCAGTCGCACGAACAGCCCATGCTCTTGAGCTGCCCGAGAATCCGCGCCTCGTATTCGTCCTTCCACGACTGGACATAGCCAATGAACTCCTCCCGGCCGAACTCCGTCCGCCGCTTGCCCTGCTCGGCCAGCAGCCGTTTTTCCACCACCGTCTGCGTGGCGATGCCCGCGTGATCCGTCCCCGGCATCCACAGCGTATTGAATCCCTGCATCCGGTGTTTGCGGATGAGAATATCCTGGAGCGTATTATTGAGCGCATGCCCCAGATGCAGCGCGGCCGTGACGTTCGGGGGCGGAATCACAATCGTATAAGTGCCCTTTGGCCCCTTGCCCGCCGCATCCGCGTTAAAATACCGCCCCTCTTCCCACAGCCGCTCGGCCAGCGCCTCCACTTGGCACGGGTCATAAATCTTCGCTATTTCCTGCATCTTATATCCTAAATCAAGTCATCACGGATTGTTCAATCAAAAAGCCCCGACAGCATCATCCGTCGGGACTCTTATCATAGACCACTCTTTATGGTTTGTAAAGGATGGAAACGAACTCCAATGACGACCGGGCGGCAATCGGCCACAGGGCCTTCAAAGCCGCCAAAATAGCGTCGGCAACACGAAAGACCGTTCCGTGCCGCTCTGAAATGACAACTCCGACGTAAGAACGGTCCATGTCTCCAGATCAGGGGAGGTTGAGCGATTGCAGCGCTGCCGGAATCAGAACGGCACGCTATTGAATGAACCATTCCAGATTCAGCGCCTCGACCATCATGCGGTATCCTTCGTCGCTGAGATGCAGATGGTCGCCGGAATCCGCCTGACGGAGCAGCCTGGAAGGATTCTGCGGGTCGCGGACCACCGCGTCCCAGTCTATCACGGCGTCAAAGGAACCGCTGGTTCGGATCCATTCGTTGATCTTGAGGCGTCTTTGCTCCACGCTCGGATTAAAATAAAACGACTCACCGCAGGGAAGAATCGTGGACCCGTAAACCCGCAGTCCGCTGGCGTGTGAGCGGGCGATGATCTGTTCGAAGGCGGTGATGACCTCTTCGGCGGAGGTGCGTCCCCCGCCGATGTCGTTGATGCCCTCGAGCACAATGACCCATCGGGCGGCCGGCTGTGCGAGCACGTCGCGTTCCAGTCGCTGAAGCACCGTTTGCCCGATACCCCCCGCCCACAGGCAGTTGCCTCCGATGCCCTGGTTCAGTACCCCGATATTGGCGGTTTGGGGATTGGCTTGGAGCCGGCGTGCCAGATAGTCTGGCCAGCGTCTGTTTTCGCCCTCGGTCGATCCCTTTCCGTCAGTGATGGAGTCGCCCAGACACACCACCGCGGCGGCGGATGCGGGCGCCTGCACTTCCACGCCGCAGAGAAAATACCAGCATTTGTTCGGGATCGCGGCGGAAAGCTCTTTGTCTTTAACGGCGTTTCCGGATTGGATAAATACGACCTCGCCTCTGGCACTGCGATGCCCGGTGGTCTTTTTCGGCGCCCTGGCCAGATGCATTGTGACCGCCAGGTCGGATCCCGGCTTCAGATCGAATGCGACCGGATCGGAAACCATCAGTGTTCCGAAGGGAACCACGGCGGAGGCGTTGCCGCTAAATGTCAATGGCTTGGCCGTCTCGAGGTCGATGGTGTTGCCGCCGGTTGATACGGCAATGGAGGCTTCAGTGATTCTCAGGTTGTCCTGCCAATCGGCGAAGGCATTGGAAAACCGTACCCGCAGCGTTTGACCGCCGACAGAGACACGAACCACCTGACGCAGTGTCGTGTCGTCGAGTTTTCGGGCGTCCGGCGGCATCAGATCGGTTTCCACTTCCTGTGCCGAGGTTGCCCAGGTTCCAATCCAGCGGATGGCCTGGGTGTGTTCGACGTGTGCCTCTTGTGCAAAACCCGCACCCGCCATCACTCCGAGAACAATGAGGGCACACAGAATACTGTATTTTCGATCCGTTCGTTGAGTGTTCACCGTTATCATCCTCTTCTTAACCGCAGTTACTGATATTGTTATCGATCAGGGATACACACTAAAATGGCCGGCTCGCCGGGGGACCCAAGTAGGAACGGGGCAGCGGCTCAGTGCGGACGATCACTGTTTCCAGAACGACACCGGGGTCCACCATCCAGACCTTAAGGGTATGAACGCCCGGTTCGGCGATTCGATGGGTCGATCTGAGGGTTCTGGCATTGTCCATGACCCACCTGTCCCAGTCCCGGAAGGCCGGAGCGTTAACGCCGTCTCCGCCGGTGGACTGTCCAGCAAACGCGTCGATGATCTGCGGGGGCTGGTCGTCGAACGACACAGCGATTCGTACGCCTCGATTCGGCTGAACCTTCAGCGTCGGCCCGGTGATCAGCTCGACATAAATCTCGCCGGCGTCAGGAATCAACACGGGATATTCCAAACGCGGCGCATTTTCCGGGGGAATGACGCTTTGGGCAGTGACCGGAAACACGGCCATCCCCGATGCAGCCCGGCCGTAGTCGGGAATTTTTTCCCAGCGCACTTGGCCGGCGGCAATATTTCGTGTCGCACTTTCGGCGGCAAACGCGGTCGGCCCGGTCAGGCCGCCAAAGGCGACGCTATCAAGTCGGGAATATTGGTCGGAATGAACGGCATTCACAAGTACGGGAACACTCTGTCCATCCGGGCCGGTCACGGTGATCACGGCAGTCTGTCTGCCCACGGGAATCTTATCCCATGCGACCTCGACAAAGATGCGGCGATCCTGATCGATTGTGCCGGACGATTCGCTGAGTTGAACCCAGGGCTGATCCGCCTGGGCGGAAAAGGTAAAGCTCTTGCTGCTGCGTTTGAACACGTCGATCCAGCGACGCTGCCGGTTTCGCGAATCAAACGCGGGCAGTATCACGCGGCCGGATTCCCCCGGCCAGGCGCTTTCGGATCCTTCGATTGCCACGCCCATCGATTCGTCGTCCTTCGGGGTTACATTCGTCACCCTCGGCATCACATTCCTCGCCGGATCCCGCCAACTGGTGTAGCCGAGGCGGGTCTGAGCCATCATGTGATTCCACTTGCCGCCGTTGATCCGATGGTATTGGTCGGTCAGTTTCTGGTCAAGCTGAAACAACTCGCTTACGCGTTCGGCCTGCGCGTTTGCACTGACCCGTCCCTGTTGGGCATACAGCCGATTGCGCCCGGCGGCGATATAGATTTCCGCGACCGTCGCCGAGGCCTTGGTCGGATACAGTACCAGTTGGAAAAACGCATCGCGGTATTCCGCCGGCAAGCGGCTGTCGATCGCTTCCGCTTTTGCGACGATGTCCTGCCAGGCGGCTAAGACCCGTTCGGCCTCCTGATGGTTGGCCAAACTGAAAGTGCGGGGATCAAGCAGTTCGGGTTTGCGCCAGCCATTGTATTTGGCATATTTGGCGACAATGTCGGCGATTGACTCGGCGTGATCAGGCCCGAATTCGCGTGACGCCCATTTTTGTGTAAACGCCTCAATCTTCTCTTTCGGCATGGCTTTCGGATCCCACGCCATACGCAAAAAGAATTCAATCGGAATCTCCATCGGCTTCAAATCGCCGACATTGACAATCCAAATTCGATTCGCACCATATTCGTAAGCCATGTTCATCTGCTCCCAAATCTTCGGAAGCGGATTGGTGTTCATCCATTTATATGAACGCGGTCCTCCCACATAGTCAAAGTGGTAGTAGATACCCGCCCCGCCGGTGCGTGTACGTTCTTCGGGCGTCGGCAGACGGCGAATATTGCCCCAATTGTCGTCGCACCAAAGCAGTGTCACGTCGTCCGGTACCCGCATGCCGTGGTCATAGTAGTTTTCTACTTCCTTGTAGAGCGCCCACATCTGAGGGATTTGGGTTACATCGGGGTTGATGTGATCGGCCAGAATCTTTCGCTGGTCGGCGACGATTTTTTCCAACAACTTCACGTTGGCGTCCATATCGCCGCCGCGAATCATCGGTTCGTCGCCATCGCCGCGCATCCCGATAGTCACGATGCTCTCATAGTTCTTGTTTCGCTGAATCCCCTGTTCCCAGAAGGCTTTGAGTCCCTCTTCGTTTTCGGCGTAATTCCACTGCCCGTTTCCGAAACTTCTCCTGTGCTTGGTCCATTCCGCCTGGGCACGTGTCATCGGTTCGTGGTGGGACGTTCCCATCACAATCCCATATTCATCGGCCAGACGCGGATTTTCGGGGTCATCCTCATTGAACGCTTTACCCCACATGGCCGGCCAGAGATAGTTGCCGCGAAGACGCAGGATCAATTCGAACATGTGGGCGTACATTTTGGAGTTGATGCCGCCGAATTGTTCATTAGCCCACGGCCCGAAACAAGGCTCTTCGTCGTTGATGAATATGCCGCGATATTTCACGGCGGGTTCGCCGGAAACATGCCGGCAGGGAAGCACGTAGGCTTCGGCACGCTTGCGTGGGGGAACATCGGCCCACCAGTGCCACGGCGAGACTCCGACCGCCTCGGAAAGCTCATAGATGCCGAATATCGTCCCGCGTTTGTCGCTGCCGGCAATCACCAACGCCTGATCGATGCCGGAAATGGGTTGAGCAACCGTGGCGATCACAAAACATTCCCACTTTCCTTTGACATCGGAAACATCCAGTTTGCCCGAGGCGACAAGGCTGTCAATCATCCCGCTCTTTCCCAAGGTACCGATGATGACGGGGCGTCCGGTCACGGGACGGTCGGCAGACAGGGCGGGCTTTATTCCGGTCACGCGATCAATATCCGTCTGCAGATCGCCGACGGCACGAATGACACCCTTATCGTCTCCGCTATCATAGTGAAGAGCCGCCGCCCGGCCGGAAACGACGAGGGGAAAAGCGCCCGCTTGTGCCGTCTCGCTGACCAGATCGACCGAGAGCACCGATTCAGCGCAAAGTGGAATCCCCATCGCCAGGAGCACTGCAAGCCCTGTCAAGAATGCACCTTGTATCCGTTCAAATGCACGGGACTGTCGGCAGTCCGCACGCATTGACCATTTTTCTCTCTTTTCCATACGTCAGTTCCTAGCAGATATTTACCCGATGCGCAATCGTACCGAAAGGCCGGCCGTGTATATGCTCTTGATCAAATGACGAGGTTTTGACAAATGATCAACCTTTATGCAAGGGGTTTCAGTTTACACTTTCCGAAACGCCACCCGGCTCAAGACCCGTGTCTTTGCGGCGTTCCGAAAGATCCGCTTCAATCGCCAGCAATTTTTTTTGGGTGAGCGGATAGAACAACATCAGTCCGCCGGCAATGACTGCCGGGATGGCCGCATAGATACTCATACTCAGGCAGATGCCTTTAATTGCAGTTGCATCCAATACCGTATCGGCGACATATCCGTATCCGTCAAGAATCCAGGCAAGGGCCGCCCCGCCGAACGCAACGCCCAGCTTGAGCGCGAACAGCGACGCCGCCATAAGCAGCGCCGTGGCACGCCGGCCCGTCTTCCATTCCGAAAAATCCGCCGTATCGGCATAGATGGCCCACTGCAGCACCGAAACCGGCCCCATGCAGAAAGACGTTACAAATTGAAGACCAAACAACAATCTCAGGTTTTCCGGCTGAACGTAATACACCAGCGCTGTTGAGACCCCGGCCAAGATAAACAGCACCGCGTATGCCCTTGCTTTGCCCAGAGCTTTGCATATCCATTTTGTCGAAATGGCGCCGATGATTGTAAAAACGGTTCCGCTCAGCATAAACGCGGCTGCAAGCGAGGTGGGACTGACACTTGAAAGGTCAAACAGCTTTCCGAAGATTGTCAACTGTGTTGTACCAAACAGGACAACCGATTGCTCCTTGATGAAATGATCAAAATAATAAACGATAATGCCGCCGCGCATGACGACAAAAGAAAGCTGAAAGATCGTCGCTATGCCGATAAAGAGCCATGGCCCGTTTGCGAACAAATCGGCGATGTCCTGTGCAAATGGATTTTTGGCTTCCTTGAGCGGTTGGACACGCTCTTTTGTCGTAAAAAAGGTAATCAGAAACATAATGGCCGCTGCACCCAAAAGGATGCTCATTGCAACCGTCCAACCAAACGGAGAATTTTTTTCTCCGCCGAACTTAATCACCATCCCGGTCAGGGCGTACTGGACTATAAACGCCGCGATGAAAGCCAGCACAAATCGGTAGGAAGATACAATCGTACGTTCCTGAGGATCCGGGGAGATCACCCCCATCAGGGCACAATACGGAACATTGACAATCGTATAGACCATCGTCATAGCAATGTAGGTCACATAGGCATAGACGATCTTAGCGGGGTCGGACATTTCCGGCGTGGTAAACATAGCAATGCCGATGATTGCGAACGGGATTGCAAACCACAACAAAAACGGCCTGAATTTGCCCCATCGCGTTCTGGTACGGTCGGCGATCGCCCCCATCAACGGGTCATTGATCGCATCCCAGATACGAGTGACCATGAACATGGTTCCCACCGTTTTTGCCGTGATTCCAAACACATCGGTATAGAAGTACATTATAAAGTAGATGGTTGTCTGGAAAAACAGATTGGACGCTGTGTCACCGAGGCCGTAACCGACCTTCTCACCAATGGATAATCTCTTCATTTTAGTTTCCATAAGTCCCACTTCTTAAAAGGTTTATGTGATAGTTAAACGACTCTGTTAAACGTTTTTTTGACATCCTTTCAGACGGTTGTCATTCAAAAGCACGATTCTTTCTCTTTTCTTATCTTTCACTGCCCCATACGGCCGTCCGTTTGCTTATTTCTTAGTACATCACGCGCACGACACCGGCCGAAAACGGCGGCATCGTGAATTGGACGGATCGGTTTTCGACGGTAACGGCGGCGGGGACGACTTTGATATTGTCGGGCTGTTCGAGGGAGTTTTTCACTGTTTCGCCGCCTGGCGCGATCAGTTGCATCGCTGCCGATGCGGGAATCCGGCTGCCGTCGAGACGAACAGAGACCTTAACCGCCGCATCGGTCGGGTTGACCGCTTTGAGGTACACGGTCTTTTGGTCGGCCGAGCGCGTGGCGACAAAATTGACCGGGCGATCCTGCCCTTCCACCGCAAGAAGATCGGGCGCAAAGGAATCACGCCATAGCTTCATCACGACATAATTGCCGGCCGGGAACCAGGACTTCTGATCAAAGTTGATCAGGGCGTTATCCCAGTCGGTTGTCACCCCTTGTTTGCGCAAGAACAGCGCCGGACAGGTCATGGTGACCAAGTCCCCCTGCCGCTCAAACGCATTGAGAATGCCGCCGGCATAGAGACCCACGCGCCAGTCATTGCCCCAGCTTCTGTCGGTAAGGTTCCACTCGGAGACATAGACCTTCATGTCGGGATTTTCCGAGTTGCGGATGATTTCGCCGCGGCTCTTGAGGAACTCTTCGTACCTGTAGGGGTCTTCCACAAAATCCGCATCAACGTAAATGCCGTTGTAATAATGCGGCGACAGAAAATCAAAGAGTGTGCCCGCCTGGCGTATCATAGACGCATCCCAGTCGATCTGGTTGGCCTGCCCCCGGCCGGTATCATAGCCGTAACTGCCGACCACAGAGAGTTTCAGACCCGGATATTTTGCACGAATAGGAGGGCAGAACGCGCGAATAACGTCGAGGTAGCCTTCGATACGCATATTCCATGTTTCGTTGTCGATTTCAAGCGTTTTAAGCTCATAAGGAGCAGGATGTCCGTTGGCGGCGCGCAGTCTTCCGTATTCGGTGGTCTGGTCGCCCATGCAGTATTCGAGCCAGTTGAGGGCATCTTCGACGCCGCGGGAGGTGTTGATCACGAGAATCGGTTCGGCGCCAACCATCTGGCACAACTGGATAAACTCATCGGTGCCAAATTGATAGGTATCGCGGTCACTCCATTGGTCGATGGGATGCGGAAGGCGTTTTTCGTGTGGGCCGATGCCATTTTGCCACATATAACGACCGACAAAAGACCCGCCGGGCCAGCGGATGGATTCAGGCTGGAGATCGGCGATGGCCTTCAACAGATCGGGGCGATAGCCGCCGGTGGCCAGCGTCGAGGCGGAAAAGAGGGAGATTTGATCGACATTGACCGGGCCGGCGTGAGATGACCGGATGATTAAAGAAGCGGCGTCCGCCGTGCGCGGCGAGGTGAATTCGACGGTGAACTTTTGCCACTGGTCTGAAAGCCCCCCGATGATCCGCGAAAAGAAGGTTGCGTCATCGTCCACAAAGCTCACGAGCAGACTTCCGCTGCCGCGTGCGTAGAGTGAGAACGTATAGCGTTCGCCATGTTCGAAGGCGATGTTTCGCTGACGGATGCCCGGAGCGGCGGTTTCATCGATGCCGGTATTGGCGGCCAGACGCACGGAGACCTCGGCATTCAACGGATTGTCGCGGTCAATCAAGACCTCTTCTGACACACCGAGAAATTCCCAGTGTCGAGGCATACTGACAGCCGGTGCGGCCGGAGCAGTGCCGGCACGTCCGCGTCTGGGAGGAGACAACTCAAGCGTTCCGTTGAGAATCTGGTCGCCCCAAAGGCCTCCATGTACGGAATTGAAGATGTGTTCGAGAAACTGGCCATAAATGCCGACGTTTATGGTCTTGACGACGCGGTCAGCATCGACGGTCAAGTCGACGGTCATCGTCTTCCCCTGCCCCAGCAATTCAAGCATTTGTCGGCCGTAACGACTCCCCAATTCCCGGTACCCCGCAGAATCGAAATGCAGGCGGTCCGGTTGGGCCGTGCAGCCGGCCGACGAAATAACATAGGAATTGGCCAGAACTTTCGGCAGTTCCGCAATGATCCTGTTCATTCCGGCACAAACGCCCTGCTGATCAGCATGGACGGTTTCGCCCGCCAATAGCGGCACCTGTCGGGGATCGAGATTCAAATCCTTGATCAGATTGTCATAGACGCCTTTGACCTTGTTCGGCCATTCCCGGTCATTGGTGTTGGACTCTCCCTGATGCAGCAGGAAGCCCTTGATAACGCCGGACTTCTGCGCAATCTTGGCCATATCGACAAGATACTGATAGGGATTTCCATCGTACCCATTGATAAAATTGGTCATCCAATCCGGGGCTGTCGCGGCATAATCCTGAAAAGCGTCTTTTTCAAACAGCTCGATCTTGCAGCCGGGAATCGCAACATTAATGACGCCTACCCGGATGTGCCCCGGAAGGTTGGCAACCAGAGTACGGCCGAAATAATCGGCAGGACCCAGACCGCCCGTCGCTCGACACAAGGGAGGGACGGCGGGATACCAATTGCCCCGATTCCTGTCCATATTCGGCATATCGAGAGCGGCAAGAACCTGGAAGCGTCCATCCACAGTCAAGTCTTGCTGCTCAATCCGTCCCGCGCCATCCATATTGGACTGACCAAAGCAGAGAAAAATATAGAAGTTGGGATCCGGTTCCGCTGAAATCCAACTCGATAACGCCATAAAAACAGCCAGTAAAATCGATCCCGCTCTTGTTCTCATTGTCGCATTCTCCTTTTCAAGCACACACCAGTGGCTGGTAATCTCTATACGAACGCGCGAGCCTTCTTTACGTCGCACATTAGCTTATCCGAATCTTATCCGAAGACTTCGTTAATTGCCACCCTAACCTTATATTTTTAATAAGTGATTTTCCGTTAATTTGACCCATAATCCACCGCAAATCGGCATTATTGATCCATATCAGGAACAGGCAGCCTACCTGATGTTATATCTTCAACACTTTGAATTAACACCGTCGCGTCGGCACCCCATTCAGATTCCGCCGTCAAACGAATGCTTCCCGGCCGGCCCGGAATCCCGCGAACAATGACAAGACAGAGGCCATTGAAGGCTTTTCGCTCATGAAAGGGAAATGGCACGAGGTCGGTGGGGTCACCGTTGTCTGTGGCAACGATTTGGCCGGGGCCTTCTATCCTGAACTTGACCCAATTATCCGCACGGGGGTGAGTGAGGCCGTCTTTGTCCGTGAGGCGTACCGTAACAAACGCCAAGTCTCGACCGTCCGCACAGATAGGGTCGCGATCTGCATCCAGCTCTATTTTCGCCGGGTCGCCAACTGTCTTCGTAACATTCTCAGCCCATAGTCGGCCGTTTTTCCAAGCAACGACCTTCAGCTCTCCCGGCTCGTACACCACATCGTCCCAACGCAGGCGATATTGATACTCGCCTTTGGCTTTACGGCCCAACGACCTGCCGTTGAGAAAGAGTTCGGCTTCGTCGCCGGAGGTGAAAACGTGAACAGGTGTGATTTGGCCGAGGCGGTCCGGCCAGTTCCAGTGCGGCAGGATGTGCGCCATCGGCAAGTCGGGGCGCCAGTGGGATTGATACAGATAGAAACGATCCTTTTTGAACCCGGCAAGATCAATGACACCGAAATAGGAACTGCGCGCGCCGTAATAGGGGGTCGGCTCGCCGAGATAATCCCAGCCGCTCCAGACAAACCCTCCGGCGACAAAGGGGTGCTGTGCCTGCGTGGCAAATACTTTATCCGCCGAGGAGCCGAATTCGGCGGTGTAAAGCTCGTAAGCGCTGACGTATTGGTTTTTCGAATCCCCGCCCGCACCCTCCTTGACCGGGGCGCTGATTCCGTCAAAGACCGGAAACAGGTATGTCCCGCGCGTGCTCAATGCGGCGGCGTTCTCGCTGCTGAGAATCACTTTGTCGGGAAACGCTTCTCGGAAGGCGGGATACAGAGGGGGCGTATTGATTCCTCTCAGGCCGGCATAGGCCGGTGCGTTGCGGATACCTTCGCCCTGATAGTTCAGACTGATAACGTCCATCTCTTTAGGCATCGGCATATCCGGCTTGGCGTAGTTCATTGCGGCGGTCGTGGGACGAGTGGGGTCTTCGTCCTTGACGATATCGTGCAGCCGCCGGGCAACCGCGGCGCCTTCCTGGCCGGTGTATTGCTCGCCGACCTCATTGCCGAAGCTCCACATCATCACCGACGGATGGTTGCGGTCGCGGCGAACCCAGGCCCGCGTATCCTGCTCAAACCAGTCCGGGAAGATCAGATGGAAATCGAGCGGTGCTTTTTTCCGTTCCCAGACGTCGAATATCTCGTTGACGACCAGAAAGCCCATCCGATCCGTCAGTTCGAGCAGTTCGGAGGCCGGGGGATTGTGAGCCATACGGATGGCGTTGCAGCCCATTTCACGGAGGATTTCAAGCTGACGCTCAGCGGCGCGGACATTAAACGCTGCCCCCAGCGCCCCGAGATCGTGGTGCTGATTGACGCCTTTAATGTAAATCCGCTCGCCGTTGACGTGAATGCCCGTATTCGGGTCGAAACGCAGGGAGCGGATACCGAATCGCGTTTCGTATTGATCGACGAGTTTGCCCTCGTGCCGCAAGGCGGTCACGGCCGCGTATCGGTGCGGCGTCTGTGTGGGCGGCGGCCCCCACAGCCGAGGGTTGGCGAGAACAACAGAGGACTTGACCCCAGCGCTCTGTCCGGCCGCAACAGATACCTTCACAGGTTCAAAACTCCCGACCGCTTCCCCGGTGATACTGCCCTCGTCGCTCAGAATGAAAATCTCGGTATGCACTTCAACGGTCGCATTTGCCTTCGAGCTGTTGTCAATAGTTACATTCAGGTCAATTGCGGCAGAGACTGAGGAAACATCGTGCGTTGTGATAAACGTCCCCCATTGGCCGACATGGACAGGATAGGTCTTGGTCAGCCAGACATTGCGATAGATGCCGCCGCCGGGATACCAGCGCGAGGATTCGGGGGGATTGTCCAGCCGAATCGCCAACTGGTTTTGACCGCCCGGCCGGATATAGGGTGTCAGGTCAACGCGCCATGACGCGTAGCCATACGGCCAGCCGCCGACCAGATGACCATTCAGCCAGACTATCGCATAAGACATCGCACCATCTACATCCAGAAAGACGGACTTGCCGGCGTCGGAGAGTGGAATATCGAGCGTCTTGCGATACCACCCGATACCGGGACTTGGCAGCCGTCCCATACCGCCGCCGACGGCTGCATCCCTGCCGGTCAGAAAAGGTCCGCTGATCGCCCAGTCATGCGGCAGGTCCACACGCTGCCACGCACTATCGTCGAAATCGGCCTGCACGTAAGGACAATCGCCGCCGGGGTTTCCGGCAGGGCGACTGTGCCGCTGGGCGGGGGCTTTAACGAAGGCGTTTCCGGTGGGCAAAATCCAAGGCTTGAGTACAGCCTGAGAGGATTCGACTTTGACCGCCTCGGTCGGCATCGCATCGGCCGGAACCACGTCGCGTCCGGTGGTTATTTCAGGGCGTACATCGTAAATCAGACCGATGGAATCGCCCTCAGGATCGCCCATCCGGAAATGCCAATTCGCATTCAGGGAAATCCGCTCTCTGACGGCCGGCTGTACCGCATCTGAGACCGAGGGTAACATCAGGAACAAGCAGCCCAGAAAAAACATACGCACCGAGAAACCATCGGAATCTTTTGGTACGGAATACGCAGACCCATGTTTCAAAGGAAAGACCGGTTGGCGTCTCCGTCGATAACAGGCCCCTGTGATCTTGATTTTCTTCAGGACGTCTATTATGATTTCCCCATTCGACTAAACGTACACAAATTGCCTGTCTGCATTATCAGTATCCAATCAACGATACCCCTAATTCCATTCAACACAATGTCTAATTCATGTCGCTAAGCTTATCTGTCACCCGATAATAGTCAAAGTCCACATATCCACCGGGAGTTTTTGTCGCGTAGTTGAACAGGCCGAAACGGTACCCCATAAAATGCGGCATCGTATAGGACATTTGCAGTACCGAACCAATCCTTGTCCATGTCTTATTGTCTAAACTGTAGTAGAAATACGCCTTGTCCGTACGGTTTCTGTAATCACAGTCGATCTTGAAATACACTATCGATTGGGTGAGCGGGACGCTCTCGACCTCAGTGGGTTGACCTGCTGCTGCTCGGCCGCCTGCACCCCGTCCCCGCTGCTGTGCCCCAGCGCTCATCATCACTATTGACTTGGCGCCATCGTCCATCTTAACACATACTGCGCCGAACCGCTGCTGCAGTGCAATCATACCGGCGTAATCTCCGTCCTTCATATTTGCGACATCAATCTTTGTGGTCGCGGAACTGACCGGGCCAAAGGTCCGCTGGGTCAGGATATTACGTGCACTCAAGACCGTGCTGTCGATCCGTCCCGTGGTGATACGGAAATGTCCTTCCCGCTGGCCAATAGACCACTTGCTGTTGTCCGGGTTGTGATTCCATTGCCAGGCCAAAGGCAACGCGTCGCCGGGCTTGCGATCGAATTCGTCGGATGCCACAATGTTGCTGTCCAGCAACGTCCGGGTTTTTTCGATATCAATCGTTTCGGGCGCTTTTCCGTCAACGCCGAATACGGGCCAACCGTCCTCCCACTTGACCGGGACCAGCCAGGGGCTGCGGCCAACCGAGCCATTATCCTGAAACAGCAGTGCATACCACTTGCCGTCCGGCGTATCGATTAAACAGCCCTGAGCGACGCCCTTGTCTTCAAGGGCAACACGTCCTTCATAGGGTCCGGCGATATTGTCGGCC
Organism: Phycisphaerae bacterium; assembly: GCA_012729675.1. Classification (GTDB taxonomy): domain Bacteria; phylum Planctomycetota; class Phycisphaerae; order Sedimentisphaerales; family Anaerohalosphaeraceae; genus T3Sed10-213. The sequence continues at coordinate 3,594 of JAAYCR010000083.1, read as the reverse complement.
CGATGGATCAAGACAGAACGGGACCAGCGGCTCCTGGGCGAAGCAATGTTGAGCAGGTAATATTTGCCGTTCACCTTGGTCAGGTGGGACCCCTCTCCAGATAGACCGCCGACCTCATTTTCACCAAACAGCAGGTTGGCATTTTCAACGATAACCTTATTGACTCCGCCTTGCTTAATACCCGTGAGATCCGGTTTTAATTCGACAAGCGTCAGCCGCCCACCGCCATAGACCATATAGACGCGGCCGTCATCATCAAAGAACAGGGAATGGTCATGCAATGAAGGCGAAAAGGTTATTTCTTTCCATTTTCCACTCTCGATGTCGGTGGTGGTATAGATATGCGTCCTTCCACTTGTGCTGGAGAAGGTTGACGCATAGAAAGTGCCGTCGTGATAGCGCAGGGAGGGTGCCCAGGATCCCGCACCGTAGGCATTGCGTCCGTCATCCATCCGCAGCGCGGCGTTGTCCGCCAGGGTATCGTAGGCATAGCTGACCAGTTCCCAATCGACCAGGTTTTTGGACTTCATGATGGGCAGGCCGGGACTCATGTGCATGGTGGTGCTGGCCATGTAATAGGTGTCGCCGACGCGAATAGCCGCCACATCCGGAACATCGGCCCAGATGACGGGATTTTTGGCCGGTTCGGCCTGAAGCAGGCCGCCAACACAAACTGCGGCACACATCGATACGATCAAACACCTCTGGTACATCTTCATAATTTTTTCTCCATAACTATTGCGTGATACGGTAAACGGTTAATGAATTGGCCGGAGCCGAATAGGTAAAAGCCGACTTCACGGCCTCCGTCGAAGTAACGGGCTTGACAAATGGGGCCTGTCCGTCTTCATTTGCGGCGTCGGCGTCAGGACCGGTCAGCACTGTTTTGACCGCTTTCATTGAAGCATCCGTCGGCAAACCGGCCAGCCGAATGTTGATGTCTCTTGGATCATCGCCGCCATTGACAACCTTGACGATCAAATCACCGGTCTTCGCATCTTTTACCGAGGAGGCGGCCAATCTCCGCGTATCGCCGGCGCCGAACACAGTGTCAAGATAGCGGTCGCCGCAGTTCTGCCCGAAAAGCTGCTGGACATAGTAGTTCGCCGTGGGAAATACCTCGGTCCCATTGAAGTAAATCAGGTCGGGATGCCATTGCGTGTGCCCTCGCCGGGCAAACAGCGGCGCATAGGAGGTGAAATTAACGATATCGCCGTTGCGCTCGAAACTTGTCAAGCCAGCGGCCTCCGCCAGCGCAGAACGCAACGTGTTGCGCTCCCTGTTGCGATCATGAGCGGCGTATTCACCGACATACACCTTCGCGCCTTCGCGGTCGTAGGTATTGTAACGATTCAGATTGTCCCAGAACCACTGCGGGTTGACATAATAATGTTCGTCAACCATTTCGAGGTCGAGTTCTTTGGCAAACGCCCAGCCATTGTCAAAATCCTCTCCGCTTGCAAAAGGACCGGATGTGCCGATTACGACGATTTCGGGGTGCTTTTCCTTGATCGCCTCATAGATCATCTCGAAGCGTTCCTTGAAGAGGGGCGTAACGGCCTCTTCATTGCCGACACCGATGTACTTGAGACCAAACGGTTCCGGATGGCCGGCCGCGGCGCGTTTTGCGCCCCACATCGAGGTGGCCGGGCCGTTGGCCCATTCGATCAGGTCCAAAACATCCTGGATGTATGCGGGCATTTCATCCATGGGCAGACCTTCCTGCCCGCGGTTGGGCGAATGGCCTGAGTGCTGACAAGACACGCCGGCGCTCACAATCGGAATGGGTTTGGCGCCGATGTCCTCGCAGAACTGGAAATACTCGAAATAGCCGAGTCCCATTGATTGATGATAGCCCCATGCGTAATTGGGGCCGGAACATCGCTGTTCCAGTGGCCCGATACTGTCCTTCCAGTTATAGTACCGCCGGATGCCGCCGGCGTGAACCAGACAGCCGCCGGGAAAGCGTACGAACTTCGGGTGGATATCGGCAATCGCCTGTGCCAGATCCGCGCGAAGCCCATTGGACCGGCTGCGAAACGTCTTTTCCGGGAACAGCGACACCATGTCGAAACAAATACCGCCCTGCTCGTGGGCCAACACGACAAGACGTGCGTCGTTGACCGTGCGGGTCGGAGTCAGTGACATGCTCACTTTCCTCCACTCGCGGCCCAAGATTTCCGTTCGGGCTTCGGCGAGCACTTCGCCGCCCCTGGTTTCCAGACGCACACTGACGGGCATCGGCCTTCGGTTGTCACCGCGTCCCCACATGATTCCCATGAACGCTTGATAGGCCCAGAACGACGCATTGTAGGTTTCGCCGGCGATGAGCGGGATGCCGCCGAATCCGCTGTTGGCAATACCCACGCCATCGCCGGGCGTGCGGACTTGCAGCAGCGCATACGTCGGATTGTTCAGATGGATCGACCGTGCGTCGGACACGCTGACCGAACCGTCACCGCCGCCGCGTCTTTGAAGTTCCCAGAACGAAAGCGGATGCCACGACGACTGTTCCGTCGGGCTGTATTCAAACGAGCGGTTCTGGATCAGTTCCGCATACAGCCCCCCATCCGCGGCATAATTGAGATCTTCGAAGAAAATCCCTATCAGATGCGGACTGATCGCTTTGCCCGACTGACCGGCCTGAACTGTAAGTACGATCGGATTGGAGAAGGCAACAGAAACAGCGGCTAATAGAATACCGAAAACTACATATGGACTGCTAAATCGTCGGTCGAGAGAGGATGCTGCTTTCATTGTTTCCATATCCTTAATTATCGCTTCTCGTTCGTGTTACTGTGGACATTCTCCGTCGTGCTACATCGATTAACGAACCATCCGGCTCATTTATTGCCATAAATCACTGATCGACCCGGATATGCGAACCGACAGCGGCATCCAGAAACAGACCATCCTGAACGGCAGTCGCATAAAAAACCCGCCCTCCGCCAACACGCCGTCACCCGTCCTTTCCATGATCAATCTCCGTTGCTTGTTCTCAGTCTACAATGACATTTTACATAAGTGTTTGTAAATGTACCACCGGCGAAATGATTTTGCAACCATTTCGCCGGCAGGTTTTAAGATTCAGTCGCTATGTTTTAAAAAAAACCCCGAAATATCAAGGTATTCCGGGGCGGCATTTCTTAAATCTATTCGTCTTTGTGTCGTTATTTTATCTCAAAACACCTTATAACCTGCATTAAAATGAGGTTTCCGGGCATCGGTCAGATACCCGGAAACCGTTATTCGTAATCGAACACGTCGTGCTTACGGAAGCGGACGCCTGAGCTGGTAGCGATCATCCATCCATCTCTCTGCGTAAGCGGCAAAATCTTCCAGATTAATCACACAATCGTTATTGACGTCCAACTCCATCAATCCACTATCCTGACCATAGGCCTCCCGGTCGCAAACCCAAGGGAGATCCGTCCTCACGGCAAGAAACTCACTGGCGACTTCCTGAGCGGTGAGAGCGTAGTTATACACTTTAACATCGGAAAGGATACCCCAAAAGAGATCCGTGCTGGAGCCGTCATTGTTATTACCCAGCTTGAACTCGGAATCGACGCCCGTTCCGTACGTAAAGCCGGT
>JAAYCR010000082.1 GCA_012729675.1 Phycisphaerae bacterium | reverse complement strand
GCCAGTGTGTCGATTTTCGAGAAAACACCCATTTCGGAAGCGTTTTCACAAGAGTTCGACAAAACACAAAAGAGCGATTATGATAACCAATTGTTATTATTCAACTTATAACCGGACAGTAGTGATATCCTTCCCCTTTTCGGCCCACTCATCAAAGGTATAGGGACTTTTGATCTGGGCGAGTGAAAAGAAATGCCGTGTTGTAGGGACGCCCTGCAACCACTGAAGCACTTGATCCGTCTGTTTCTCCTCGACGTGCCTGTATGTTTGCGGCGGCATCATATACCACGTTATGATTTCATTTCCCTCTTCCTCGCTTTTGCATCCGATTAAGATGATAGTTAATACTACTGTAATTATCTTTAACAGAACCTTCATGTTTTCTTCTCGCATGGTTAATCAGAATGTTTCACATGATCTTCTACAGGTCATCATCAACATCCATTTCATGATCCGAACCTCTACCATTGCCTCTCCTTACATTTCATTCAAACTTTCGCCTTATAAATGCCGCCCCTCGTCAAGCCCTTTCAGCGGTTGTCATCCTATTCATTGCAACAGAAGCCGCCCGTCACGTTCGTCCCATTCCGGATATTTCCATTTAAGCACTTGGATATACTGCTCTTTCTCCTTGCTGCCTGCTTCATATTGTCGAAGGGCTTTTTTTTCCGTTAACGTCGGCTTGCCTTCATATATCCTCTGTCGTTTTGGATACAAGATATCTTCGGCTGCCGCGACTTGAAACAGTAACAGCGCTGCTTCCCTCTGCTGTCCATTCTGTGATAGAAATTCCGCCTTTTCTATATGTTCTTGTGTGATCTGTTGTATGCGCTGGACAAAATAATACTCGAAAATGATTTCAGGATCAACAGGGTTTTCTCTTGGCTTAAATACGATGTAACAATTAAATACAATGAAACCCTGCAATAAGACAACCAGCAGCAATTCAGATTTGCTCATGGGCCTGTCAAACATTTTGCATTCCTTTTCTTTTGACTGTTATCAATTCATCTTTGTTGGTGATACCGAAGAACTTGCGCCGGTTCCATCAAATACTGTTCTCCTGCAGCGTATCGACGGGTGGCACCTTCAAGCGGAGCTTGTGGGTGCGATGCTGCCGAACACATGTGTTGCTGTCGATTGTGCATATTTACACCGTAGAGACGCACGGCCGTGCGTCTCTACAATCATTCACCATATTATGTCTTTCTGTCCAGTCTTCGGTAGCTGACGGCTTCGGCGAATATTTTCTTACTGCTCTTTAATTCCTTGGCCTGTTACCATAAAAGATGCTGTCCGGAAGCTGAACGACAGGATATCTGTCATCTATTGAAATATACTCATTCTCTCCGAAAACGCCGCATTGATCTTTGCTGATGCATATTTGATAATCGAAACCGGGCGCTATCGGGAGTGGGCCAAACGTCCCGTCATCCCTGCTCTTGGCATAGGGTCCTCCGATCGTCTTGCCGTTGACTCGATAGTCAAAATTAATACTTTGCTGGGCAATCGGCCTTCCATCCGAATCCACAATCCTGCCCTGAACCTGAACGGCAGGCATTAAATGCAGCACAATCTCGCTGCCGGGCATTGCGGTAACAACCTGAGCTATAAATCCCTCATGGATATAGTAGCTGGATATGAAATGTTCTATTTGGGGATTCGGTCCTTTCTCATAAATCCATCGCATCGACACTTGTCCATTTTCATCGGTAGCTTGGTTGGATGAATTGAGCCACACGCCCCATTTATCGCCGTTAAAGTAAGCGTGATACAGCCACACTTTCGGCGCCGGGTTTCCTTCCTTATCAAGCACGGTCACCTGAATATGTGTTGTTTCTTGCTCGATATAAAATGTAGATTTTGTGAGCTCAGAGTAAAAAGTTGAGATTTTCCGGTTTGGAATACTTTCAATATACCCCGGGCATCTAATCGATGTCATCACGCAATCAATGATATCGTCGAATACCGCAAACATAATTTTACCCTTTTCATTGGTTGTCCCGATAAAACGCCCTTGGCCGTTCCGGAAGGAAATTAAAACTTCGGCGCCGCAAACCGGCGCATTCATCTCCTGGTCCTTTACAAGAATCTCCAGCAATTTATGCGACGTAGACGAGCCGCTTGATGTCTTCAGATTCCAGACCTTGTCCGTCTCAGAGAGCACTTCCGGATATACAACAGGCCCTGCCTCTACCCGGGCTTTCTGTGTGTCTGTCATGGAGACCTCGTGCCGGAAACGGTATACCTCATACACGGCCGCATTAAATTTCTTTTTCAAGGACTCATAGTGTTCACTGGAATCATAAAAATCAAATTGAACCTCGCCGGGATTGACCATAAAACGCGTACTGCCCTTATCATCGAGGGGCATTGTAAACGAATTTCCATTTTCCTGATTAATCCCGATGTAGGCTTCAGGCAACATGAGCGGTTCCCCTGTCGCCGCATCCACGAAGGTCATTTCAACGGCCGCCCCGGGGACCGGCTTTTCGCCGATATCCTCGGCAGCGACTCCTTTTTCGATAACAATGCGGATATCCCGGGCGCCGGCACTTGTTGCAATAGTGCGGTATCCGCTGCCGCCCGACTTGCATTCCAGTTGAACGGGGCCGGCTAACAATCCTTCAAATTCAAACCGTCCACCCTTTTCTGTATAATAGGATATATTGTTGAGGCCTTGCGCCGGGGCACTGAGCAACACAAGCGCGTTTTCAATGGGTAATCCCAGGTGGTTGACCACAACGCCCGATACTGAATAGGTTGTTGTGTCCATAACGAAATGTTCCATATTCGAAAGGCCGGTTTCTCGAGTAAACACATGTGTGACGCCTTTGGCAACGGAATGCTGCGTCAGGGCTGCGCTGAAGTGCTTCATATGCACCGCCCCCTCCCCGGTTGTAACCAGCACCTGGTAATTATTTTTCATTGCGAGACCGGACACGGTAAAATCCCCATTGACGTCCGAAACCGTTTGTTTGTAGTGTACTTCACGCCGAAAGTGCTCATCCGTCATAATCACTTCGACCTTGGCGCCTTCCACGGGCTGCTGATCTATGGTAACGGCCCGACCTGAAATGCTGCATCCAGGCCGAAGCGTCAGTGTGACCTGTACCGGATCGACGGGATTTAAAATTATTCGATGGGTGCGAAACTGATGCAGTGCAACACCCTCCGAGCTTTCTGCAATAAGGTAGGCAGCAATATTCATCCAATCGGTATCCGGGTTCTGGTATGAAGGGCCGAATTCCTGGGCAAGTCGCAACTCGAACAAAGACGGGTTTGTCTCATATCTTTCTTTGTTCTCCATGTATTTCCACATAACGCGCTCTTTACACTTCTCCGGGCGGGTCTCAAGCGCAAAATGCCCTTCAGCGTCGGTCGTGACAACCTGTTCCGGGTCGGACAGTAAATACACCTTGGCATTGGCGACGGGAAGCCCTTCGGGATTTATGCATATCCCTTTAACGCCCGCAAATGGAGGCTCTATTTTTTCTTCCATAAACAGCAAGGAAGGATAGTTCGCGGCCGGCACTTCAATGACCGGATAATCCTCGGCCAACTTCATGGTCTTTGGTGATACGGATACCTCATAACGGCCCGGCAACACACTGAAATGGAATCGCCCCTGCGCATCGGCCTTTTCACTATTCCCTAAATCCCAAAATGCCAAATACTTGATGTCGTTCTCAGATGCCTGACGTTTAAGCCTAATCCCAACATCCTGTCCGGGAAGTGAGCCGTCTTCCATTGCTCCCTTTAATGTGACACTGACACCTGCTTCCACTTCAAACATAATATCCCGATGCCCCTCTTCTATGAGTGTTACATTGATTTGTGGGGAGAAGAGGCCTTTCAAGAAATTATGATGAAAGAGTGTGTACGTTCCCGGTGTCAGGAAATCCAAAGAAAAGCATCCTTCGGCATCTGTCTGGAATGTCTGGGTATCATGAGGAGAATAAGACCCGAACGGCGTAATTTTCCCGCTGATAATATTGTAAGAATAGAGCGACGTGTTGCCAGTTCCCTGATGGCGACGTATCGACAGGGTTTCCCCCGCTATCGCCTGACCGGTATCCCGCCGAATCATTTTTCCAGCCAAAGACGCTTTCTTCAACAATTGAAGCCGAACATCCTGCTGGCCGACAGAAAACGTGCCCTCGGGCCATGAGCCGTCGGTACGAAACGTATATAAATCGGCATAACCCTCTTTCTTCACGAAAAAGTCCATTTTGGAGTTCACCTCAAAGGCATCAAAAGTAAACCGTCCCTCGGAATCGGTTTGACGTTTAAGTGCCGGAATATCCACCGTCGCAAGTCTATTTGATCTGCTTAAAAAAGCCGCTACGGTTGCATCTGCAACCGGTTGCCCCTGACTGTCAACCACCTGTCCGGAAATGGCTGCAATCTTGGAAGACAAAACAATGGGCGAGTTCATTTTCGCGTCCGGATAATAAAACCGGTGCACCGCATATCCTTTGGCCTGTATGATGCCGACCGTAAAAACAACGTGTTCCTCAAAATATTGCGAATTGCGTGAAAAGGAATACCGTCCCTGATCATCGGTGGTGGCTGTTCCGGCATGCTGCATGGGATAGGGCACATGTTGCATTTGCTGCAGAAGGTCATAAATATCAATTTGCGCCCCAACTACGGGAGTTCCCATCTCGCTGACCACTTTCCCCTGAAAGACAATGGTATTTGAATTATCGTCTTGAGCGAAAACGGCGGCCGTCACTATCAGGATGCCGGCCATTAACATGGTTACGCTGTCAGAAATGATCGTTTTTTTCTGCTTTCCCATGGCAATCTCCCTTTCTGTTTGCTCCGGCGGCTGCATTGACCGTTGGTTTCGGAACGGTATAAGCATTGTTATATTTTTCTGTCCAGTCTTCGATAGCTGACGGCTTCGGCGATGTGGTTGGGCAGGACGCGGTCGGCATCTTCGAGGTCGGCGATGGTGCGGGCGACTTTGCAGATTTTGTCGTGGGCGCGGGCGCTGAGGGCGAACTCGGCCATCGCGTGCTTGAGCATCTGTTCGCCCGTCTCATCCAGCCGGCAGAACGCCTCGACATCCTTATGCGTCATCGTGGCGTTGGTCATCAGGCGGCCGTCGCCGAAGCGCGCGGCCTGGCGGGCGCGGGCGGACTGCACCATCTGCCGCAGCAGGGCCGAGTCGTGGCCGTTGGTTTTGCTGCGGAGCTGGCGGAAGGCCACCGGCGGCACCTCGACGTGGATGTCGATGCGATCCAGCAGCGGGCCGGAGACCTTGCCCATATACCGCTCGATCTGGACGGGCGTGCACTTGCAGCGGCGGATGTGCGTGCCGTAATAGCCGCACGGGCAGGGGTTCATCGCCGCGATCATAATAAAATTGGCCGGAAACCGCAGCGTGCCCTTGGCGCGGGAGATGGTGACGGCCCCTTCCTCCAGCGGCTGGCGAATCATTTCGAGGATGTGCCGCTGAAACTCGGCGAATTCATCGAGAAACAGGATGCCGTGATGGGCCAGGCTCAACTCGCCGGGGCGCGGGTACGTGCCGCCGCCGACCAGCGACGGGCCGGAGGCGGTGTGGTGCGGCGTGCGCACGGGGCGCGTAGCGACCAGCGCCTGCCCCTTGGCCAGAAGGCCGACGGAGGAATACACCCGCGTCGTCTCCAGCGACTCGGCCAGCGACAGGGATGGCAGGATGGTCGCCATCCGCTGGGCCAGCATCGTCTTGCCCGCGCCGGGCGGGCCGATCATCATCACGTTATGCCCGCCCGCGGCGGCGATGGTCAGGGCGCGTTTGACGCTTTCCTGCCCCTTGACATCCGAAAAATCGACGGTGTAGGTCGCCGCCTGATCAAACAGCGCCTCGATATCCAGCGTGGTCGGCTCGATCTCGATGGCCTCGGCCAGAAACCCCGCCGCCTGCGCCAGCGACCCGACGGCAATGACCTCCAGCCCGGCCACGACGGCGGCCTCGGCGGCATTGTCCAGCGGCACGATGACGCCCTTGTAGCCGTTGGTCGCGGCGGTCATCGCCATGCTCAATACGCCGTTGACCTGACGCACCCGGCCGTCCAGCGCCAGTTCGCCGGCGATGACGTAATCGCGGATTTTTTCGCTGACCAGCCCGCCGGCGCAGACCATAATCCCCAGTGCGATGGGCAAATCGAAGGCAGGGCCGGCCTTTTTGATGTCGGCGGGGGCAAGGTTGATCAGCGGCTGAACGTTGGGAAAGCTGTAGCCGGAGTTGACGACCGCGCTGCGGACGCGCTCAATGCTTTCCTTGACCGCCGCGTCGGGCAGGCCGACAATGACCGGCTTTTCAAACCCGCCGCGCGAGACATCCACCTCCACCTCGCACAAAATCCCGTCAATCCCCTCCAGGGTTACCGAATACAAGCGTGCCAGCATCAGGGTTCTCCTTATCTGCTCTATAAGCTCCGATTCCAAAACAGTTTGCACATTGTACCGCCGCACCGGAACGATTGCCAGAGTTTTTCCCACACGCCCTGTCGTAGGGGCAGGCCTGCGTGTCTGCCCCTTTAAAACACACGGGCGAACACGCAGGTTCGCCCCTGCGATTCACACAAATCGCATTACCACTGGCCGGGGGAGAGGCTGTCGGACAGCGGGGCGTCCCACCAGGTGCGGTCGCGGAGGTACTGCTTCATCCACATGGCTGCGTTGACGCCGTCGGCGACGGCGGTGACCAACTGCATCGCCGCGCCGATGCGGCAGTCGCCGGCGACGAATACGCCGGGCACATTGCTCCGCAAGTAGGCCGTGTCGCACTTGATAAAGCCCGCCTCGGTCAGTTCGACAAAGCCCTTCAAAAAGCCGGTGTTGGGCACCATTCCGACAAAGATGAACACACCGTCGCAGGCGACGGTTTCAGTCTGGTCGGTCTTGACATTTTTAATCACCGCCTGCTCGACACGGTCTTTTCCTTCGATGGCCGTCACTGTCGCGTCCAGCCGCAGTTCGATATTCGAGTCGGCGGCGTTGACCTTTCCCATCAGCTCTTCGACCAAAACCTGTGTCGCGCGATACTCCTGCCGCCGATGCACCATAATCACTTTTTTGGCGTACTTGGCCAAATGCAGGGTTTCTTCAACGGCGGTATTGCCGCCGCCGACGGAGACGACGACCTTATCCTTAAAGAACGGCGCATCGCACGTGCCGCAGTAGCTCACGCCCGCCCCGGCCTGGCGAAAGGCGTCTTCGCCCGGCACGCCGAGGTTGCGATACGAGCTGCCCGGCGTCAGAATGACCACACGCCCGACATACACATCCTCGTCACAGGCCACTTCGATGCGTCCATCCTCGCGACGGGACAGCTTCGTCACTTCGGCGCTGGTTTTGACCTCGCCGTCGAAGCTCTTGACCTGTTCGAGCATTAGATTGGTCAAGTCCGGCCCGCTGATCTTGGCATAGCCGGGATAGTTTTCGATGCGGTCGGTGGTGTTGATCTGGCCGCCGGGGTAAAACTTTTCCAGCAGGATGGTCTTAGCGCGATCGCGCGCGGCATACAGCCCTGCACCCAGCCCGGCCGGCCCGGCACCAACGATGATACAATCATATTCTTTGTCAGCCATGGGACAATCCTTTCATAAAATATCGGACCGCGTGTTCTGGCGGCCGTGGGGTTCAAAGCGGTCCTGGAAGAGTACCTGCAAACGTTGGGGTGAGGTCGCCTCCCACAGACGAACCGAGCGGCGCGGTTGCTGTTCAAGCCGGCCTACCGGCCGTGCCGAAGCGTCAAACACAAAGTCGATAAACGTATCGGGGCCGCTCAAATAATCGGCACGAATGATGATCATCGGCTGCTCGGACTGAACCGGGCTTGTGTCAGGATCGATCCGACTCAGCCGCACAGGCACCACATACCCGCTGCCCTCCAGCACATCGATAACAATTTCTGGATCCTCGGCCGCCGCCATCGCGCCGGCCAACGCCGACAAAAAAATATCCGGCAGCAGCATCGGCGTACGCTGCAGCATCCGCGGGCGCTCGGCATTGGCTTGCACCGCGATGCGGCCTGCAGCGCCCGTCCGAAGCTCTGCACGGCGCGGCTGAGACGAGCGCGGCGGCCAGATCTGCGTCGTCCAGGTAAACCCCCCTTCGGCGCCATCGAGCCACAAATCCGATTCCGCATAAATGCCGCCGGCGGCCTCGAACTGACGTCTCGTCACGCGGCGGTGTCCGCCGTTGTCGCCATCCTCAAACGCAAACACGCGGTGGATGGCATAACCCAGCGGCCGGTTGGCGGCGTCTTTGATCAAAAACGCCGCTTCGGTCTGTTCGTTTTCGGCCAACGGACGCCCGATGTATTCGTCAACAAACCGCCGCATCCGTTCGACGCCGGCGGCAAGGAGTTCGGGATGTTCATAGGCAACAGCGGCCGTCATCGCCCGAAAGGCATTTTCAGCAACATCGGGGTCGCCGCGATAGGTGATATGCAGCTCAAGTCGCCGCCCCAACTCCAGCGGAGCAATGCCCACCAGGAAATCTTCACCCGACTCGGTCGGGGCAACGATGCGGCCAAAGTACATCTCCACCGCACCGGAAATCGTCCCCAACGGCAGGAATTGGCCCCCGGCGGCCTCGGCGCGTTGGCGCATCGCCGCTTCCGGATCGGTTGGCTCATCGCACAACGCATACCGCCAACGGACGTTCATCTCGCGCCGCGGGGCACGCAGCCGCGCCAGCAGCACAAATGCATTATCGGATCTCTCGAATCGCCAACCACCGGCCGTTTCCCAGCTGCCTCCCAGTGGCAGCGGCGCAGCAATCCCCGCCCACGGCAGTTCCACCGGCTCATCCAACACCATCCGGCTGCGCACCTTGACTACCACCTGCGACAACGCCAGCCCCAAGGCAAAAATCGCCAGCAACACAACCTCTAATACCGAGTAACGTTTTAAGGCGTCCGTTTCCATCAGGGAATAATAACCGTCCGAGGGCGATAATGCAACCATTTGAGAGAGGAATTTGTCCGTTTGACAGACCATTTAAAGAGGTCTTAATACGAGAATTAATACTGTAATTTGCCGTCGGCATTGGGGGGTTCCCTTAAGCATATCCGAATTATGCTAAACTGTGATTCCATCTTGCCGGATGGCCATAAACCGGTTGAAACCCACAGAGACTTCTGCTATATAGTGTCGCGGTTATTTTGTGGGCAGGGTTTGTGCGGGGGCCTGTTCAATATTTGCCAGTGGCAAAATTCGATAGCACACCCGGAACGAGACGCTATAGTACAACACTCGATACGGGGTAAACGCAAACGGAACCTTTCGAGGAGTCCAAAACGCCTATGAGCCATTATATCGTATTGGTCAAACAAGTACCGGATGTGTCGCAGATCACTGACAATGCCTTCGACCCGAACACGGGCAACCTGATCCGCACCCGGCTGCCGAGCGTGATTAACGAGCTGGACGCTCAGGCTTTGGCGTTTGCCTGGCGGATGAAGACGCTGGCCGGCGATACGGCCGGCAAGGTCATCTGCCTGTCGATGGGGCCGCCGATGGCCGCGGAGGTCTTGCGTTACAGCCTGAGCCGTTGCGCCGATGAAGCGATTCTGCTGACCGACCGGGCGCTGGGCGGGGCGGATACTTGGGCGACGGCCAACCCGCTGGCGTATGCGATTCGCAAGCTGATTGCCGAGCAGTTGGACGGCACGGACGACTACTATGTCGTGGCGGGGATGCAGTCGGTCGATGGCGACACGGCACAGGTGCCGGCCCAAGCGGCCGAGGAACTGGGCTTGCCGTGTGTGGCCTACGCCACCGACACGGCCTATAAGAACGGCCGATTTCAGTTCACGCGGATCATCTCCGGCGGCAGCCAGGTCGTTGAGCCGGTCAAGACCCCCGCGGTCATCACCGTCGCCAAATACGACTATCCGCTGTTTGCCTCATTCGCCAAAACACGCCGGGCCAACCGGACGCAACTGACGCAATGGGGGGCTGCCGATGTCAAAGCGACGGCGCTGAGCGTGGCCGGGTCCAAGACGCGCGTCATTCGCGTGTTCCCGCCGGGCAAGACGACCCGCAAATGCCATCACGTCCACTCCGTCAAAGAACTGGCCGATTGTATCATTGAAAATCTGGGCAAATCCACGTCCGATGCGGCAGCGGCGGATGACAAACCGCGCTATATCCTGCCGGCCAAACGCGTCTCGGTCTTTGACCGGTCGTATGAGGGCACGGAAAAAGAATGCGAAGACTTCCGGGTGCTGGCCGAGCGGCTCAACGAACTGAAGATTACCGACGTATCACAAATCACCGATGCGGTCAAAGAACAGATTCTTTCCGCCGAGGGTGTGTCGTTTCATAAAAAGGCGCTGGACGATATGCTTGAAGGCTGCAAACACACCGAGCCGACGTACACCGGCGATGTGTGGGTGATGGCCGAGCATGATGAAGGCACGATCAATGCGGCGACGTTTGAGCTGACCGGCAAGGCCCGCGAGCTGGCCGATTCGCTGGAGGTCAACGTCGGCGTGGTACTGGTCGGGCACAACGTCAAGTCCCACGCCGCCGAGCTGATCGCCGCCGGCGCTGATGCGGTGTATGTCATCGAAGACCCGCTGCTGGAGCAGTTCGACCCGCAAAGCTATTGCAAGGCGGTGTCCGATGTGTTCCAAAAATACAAGCCGCAGATTGTCCTCTACGGCGCCACGCCGCAGGGGCGCGTGCTGGCCCCGAGGGTGTCCTACCGCGTCGGCTGCGGCCTGACCGCCGACTGCACCGGGCTGGACATCCGCGACAGCAGCCGCAAGGGACAGGTCGCCGTTCTGATGCAGACCCGCCCGGCGCTGGGCGGCAATGTGATGGCGACCATCTGCACCAAAGACTCCACCTGCCAGATGGCCACGGCCCGGCCGGGCGTGATGAAACGTCTGCCCGCCGACCCAAGCCGCAAGGGACAGGTCATTGAGCATCCCGTTGTGATTACCCAAGCCGATCTGAGCCTGAACATCCTGCAAACCGAGCGCGGATACGGCAGCGTCGCGTTTGACAGCGAGGTCATCATCAGCGGCGGCAAGGGGATGCAAAACCGCGACGGTTATGACCGGCTGCTCAACAGCTTGTGCAGCTCGGTGCGAGACCGTTTTAGGGTCAGCGTTGAAAAGGGCGCCACGCGCACCGCCGTCGAACAGGGGTTTGCCGAGCGGATTCACCAGGTCGGCCAGACCGGCACCGCCGTCAGGCCAAAGCTCTACATCGCCATCGGCATTTCCGGCGCGATCCAGCACATGATCGGCGTGGCCAACACCGAGACGATTGTAGCGATCAACTCCGACCCCCACGCCCCGATCTTCAAACAGTGCGATTACTATATCATCGGCAACGCCGAGAAGATTGTGCCCGAACTGGCGGCTGCAATTAAAGGATAAATGAATAGAATCCGAAGCACGAATATCGAATTTACTAAACAGAGCGTCATTCATTTAACAACAAAAGGATACGCGGATGCAGGACTATACGAAGGTATCGGTTTTAGTGGTGGGAGCGGGGCCGGCGGGACTGGCAGCGGCCATGACGGCCAAACGGCTCAACCCCGACGCCGAGGTGTGCGTCATCGACAAGGCCGCCGGGCCGGGCAATCACAATCTGTCCGGGGCGGTGCTTGAGGCCAAGGCGCTGGCCAAACTGCTCGATCCGATAGACCCCGCCTGGCGCGACAGCGACGACGCCAAGGCCGTCCTGACCGCGACAGTCGATAAAGACGATGTGATGTTCTTCTGCGGACAGAAACGGGCGTTCAAAATCCTCCCGATGCTGAAGCTGGCCGGCAAGATGAAGCTGGCCTTCGGACAGATGATTCACGAAAACGACTACATCTGCTCAGTCAGCAAGCTGACGGCCTGGCTGTGCAAACTGGCGGCCGCCGCGGGCGTGGAAGTCCTGCACGGCTTTGCCGCCGAGGATATCCTCTGGGACAGCGCCGCCCATCGCGCTGTCGGCGTCAAACTGGTCGATCAGGGCCTGAACAAAGAAGGCCACAAGGAACACAATTATCAGGCGGGCGAGACCATCACCGCCGACGCAGTGATCCTGGCCGAGGGCTGCGACGGCCTCCTGAGCGAAAAATTCATCCAAAAGGCCGGCCTGGTTCGGCAGGGCAATCAGCTCTACTCGATCGGCGTCAAAGAGCTGATCCGCGTCAGCGATGAACAATACGCTAAATTTACGCCCGGCCGCGTGGTGCATGCAATGGGCTGGCCGCTCTGGACGCCGGTCATCGGCCCGGCCATGTTCGGCGGCGGCATTATGTACCCGATGGGCGACAACCATATCGCCGTCGGAATGATCGTCGGCCTGGACTTTAAATACTGCGACTTCAACCCGCAAGACGCCCTGACGCTGTTCAAAGAACACGCCTTCGTCAAGCCGTTCATCGACGGCGGGACGGTGACGGAGGCCGGGGCCAAGATGATCCCCGAAGGCGGACTCTATGCCATGCCGCGCTGCCCGGAAACCGGCGCCATCGGCCGCGGCAACGTCATGCTCGTCGGCGACAGCGCCGGATTCGTCAATATGCTCAAGATCAAGGGGCTGCACAACGCGATTGAGTCGGGCATCGCCGCCGGCACGGCCGCCGCGGACAACCTCGACGCCCCGCTGGGCTTGGCGGGAGTCTATACTCGCCTGCTGGACGGCACCGGCGTGCTCAAAGAACTCGAAACGGCCAAGAATTTCCGCCAGACCGTCGCCAAATTCGGCCCGCTGCAGGGCATGCCCCTGTCGGTCCTGGGCGGCTGGCTGCCGCGGTATAAGATTGAGCCGGATTACGAGACAATGACCACCGCCCGTTATCGACTGCGGCCCGCGGTGCGCTTTGACAAAGACACCTTTACCGCCGTCGCGGCCACCGAACACCGCGAGGAACAGCCCGGCCACCTGACCATTCTGGACGGAAACCTCTGTATGGAAAAATGCGTGGGCAAATTCGGCGCCCCGTGCGTAACTTTCTGCCCGGCCGGGGTGTATGAGCGAATTGGCGACCAGCCCAAGGCGGCAAACCCGTCCAACTGCCTGCACTGCAAGACCTGCCAGCGCAAGTGCCCGTTCGACAATATCCGCTGGACCGCGCCCGAACCCACCGGCGGCCCCCGCTACAAAACGATGTAAACCCACCGCCGTTGGCCGTCCGGTTGTTCGGTTCGCATTGCGTTTAAGATCTCCCCCTCAAAAAGGGGGAGTACTCCGAACCTATGTATCGGTTGACACAGAAGGGGGAGGGGGTATAAAACAGGAAAATTCCACCGAATAATCAATCGTCAATCATCCAGACGCTCGATGTCGTCGGCTTCGAAAAGAGATTTTTTCCAGGCGATCATAATGCCGCGGACGGCCAGGTCGGGCACATACGAATCCACAAACTCGCAGTCATCTTTGAATATCGCTGCGTTGCCGCCGGTCAGGATTACGTGCGGCCAGCGGCCCAATTGTTCGGCGTATTTGCGGCACAGGGTTTCCAACAGTCCCACCGCCGCCCAATAGACGCCCGCCCGCATCGCCTCGCTCGTGTTGACACCATAGACGGACACCGGCTTCTGCATCGACACTGCCGGCAGTCTGGCCGTGTGTTCGTGCATTGCCCCCAAGGCCATCTCGAAGCCGGGGCTGATCGTGCCGCCGACAAACACGCCGGCCTCGTCCACTAGGTCAATGGTCACGGCCGTACCGAAGTCGGCCACGACCACCGCGTCCTCGACGACGCTATAGGCCGCCGCGGCCGTAATCAGCCGGTCGGTGCCGACTTCAAACGGGCTATCGACACTGGTCTCTATCGGCAGCGGCACATCCTGACCGATGACCTTGATCTTCTCGCCCAATTCGGACAGGCAAATCTGGCGCACCCACTCGGTCGTTTCGGGATTGACCGAGCTGACGACGATCACGCCGTTTCGGATCGGTTCCGCCGCTGACGCGACCAGCGGCACCTGCTCCCAGCAGTCCTCCAGAAACCGTCCGAGACGCTCTTGGAACCCCTCATCGGCGGGCGAGAAACACACTATCTGCTGTTCGGTGTCGTCCAGAAAAAAAGCGACCTTCACGTTCGTGTTGCCGATGTCAATTGCGATCAGATTCATCCGTCAAGTCCTCTTCTTCGAATATTAAGTCGCTTTCATCGTCGTTATCGTCTTGTTCGTCTTCGTCCTCCAGATGATGCGGCGACATAAACAGCGGCGTCTCGGCGTCCGGCTTCGGCAGCGGCTTGCGAACAATCGTCCAAAGCCGTTCAGTCAGTTCCTTAATGCCCTGGCCGGTAACGGCGGAGATGACCATCACCTCATCGAGTGCCAGCCGCTGGCGGATATCGTCGCAAAACAGCTCGTCCGCATCCAGGTCGGCCTTGTTGAGCACCACCAGTTCGGGCTTGTCGGCCAGCGCCTTGCTGTGCAGTTCCAACTCGCGGCGGATCTTGTGGTAGTTCTCCACCGGGTCTGAGTCGTCCGGCGGCAGGATGTCCACCAGATGCACCAGAATCCGCGTCCGCTCAATGTGTTTGAGGAAGTCGTAACCCAGCCCCGCACCGGCGTGGGCGCCTTCGATGATGCCGGGAATATCGGCCATGACAAACCGCCGAAAGTTGCTCAATTCCACAATGCCCAAGACCGGCGCCAGCGTCGTGAATGGATAGTTGGCGATCTTGGGCCTCGCCTGGCTGCACCGCGAGATGAGCGTGCTCTTGCCGGCGTTGGGCATGCCCACCAGCCCCACGTCGGCGATCAGTTTCAGTTCCAGCCGAAGCTCGCGCTGCTGGCCTTCTTTGCCGCGCGTCGCAAATCGCGGCGTCTGCCGCGTCGGCGTGGCATACCGTTTGTTGCCCTTGCCGCCGACCCCGCCCCGACAGATACACACCGTCATCCCCGGCTCCTTCATATCCTTGAGCATCAGGTCGTACTCGCGGTCAAAGATCAGCGTCCCCGGCGGCACAGGAATATACAAATCCTCCCCATCGGCGCCGTGGCGGTTGGCCCCTTCGCCCGGCAGGCCGTTGCTCGCCTCCCAGTTGTGCCGCCCGGAAAAGTCCAGCAGTGTATCAATGGCCGGATCGACCACAAAATACACGCTGCCGCCGCGCCCGCCGTCCCCGCCGTCCGGGCCGCCTTTGGCTTCGTACTTTTCACGCCGAAAGCTCACGCACCCCGGCCCGCCGTTGCCTGCCTTGACAGTAATTTTTGCTTCATCTATAAACATCGCTGAGGACTTATTCCCGACACTTACATTCTTCTATTGAATACAAGCCTGACAGTATAGTCCGAAATGCTTGAATTTGCAAGATGCCGCCGACAGCGGCGGGTACGAAGTTTTGTGAAAATGCGTCGGCGGGACAAATTAAGCTTGAATGTCGGAAAAACGACGCTACAATACGTTCTCCTGTCGGCCATGCCGAACACGGGGCTGTCGCATAATGGGAGTGCGCCGCGGTCGCATCGCGGAGATGCGGGTTCGATTCCCGCCAGCTCCATTAGTAATCTTTAGTTTTGTCCCAAAATCAACAACCCTAACCCAACTCTCTGACAACAGCACTGTTATTGAGAGTGCCGTGGACGCTCAATGATGGCAATCGACATTATCGAACAGGTCAAGCTGCTCAAACGCGGGGCAGTGGAGATTTACCGCGAAGATGAGCTGGCCCAGCGGCTGACCGAGGCCGCCAAGGCCGCCCGTCCGCTCCGTGCCAAGCTGGGCATGGACCCGACTGCCCCGGACATTCACCTCGGCCATACGGTCGTCCTTCGCAAGCTGCGTCAGTTCCAAGACTTAGGTCACAAGGCAGTTCTCATCATCGGCGATTACACCGCCCTGATCGGCGACCCGACCGGCCAGAACTCCACCCGGCCGATGCTGACCATCGAACAGATCAAGGCCAACGCTCAGACCTACTTTGAGCAGGCCGGCAAAATTCTCGATACCTCTCCCGACCGCCTCGAAGTCCGTTACAACTCCGAGTGGCTGGAAAAGTTGAGCCTGATGGAGCTGATTCAACTGGCCGCCAAAAAAACCGTCGCCCAGATGCTCCAGCGCGACAGCTTCAAGCTCCGCCTCGAAAAAAATGTCGATGTTTATACGCATGAATTTCTCTATCCGCTAATGCAGGGCTATGATTCGCTGGCCATCAGCAGCGACGTGGAACTCGGCGGCACCGATCAGACCTTTAATAATCTCGTCGGCCGTGATGTCCAGCGCGCCTATGGCCAGCCGGCCCAGATCGTCATCACCATGCCCATCCTCGTCGGCCTCGACGGCGTCCAGAAGATGAGCAAATCCAAGGGCAACTACATCGGCATCACCGACGCCCCTTCGGATATGTTCGGCAAGACAATGAGCATCCCCGACACCTTGATGGAAAACTACTTTACGCTCTTGACCGATCTGCCGGCCGACCGCATCGCTGAGCTGACCGACCCGGCCAAGACCCATCCCAAGAAGGCCAAGGTGCTGCTGGGCAAGATGATTGTCGAGCAATTTTATGACAATGCCGCCGCCGAAGCCGCCGCCGCTGAATTCGAGAAGGTTTTTGCCCAGAATCAACTGCCGGATGATATGCCCGAAGTGCAGATTGCAGCCGAGCCGGTCATGGTCAGTAAACTGCTCGTCCAGTGCGGCCTGGTCGAAACCGGCGGCGAGGCCAAGCGGATGGTCAAGCAGGGCGGCGTCCGCATCGACGACGAAAAAATCGACGACCCCAACCGCCTGATCAAACCGGCCGATGGCATGGTCGTCCAAGTCGGAAAACGCAAATTCGCAAAACTGAAAATAAGTTAAAAATAATGAACCATGAAGAGCAGGAAGAACATGAAGGTTTTATAATTTGTTCTTCATGAACTTCATGTGCTTCATGGTAAAAAGGGATATCATGAACTTACCGGATGTCAAAGACGCGGATCGCTACGTCAGGCTGTATGTCGTGAATTTCGGCGATCACAGTGCCGTCGGCTTTACCGCCGAGGAAGTAGCCGAACTGCTCGACAGCGAGGCCAATCGCGACGTCACCGTCTATAAGATATACAAGGCCTATCCAGACGGACGGATGGAGCTGACGGGCGTGCGGCGCGAGGTCTTCAGCTTGGAAGCCGGGATGTTTTTCTACGCTCGCAGCCAGCAGGCCGGGCTGGCGGACTTTGAGCGGCTCTGCGGCCTGGCAGCGACAACACCGGTACCTGCGCGGTCAAAGGTTCATTTTTCGTCCGATAATAATGGCGGATTCGTGACGGCACTCATCTATCCGGCCGAGTATGATGCTGAAGTCAGCCGCTGGCTCCTGGACAGCGGCTATCGCACCGAAGGGGTTGTCGAGGGCGGCACAAACGTTGTCCAGCGGTATTATGACGCCGATTGGCTAATCCTGGATCGAAAACAGCTTTGGCCTCAGGCAGCCATTGAGTCACTCCACGGCCAGGCCTTACGCCAAGCCGCCGGGAAGGCATTGGTTCGATAATGTCATTTTTGGCAATAAAAAAACGTATCTTGGGCTTCCTGGCGGGCGTTTCTGTGGTATTGTTACAAAAAAACAAAAAAAATTCAAAAAAAATTGCGCCCCAAAACATTGATTTTACCACAAGCACCCAGCGGATAGGCGTGTACTTTCCTGAAGACAAACGGCGTTTATGGCGAAAAAACTGGGTAAATCTAAATAAAAGAAGATACAAATAATTTTAGACCCCTTTTATATCAGTAAAAATACCTAAAATTTTTGAATTTTTCCTATTTTTTCACTTGCATCGAATCCGTTAATCCCTTAAACTAACATTCAGTAAGGTTCTTTGATATTTATTATATGCTTTAAGTTTTTGTGTTATACGGATTTATCGGAAAGTGGCGAACAGTCCGATAAATTTACCGTATTAATAAGTGTTGACAGAATATTTGAAATTTATTAAAGAGTTCTTGGCTGAAAAGCCGAACTTTAAATTGCAAGAGTTTTCTCCCCTCCGGAAAACATCACGAAACGCACGTTTCGTGATGTTTTCTTTTATACACATAGTACCTCTTAAAAACACAAGGAATAGTAGAAAATAGCTTTCGTCGTGATTGATGACAGGGAATGCAAGATTTCTTTCGCACTTTCGTTAGGAAGCCCAAAAGACCGTTGCGGCTAAATTGCAGATGCCTATCGTGAGGAACTACATCGTTATATGTGCGGGATTGTGCGGAATCTGGACGGTACAAACCAAAGCCTCAACAGCGTGATTGACCCTGTGCATCTGCTCTGCAAAATCAAGCCCGCCCTCTCTGTTTCGGATTTTGTCGGTAATCTGAAATCAAACTCTTCACGCTGGATGAAGGAGCGATTTGACCTGCCGTATGGATTTGGATGGCAGAGCGGTTTTTCCAGTTTTACCGTAAGTGAATCCGCGGTCGAGCCTGTCAAACGATACATTGAAAATCAGCAAGCGCATCATCAAACGGTCAGCTTTGCAGAGGAATTGAAGGTGTTTCTGGAAAAACACGGTATTGCGTATGACCCGGAGCATTATTTGGATTGAGATGACGCCGCCCGCTGCGCGGGCCAAGAGAAAGAAGAGGGCAACACATTATTTACGGCCTTATGCGGCGGTGATGGCATTTCCTATTTTCGATTTCCGATTCGGGTGGAATTTTTTTGTTTTGATGGGCGACCACGCAGGTTCGTCCCTACGGGCTGGTGGTGGGGGCGATGGGGATCAGGCGGATGACGGCAGTGTGGGAGGATGCGGCTTCGATCTGGCCGCCGCGGACGAAATCGGTCGGGAAGTTGAAGATGACTTCGCGCGGGGGGATCTCGGTTAAGGCGGCGTCTTCGTCGCGGATTTCGATGAGCAGATGATGGCGTCTGCGCTGGTAGGCGGCGTAGGCGGCCTCGGTCGCACGCAACTGAACCGTCCGCAGGTCGCCTTCGTTTTCGATCTGCACGCGGAAGCGGCCCTGCGTGTTGCGGCTGAAGATAAAGCCGATGCTCTGCGGCTGAAAGACGTAAGGGTTGAGCTGTTCGGTCGCCGGCAAGGCGATGCTGACCTCGTCGTCGGCAAAGCGGCGCGGGCCGGCCGGCCGTAAATCGACATACGGGCGCTGGCGGATGGGGCCTTGTCGCGCGGCGGCGATCTGTTGGGGAGACAGGCGAATAACGGCCGGGCCGGTGTAGTCGGGCAGGACGTGCATCGCAACCTGGCCGGGCATAAGGTCGGCGGCCGGCAGGGGGGCGCCTTTTTCATCCACGCATTGGACGACAAGTTGTTTTTCAGTCAGCATCTCTATCGACACTTCCGCCCGCACCGGTTCACTGGCCTCCAGCGTCAGCGCCATTTCGTGATAGGCCGAGCTGTTTTGGACAAAGTCCAGCACATCAAGCATATACGTGCCGGTCTGCGTGTGATCGTAATCCTGCGGCAGATAATAATAGACCAGCATGCCGTGTTCCGGATCGCCCAAGGCCGCACGGTACTGACGTTCGATCTCGCTGACTTTACTGGGCGGACCTTTAAAGGTCAGCTTGACCGGATACGACGTATTGCCGCCGGGAAAAGAGACCAGAAATTCCGGACCGGCGGCCGGGGACAGTTCGATGCTGCCCCACAGCGTCACCTGCCGCTCCAGCGAAAGGTACGCCCACGCCCAGATCAGCAGGGTCAAAAACACAACGGCTGCAAATTTTTTAATTCTGTCCGACATCGTTTTATGCTTCCGGGGCTGATTCTTGCCCTGTATCTTTGCTGAGTTGTCCGAGTTTTTCGAGGATCGGCGTCGTCTTGACGACCGCGGTGGTCAAGTGGCGACGAAGCTGAGCCTCGGAGATGTTGCGAATCAGCGAGCCGTTCATTGCCAACGACACGATGCCGGTTTCCTCGCTGACGACGATGACGATCGCGTCGGAGCTGCCGGTGATGCCGACGGCGGCGCGGTGGCGCGAGCCAAGCTGCTTGGGGCCGGGCATCGCTTCGCTTTCGGCCAGCGGAAGCTGCACGCGCGCCGCCACAATCCGGTCGCCCTGAATAATCATTGCCATATCGTGCAGCGGCGTGCCTTCGTAGAACACCGTTTCAATCAATTCGGCACTGACGCGGGCGTCGAGCCGGACGCCGGTTTCGATAAACTCGCCGAGCGGGACTTGCTGCGGAATGACGATAATCGCACCGGTGCGCGTCGCGGCCATGTGGCTGATGGCGGCGATGATCTGTTCGACGCTGCGGCTGAGCTGAAGCGCCGAGCTGGCCGTAAACCATTGTGCCTGGCCGATGCGGATCAGCGCCCGCCGCACTTCCGGCTGAAACGCGGTGACGCCGATGATTAAAATGGCGATTAAAAAGCCCCCGTACAGATAGGCCACGCGTTCCATCCCGAACTTTTTGACGATGAGGTTCAGGATCAGCGAGCCAACCACCAAAATGAAAATTATGCCCCGAAAGAGCCGTTCGCCGCGTGTGCCTTCGAGAAAGTTAACGACGGCGTAGACCGCCAGCCCGATCAGCAGCAGTTCGGCGAGGACGATCAGGCGCTCATAGAAGCCAATACGCAGAATATAGTCAATGATCGCATTCACGAATCAGCTTCCTGTTCCAAATACACCTCTGCTTAACGGATGTAGTATCTGCTTAGCCGACCCGGTCGGTCGAGCATCAAGGCCGAGTCAAAATCATCCTGAATTTGCAACATGCCTTGTTTCCAAATGTTCATGTGGTCGCGGTGGATTTCGGCTTTGGTTCGCCCCGGCGCCGCGCAACCGGTCAACAACATCCCGGTCGCAATGATCAACACCAGTTCCAGCAAACAATACTTGTTGTTTCTCATAATTATCCCGTCTTTCTGTTATCGATTATGCCAAAAAGCCTTTGACGCATATTGATTTTAGCAGTCGGCCAAGGACCTGTCAAACCCAAAAACGAAATAGCAATTGCTTTTCTGAAAAGAGCTTATCCGTTCTGCCGCTTCGTCGAGAGCCGGATTGACGCGGAAGCCTTTTTAGTTTATACTCGTTCATTCTTTGGAGCGTTCAATGGCGAAGCGTTTTTCTTGTAAACTCTTCTAATTCTGTTGGTTATATTGCTTCTGTAAGGCGACAATGGCGATTGCAGTATTTCAAGACATTCAAAAGGCGTTTGGCCCGGATGTGGTTTTTTCGGGGTTAAACCTCCATTTTTATTCCGGGCAGAAGGTCGGGCTGATCGGCCCCAACGGCAGCGGCAAGACCACGCTGTTCCGGATGATGCTGGGGACGGAGACGTTGGATGCGGGGCGATTGACCTGCGCTGCAGACCTGAAAATCGGGTATCTGCCGCAGGAACCGTCATTTGATGGGCAAAAGACCGTGCTGGAAGAGATGCACGACGGGATGGCCGAGGTTCTGGGGATGCTGCGGCGGATGAATTATCTCGCAGAGCAGATGGAACGGTTTGAAGGCGACGCTCTGAAGCCGGTGATGAAAGAGTACGACCGTTTGGGTCATGCTTTTGAGATGAGCGGGGGGTATCGGTATGAGGCAAAGATCAAAAGTACGCTGGCGGGGCTGGGGTTTGGGCCGGAACTGCACCACACCAAAACCTCGGCCTTAAGCGGCGGGCAGGTCTCCCGACTGGGGCTGGCCAAGGTACTCGTGCAAAATACCAATTGTCTGCTGCTGGATGAGCCGACAAACCATCTCGATTTACAGGCGACTTCGTGGCTGGAAGGCTTTCTTCGGGCGTATGAGGGGGCGGTGATTCTGATCAGCCACGACCGCTACTTGTTGGACCGGGTGGCCGAGAAGATTGTGGAGATTGAGCAAAAGACCGCCCGCGTATGGAAGGGGAATTACACTCAATACCGACTCACTAAAGAAGCGGTAAGTCTCTGTCAGCAAAGAGAATATGAAAAACGAGCCGAGATGGTCGAGCGGACGCTGGATTTTATCGCCCGCAACAAAGACCAGGAAGGGATGCGAGGTACGGCCCGCGGGCGAAAGACACGGCTGGAGCGGCTGTTGAAGAACAATCCTGGTTTTCTCCAAAAAGATGAGGCGCAAAAGACGATTCGGTTTTCGTTTGCCCCGTCGCAGGCCAAAAGCGACCTTGTCCTGCGGGCGATCGATGTTCGTAAGGGCTTTGGAGAGCTTGTTTTATTCGATCATTTCTCGCTTGAAATCACGGTCGGGCAGCGGCTGGGGATTACCGGGCCGAACGGGACGGGAAAGACGACCTTGCTGCGTCTGATTTTGGGGCAGTTGTCGCCGGACTGCGGCGAAATACGGCTGGGAAATACGCTTAAAATCGGCTATCTGGATCAGCTCGCCCAGTCTCTCAATGTTGAAAACACGGTTTTTGACGAGGCCCGCGCGGTTCGGCCGGAGCTGACGCCGGAGGCGATTCGGTCGCGGCTGGGGGCGTTTTTATTCAGTGGCGATGATGTCTTTAAGCGAGTTGGCGACCTCAGCGGCGGCCAGCAAAGTCGGCTGATGCTCTGCAAGCTGGTGTTGACCGCGCCGGATGTGCTGATATTGGATGAGCCGACCAACCATTTGGACATTGCCAGTCGAGAACTGCTTGAAGAAGCGCTGCAAAACTTCGAAGGCACGATCATCGCCGTCAGCCATGACCGCTACTTTCTGGACAGTATCGCCGAGCAACTATTGGTCATCGGTGCGCTGCCGAACGGACAAAAGCAATTGGGGGCGGTAAATTTCTGCCCTTGTGTTTTTGATGGAACAAACGGTATATACAGCACTTACATTCAATCCATCGAAGCCGGCAAAGCAGAGGCCGCGATAGCGGCTCCCGCACACAAGCCCGCTCGAAAACCCCAGCAGCCCAAAACCGCCGCTCCGGAACACCTGAAGTTTTTCAACAAATTCAGCGTGGAAAAAATTGAAGCCACCATCGCGGCCCTCGAAGACGAGCAGGAGAAGCTGCACGCCCGCTTCAGTGAAGAGACGCTGTATCAACACCCCGATCAGTTGCACGCCTTGCAAGAAAAACTCGCGGCCCATAAACACGAGTTGGCGCGCTGGTACGAAGCGTGGGAATTCCGGCTCGGATAGTGTTTCGCAGGTTTCACAGCATTGCGTATTGTCCGCAGAGCGGGTATAGTGGCAGGATGAATACAACAGACAAAACGACCCTGCTGATTACCTGTGCGCGCGGGCTAAGCGAGATGCTGCGTGCCGAGGTCGAGGCGCTGGGGTTTACGGTTCAGGCCAGCCATGACACGGGTGTCGAGCTGGCCGGGGATATGGCCGACGCAATGCGGCTGAACCTGCACCTGCGGACGGCTTTCAATGTGCTGTACCTCTTGGCGGAGTTTCCATGCCGAACTCCCGACCAGCTTTATCGCGAAGTATCAAAGCTGCCATGGGAGGACATCATCCCGTCGAACGAATACCTCTGCGTCGTGGGGCGGATCGATACGCCGTCTATCGACAATACGATGTATCCAAACCTCAAGATCAAGGACGCCATCGTTGACCGGATATTGAAAAAAACCGGCGCCCGCCCGGATTCCGGCAAGGAACGCACGCACGTCGTGGTGCAAGCCTATTGGAAGGGCGACCGGTGCTGGATATATCTAAATACCTCTGGTCAAAAGGTTTCCGACCGCAACTACCGCAAGCTGCCCGTCGCCGCCCCGCTGCGTGAGTCGCTGGCCGCGGCCATTATACTCACGACGGGCTATGACGGCTCGCAGCCGTTGGTCTGCCCGATGTGCGGCAGTGGGACGCTGGCCATCGAGGCGGCCCTGATCGCCAGCCGCCGCGCGCCGGGGCTGATGCGGGACAACTTTTCCTTTATGCACACCAAGTTGTATGATGCCGACCTGTGGCAGCAGATGCGCACCGAGGCGGGCAAGCAGCACAAAAAACGCGGCAAGGCCGAGTATCGCCCGTCGCGAATTATCGCCACGGACCTGGACCCAACCGCGGTCGAGGCGGCCCGGCGCAACGCGATGACCGCCGGCGTCGAACACCTGATTGAGTTTGCGGCTTGCGACTTTGCCGACACCGAGATCCCTGACGGCGGCGGCATCATCGTGATGAACCCCGAATACGGGATGCGGCTGGGCGAACTGGACGAACTGAAGGTTCTCTACGCCCGCATCGGCGACTTTTTCAAGCAAAAATGCGCCGGCTATATCGGCTATGTCTTTACCGGAAATTACGAACTGGCCAAAAAAGTCGGCCTCCGCACCAGCCGCCGCATCCCGTTCTTCAACGGCAGCATCGAATGCCGCCTGCTGAAATACGAAATGTACGCCGGCACACGGAAACAAAAAGAAACCAAAGACACTCCGGATAGTACGGACTAAGTCGTCCTCATCCACCACAATAAAGGAAGATTTTCGATTGACTTGACGGGGTCATTGCGATACAACGTCGTGTGATGTGGCAGGCGGTTTTTGCAGCATCGCGGCAAGAACTTTGCGTAAAGCACATCTCCATGGTAGCCTTATGGGCATTGGGTTCGACTCCCAGCACGTTCTATCTGAAAGGCTCTGTGCTTGCACAGCAGTCAGCGGGCCTTGCAGGTTCAGGCCTCCGCCCGGGAGCTGCGAGTCTTTCAGATAGAACATCACTTTTGAAAGGAGAAAAAATGGCGGAAGCAGTCGGGATACTGTTAATTGCGTTGCTGGTATGTTTTCTTCTGTTGCGCATCCGGCTTTTCAAACGCACGACACTCTGTGAATACGAAAAAGGGTTGTGTTATAAACGCGGCAAATTTCTCAAAATGCTGGAACCCGGCGTCTATTGGCATTGGGGATGGATTACACGAATACAAAAATATGATTATCGAAAAAAGAATATCTCAATTGCCGGTCAGGAAGTGATGACCTCGGATGGGATTACGATTAAGCTGAGTTTTGTGACCGAATATACCTTCGCAGACTTGGAAAAGGCGATCCACCAATATGAGAATTATTATAATGCCTTCTACTATGACATTCAGACCTGTTCGCGAACGGTCATTGGAAATCTAAAGGCAGAAGAACTGCTTGAAAAGCGAGATGAAATCTCCCGAACTGTTTTTGAGTCGGCCCAAGAGAAGGCGCGGATCATCGGGCTTGAAATTCATTCCCTGAGCATCAAAGATATTATGTTCCCCGGGTCTCTGAAAGATATTTTTGCACAAGTACTGAAGGCTCAAAAACAGGCACAGGCTGATCTTGAAAGAGCCAGAGGCCAGAGCGCCAGCCTGCGACATTTGGCCAACGCCGCCAAGATGATGGATAACAACCCCAGCCTATTGAACTTGCGACTTATTCAAGCGGTCAGCGAGGGAACAGGCAATACCGTCGTTTTGAAAACAACCGGCGATACGGCGGAGAAAATGTAAGGAACATAGGGACTGCTCGTGTCGATGTATTCCAATATCTGTGTCGTATCCAGCCAGAGCTGAATATTAAATTACAGTTCTTGTTGTATTCACCGTGTTTCTCCCTTGGCTTAAGTAAAAGTGCTTTTCCCACGAGGAAAAGGGATGGGGCTGATGCTCAACCCCATCCCTGAATCTTTGTTATGCAGATCACGGCGTGCCCGCCAGCCAATTCGACGCCATAATCAACAAGTCGTGCAGATTGACCTTGCCGTCGGGTATCAGCACGCCGCCTTCGCGGCCGATATCGCCGGGTATGGGGTTATCCGCATAGGTCGGCTTGTTGGTGGTCAATTCAAACGCCAAGTCCCAACTGACCGCGTTTGGATTCGGATAGGGCGGCAGCGCAATCGGTTCGCCCTGGCTCCATATTGCTCCGAGTTTGGGCGGCCAGACGTTCAGGCCTGTCGGGTCGGAGATGACCTGGATTCTGACGGCGTCATCTTCGAAGAAATGCGGCCGCGTCTTCCAGCCCCAGGGGTAGCGGATTTCCTGCACATCCGCGTCATAGATGGCGGCGATGCTGAGCCAGTAGATCCCGCCCTGGCCGTCCGGGTCCGGCTTCTGATAGAACCACTCGTTTTCACTCAACAGTTGGTTGAACTGGAAGCAGGCTTCGTTTTTTTCGCACGGCAATTCCGGATACTCGCATCGCGGATCGATGTCGTAGCCGGCAAAATTCCAGACCCACTTGTCGCAGACATGTTCCCAGATCATTTGCCCGGGATGACTGAAGCTGAGCGGATCGCCGGCGACGGCCGGTACATTCGTCCAAATCCCCAGATGAAACGCCCTCGGCAAGACCGGCGGCAAGTACGGCTGTGTCCAGCCGATAAACGACCCCCACCAATGGATATCGGTGATCGGTCGCTCATCGGTGCATTGCCAGTCGTCGGCCACGATAGGCCGGTACTGCGGATGATACAGCGACCTTTCGTCCCAGCCCTGGATATGCGGCATGTCGGATGCCTCGTCGAGGACTACCGGCGGCTGCGACCATTTGACGTATGTGCCTTTGTACGCCTTGGTGTTCTTGGTGACAATCAGGTTGTGCCAGTAATTCCACGCCATAAACTGCGTCTGGCCGGGCGGGGGGACGGGCTGCTGGCCGAAGATGTACTGGAAGTTTTCATCCACGTCAAAGAACTGCGCTTGGGTAATGTCAAACCCGGCGGTGTTCAAATAGCCAGTAGCCGGCGGCATTGTTGCGCCGGGGCCGGCCAGTGCGGTGTTGATCGTCACAGTGGTCGCCACGCCGGACGGAATGGCCGCCGGCACCGCCCACCACCACGACCGTACCAACCCATTGACATCGACAATGGCAAACGAGACGGCGGTGATATTGACGCCCATCGGCGGCGTAACCGTCACCTGAATCGTCGAATTGGACAAATCGGGGTCCAGGCCGTAATCCCATCGCCACGCCGAGGCGTAGTTGCCTTCCGGCAGTTGCGAATCCGGGCCGAAGTCGCCCCATGCCATCACCAGGCCGGGGTCCTCCTGTCCGTGGATTTCGGGCCAGACATACAGCATGCCGCCCGGCTCTTCTTCCAACTTGCATGCCGGTATGAACGTTGTTTCCGGGTAAGGCTCGCCTTCTACTTGGTTGTCCGGGTTTTTCCAGCCGGCCATATACGCCTCCCAGGCCGTCATCGGTGTCGGGCGGATATTGGGGCCGGGACGCCCCCCTTCCAGCGCCACCATCCAGTCGTCAAGGCTGTCAATCAAAAACGCCGTCTGGCAGGGTTCCGGCTCGCCGAGCAAAAGCAGGGTCTGATGCGGATAGGGATGCTGGATATGCGGCGGGATTCCCACGGGATTGAGCAACTCGGATTCTTCCGAAATCATCAGCGCGGTAAAGGACGGTTCCATTCCTTCCGGCAGTTCAAAGAACACATCAAAGAATGAATCCGGCCCCCATTGACCGACCGGCAATTCCACCGGCTCGGGCGCATGTCCGAGGACGACGATTTCGCCCGCCGCCGGATCGCTGAACGCCGGTTCAATCACGAACCTTGATCCCGGCGTGGATTGAAGCCCTGCGAAGATCAGTTTGCCGGGGTCAAATCGCAGGATAATTTGGAATTGCTGGACAACTACCGGCTTCGGGGGCGGCGGATTGTCCATGAATCCAACCGCTGTCAATGACAACCCCGCGCCCGGCGAAGGAGTCAGGCCGGGCACCAGCGCCACGTGAAGGTCGGGATTGATCTCAATCATACAGGACACATACACGTCAACCGTTTCCGCATAGGATTGACACGTCCACGTTGTTCCGCCGGAACACGCAAAGGTCGACGCCTTCAGGTTCATGTTGACCCCTTTGAAGTCCCACGAATCGGATGTCAGCGCAAAGCTGAATGATCCGTCGGCCGCCGAAATCTTGCTGCCGGACGACGTGCCCGCCGGCCAGTAGATCGAATGGGTGACAACTGCGCCTTTGACCGGTAATCCCGTCAGTTGATGAAGCACTTTGCCGCTGACCGTGTAGCTGTAACCCGCCCACAGCGGCGCGCCGCTGACAATGAGCAGCAGCAACAGACTGTACATTATTTTTTTCATAATATTTCTCCCAAAAAAGGTTACACGTTTATATGTTTCACATCGCCGCAGCGATGCACAGTTTTTTCATCATCCGTTACCCCCCCACATCCAGACGGATGCGAACAGGGCCAAGTCTTCGAGATTGACCTTGCCATCATGGTTTAAATCGGCATCCGACGGGTCGAATTCGGGTTCGTCAACGACCTCGACGGCGAAATAGTAATCGGCATAGAGCGTATCGTCCAAGCCTGTCGAGGTAGTGGCAAGGGTGTAGCGCACCCCGCCATAGAGATAGTGCTCGCCCACGTCGAACAGCGCCGTATCGAACATCCAGACCTTCTGGCCGGGATGATAATCCACGTCCCAGAACCAGATCGGCGCGCCAACCAGAAAGTGATCGTCGGCCTGATGCTCCGGCTCGGTCGTCAGGTAGCCGCTGATCTTGAGCCATGCCGGCTGGTCGGTGACGGTTATCACGGTCTGGTAATACACTTCTGCCTCAACAGATAACTCCTCAATCTCCCACGCCGGGTAGATATTCATCCACAGACGCCCGTCCACGGTCAGCCGGTCGGTCGCGTAGGCGGTCTTGAGGCGACTGTTTGCCCAGGCGTACCCCCAATAATCCGCTTCCGCGTAGACATCAGTATCCAGGCCGGTGTCATTGTTCTGAGCGTTCTGCTCCAGCACCTCGCCGTCGCCGACGATTTTTACGCTGACGGTCTGATAGTGATTTTGAAAGAACACCTCGGCGCCGGCTCGACCCGCAATCCAAAGACCAAACATGAAACATACACAAACCCAACCCTGCCAGTTTTTCATAAACCACCTCACATCAAAATTTTCTCTTTACTTTTTAAAACGCATATCAATTCTGTCATGTTCCCATCAGCCACTCGGCGGCAAATATCGCCAAATCTTCCATATCGACTTTACAGTCGCCGGATAAGTCCGCCTTGAGGGGGCACCGGCCATAGAGTGCGATATTATCCCAATAGATGGCATCGGCGGTTTTTTCAGTGTCCCAATGTCGTGCGGCAATAAGCGTCTGGATTTGCTCAATCAGTTGGCCGCGTTTCCAGACGCCTTCGTCCGGAGAGCGCGGCAGGGCGTAATTGCCGAGCGGCTGCGTTTCTCCGTTGACCATCAGAGACACATAGCGGTCCGCCCGCTGGTCGATGACCAGTTTGACGTGATGCCACGTCTCCCAGTCCAGTCCCTGCCCGACGGACAGCGGAACGGGGACGTTGTTGTCAATGCCATTGAAGCAGGCAAGGCCGACATTGACCTTGCGGATGTTTTTGGGTATTCCGTTGCCGCTGGAAAGAGAAAATCCGGTAATCAGGAAGCCGGGATGCGGCCCGCCGAAGATGTCCAAATGGGCGGCGTATTCGTTGACGGCCTCCTGGTCGCTGGTGACCGCGTAAAAATCAGCTTCCAGCGTCACCATCGGCGTTTGCGACAAGTCCGGCGGCGTCAGTTCCCGCTTGACGCTGGTTTGATCGCCGTCGTTGTCATCGAGGCTGATGGATAATCGCAGCGCCCGGCCGTCAACGACGATAGCGTCCTGAATTTCATCATGGTCGGAGCGGTCGCCGTAATACCAGCCGTCCTGGGCCTCGTCGCCGGGATGGTGCTGCGTCGGCCCCGGCGCCAGTTCATCGAAGTCGGTCGCATAAAAAACCGACACCTCTGCATGGACACAACAAAACTGAAACACCACCACACTCATTACTGCCAAACACCGCGTCATACGACACCTCCGAAAAAATAATGTATTCTTCAACAAACGTTATCCGTCATACACGTTTGCATTTACTCGTAACAGCCGGCCAGCCAGCGTTCGGACAGCGCCGCGAAATCATCCAAATCGACGTCGCCGTCCAGGTCACAATCCGTTCCCTGACAATAGGCGTTTTCAATACCGCAAAGGGCGGACATCCACCACGCGGCCAGAAGATGCAACTGCTCGATACCCACGCATGCCGTCGCCGAAGTGATTAAATTCAGCCCGTCGATACGCATCGAATCGCCGATTTCGGTCGGGAGAACAAACACAATATAGTTGGCAAACCACTCGATCCCGGTCAGCGTCGTCAGTATCGTATTGCCGGGTCCGTAGGTGATCCATCCCAACTGGCTGTCTTCCCATCGCCACGTGCCGTCCGCCAGCACGCCGACATAATCGGTCCATTCCAGGGCAGTCGTGTAATGGGTCAGGTCAATGCGTTTGGCCACGATTCCCGCCGCTGCCTCTTCGGGGGTCGGCGTCATATAAATCCGCGGATAGACCGTCCTGTTCGCCCACGACTCTTTATGGGCAAATCGCAGTTGGGTCACCGCAGTCAGCGGTGCGGACTTGACCAGCGAAAACGGCTTGTCCCAGCGCGACTGGATGGCCTGACAGCCGACGCTGAAATCGCCTGTATTGGACTCCGTATAGACCATGATCTGCTGACTCTGTGCGCAGGTGCGCGTCCAGCCGTCGGCGATGGCCGCGGCGGCTGTGCTGTAGTCGCTCCAGGCGTCGCCGTCGGCGGGAATCCGTTCGGCCGGCAGCGCCGCAGCGCATACCAGCCAGCTTGAAAGACACATCCACTTGACTGTATTCATTTTCATGACTCCTTATCATCAGGGTGCATGATGAATCAATTTGAACAGTGCGCCGTTTCGCGGATGCAGGTAGCGAATCGAACCGCTTTTCTGCACCCACTCCCAGTCGGCGTCGGTTGTGGTTTCGGCGCCTTCGTCCAGGTCGCAGGAAAAGGTGCCGCGAATCGCCAAACCGGCGCCGGTTGAGTAAATCAACCCGTTGGCGCTGTAGGTCGTCCAGCCGATGGTCAACCGGTTCGAGGCCGCCGGTTCCCATTTTTCGACGATGAATTTCCCGTAGCGGCCGTTGCTGGTTTTATAAACAAACCATGTACCGGGCATAAATTCCTGTCCGTCCGAGCCGTTAATGTTGGCGGCGGCCAGCTCGCCGTCGAGGGCGGCGATCTCCGTGCGGCTGAGTCCGCCGTAGCCAGTCAGCAGCCAATCGGCCGAAAAGGCCAGCAGGTCACCGGGTCCCACCGCGCCGCTGTAATCCATATCCGTCCCGCCGCACCAGCCGGGCAGGGCGCAATCGGTTCGCAGCCATTGCGCGGCGAAAAAGGCAAAATCGTCCAGGTCGATGACATCATTCTGGACAAAGTCCGCCTGACTGCGGTCGTGGTAGCTGCCGGCCAGCCGGACATTCAAGTCCCCGGTGTAGGTCTGCCAGTTGCTCCAGTTTTCCATATCATACGGAGCGGCGTTGACCAGCGCCCGGAAGCCCTGACTGTCCGGCCAGGGGTTGTCGTTTCGGGCCAGGGCCGAATTATGCAGCTCGTTGATCTGGCCATTTTGCAGATAACAGGTGAAGATATAGGTCTGTTTAGCCCACATATCCATATTGATATTAAAGCACACCCAGCCGCCCGAAAACGCGGCCGGAACATCCGTCGAGACGGTCTTGAGGATCGCGCCGTTGGCGGCGCGGATATTCAGCACCAGCGTGACGGCATGACCGAATCCGGTTGGATTGTCGTGATAATCGAATCTTTGGCCGAATTTAAACCCGGCATAGGCCGCGTATGCGCTGCGCGGCAGCGTGAAGCTTTGCCCGATCCCGACGTTTCGGGTCAACGTTCCGTCATCGCCGCCGAACCAATGCGAGTGGGTGTGGGTGTCTTCGATGTATTCGAATTCGTGAATCTGCATCGCCAGCGGGCCGGCGATGTTGTTGGTCTCATCGGCCTCGGTAATCATATCATTGGTGTCGGCCTTGGCGTAAGCTGTGACGGGGCCGGGTGTTGCGTAGGTATGGGCAAAATCCCAGGTGTACGACGCCCCCGGCGCCAGCCCGTCGGAAATCAGGGTGTACGGGTGTCCGAATTCACCGGGTTGCGGCGGCTGCTCCTGGTTCGGGAAGAAGTTCAGCCAGAACGTGTCCGCGGCGAGCGAGCCGATGTTCTTGACGGTACAGTGGACATTCAGCGGCGTATCCTGAACAGCGGTACTCGGCTGGTCGCAGGTCAGAGACAGAATGGTCAAATCCGGGCCGGGCGGCACGATGCGAAACGGATAGTCGCTTAAATCGTACGGGCTGCCGGCGGCGGCATCGCGGATGCGCAGGATGCAGTTGTCGCTGAGCGTATTGGGAACCGTCCAGAGGTACGAGCCGTCGTTGGGCGTACTTGCCGCAATCGGGGACGTGCGCCATGTGCTGCCGCCGTCGGTGGAATAATCAATTGTAACATTTGAGATGCCCATACCGGTCGACCAAGTGATTTCATAAGTGTTCCCAACCTGCAATACTTCGCTGCCGTTGGGATAGCCGATGTCAATCCAATACAGCATCATCAAAACCAACAGCGATACCTCGTTGGACCAGGCCGAATCGCCATAGCTGTTGGTCGCGCAGACGCGGAACTTGTAATAATAATTGGTTGTCGCTGAATCGTGCTGATAGGAAGTGCAGTTGACTCCCAGCGTCGGTCCGTCCGTCCACGTCGTCGGCTCACCCGTGATGTCATAGCGATACCATCGTTTGTATTGCACCTTGTAGCCCGTCTCGTTATCGGCGTTGTCGCGCCAGGTCAGATGAATCTGCGGCGGGAGGATGGCCGCCTGAAGATTTGTTGGCTCAACGGGCGGAAAGGCCATATCAACGACCAGTTTCTGGCAGTAGTTGCCATAGGTGACCCGCTCGTCGTTCCAGGAAATAATCGCGCCGCGCGGGATCGGGCCGTCGCCGGCAAACAGGATTTTCGGATGGAGCTGCTGCTGGCCGGGTGTGGGCGGATTGTAATCGTCCATGATCACCCATGCGCTCCATCGCAGCGAGCCGTCGGCGGCGTTGATGCGACAGGCGCGGATGTTCTCGCTGAATCCCCAAAAGTCCTGCCACGTTGCGATCGCGCCGCCGACTCGGTCGGAGCAGATTTTGGGATACCGCTGAGCGCCCGCGTCCAGCGTGCTGAGCTTGACGCCGTTGGCTGTCCACACGATATCCCCGTCAGCATCCACGCGCTGGGCGTACACATCGCAGCTTTTGCCGGCCGGGGCGTTTCGCCAGTCCGTCCAGACCACGAACGCGCCGCCCAGTTGGTCGGAGCAGATATCCGCGGCGCTGTACAGCCAGCTTCCGCCGACACCGCCGACCAGATTGACTCCGTCGGGCTCCCACAGCGGCGTTCCGCTGCCGCTGACCCGCTGGGCACGCACAAACGGATTGTCGCCGGTATTGATCGTATCCCAGCAGACGACGATCCCGTCAACCCGGTCATAGGCCGCATTGTACTGACAGGGTCGATTGGGTTTGTAGCCGAGGTATGCCCCATTGGCGCCCCATTGGGCTGTCAGCGTCGAGCCGCTTCGGAGGACGCGCTGAGCGCGGACTTCCAGCGACACGCCCGCCAGGTCCGGCCCGGCCGCGATGACGCCGCCTGCGCCGTCGGCGGCCGCGGCGCCCAGCGCAAAGGGCATGCCGATACCGTTCAGTCCGCCGGTCTGAACCCCGGCGCTGTTGACGTGGGTCACATGGCACACGCCGCCGAGTTGAAGAGCGACAAACGCTCCGCCGAGGCCGTCGGACACGAGGACGGGCCTGGGCAGGGCAGTGCTCTGCGCGGCCGTCAGCGTTACCGCCGGCGACCAGAGCGTCGTGCCGTCATAAGCGACGCGCTGGGCCTTGTACACCCATGACGTCGTGCCTGTTTTTTCCACCCAGGCCGCAATGACGCCGTTGACGCCGTCGGTGGTCAGATTAGGGTTGCCGGCGGACAGGCCGCCGGAAAGAATCACCGCATCCGTCCACGCCGGCCCGGGGACAGGGAACATCCCGCCGGTGTACTGGCCTGAGGTGTCCACCCGCTGGAGCCGGACGTCATAGCCCAGACCGTACTCCCATATGAAGAACATCCCGCCCAGACCGTCGGAGACCTGCTCAAAGGCGGTAGTCGAGGTTCCCATATGCGTGATGCGCAGGCCGTCTTCGTCCCACAGCTTGTCGCCTTCGGCGGCAAAGACCCCGCAGGCAACTGTCAGCGCAATCAAACAAAACGCTTTTCTTTGAAATAGTATTGCGTTCATTTTCAACTCCCTTCACTCGAAACATCACAACAATTTCAATACGTCTTGGTGTAAGACAAGGTGAATATTTTTGAAGCACCAAAAACTCATGGTTCACGATAAATCAACTTGAACAGTGCGCTGTTTTTCGGAACCAAATAGCGAGTTGAGCTTGTTTGGGTATTCCACTGGAAATCGGCGCCGGTTGGCGTTTCTGCGCCTGTATCCAGATCACAATGATACGAACCCTTAATGACAAGCCCCGATCCCGAAGAATAGACCGTCCCGTTTGCGTTGTAGGTTACCCAGGCGATGGTCAGCCGGTAACTCATGGCCGGTTCCCAGTTTTCCACGATGAACTTGCCCAGTCGTCCCTGTGAAGTGCGATAGACACAATAGGTTCCCGGCTTGAATTCGCTGCCGTCCGAGGCGTCGATGCTGGTGCTGCTCAAGTGTCCATACTGGTAAATTTTGGCGATGATATCCCTGTCCAGAGTACTGTAGGCCGGCGGCGAAAAACTCTTTTTCCAGTAGGCCGACAGCACCGCAAAGTCTGTCAATTCGACTTTTTTGCTCCAGTTCATATCGCATCCGTCGCACCAGTCGAGCATCAGGCAGTCGTCCCGCAGCCAGTTGCCGGCCAGAATCGCCGCGTCATTGATGCCGACCGTCCAGTCGCTGTTCAAATCGCCCGGGTACGGCTCGACATACTGACCCGTGATCCGGAAATTAAAGTCCCAGGCACTTGCTCCCCAGTTCGCCCAGCTCGTCATGTCTGCCGGGCTGCTGTCAACGGTACATGTATAACCGCTGCTCAGCGGCCAGGGATCATCGGTCCGTCCATATGCGGAAGATTTCAGTTCAACGATTTCTCCTTTGTAAAGATAACACGTGAAGATGTACTCTTGTTCGGCATTCAGCCAGAGATGGTTGGATCCGAACGGAAACATAACCCAGCCGCCTTCAAAGGAAGCGGGCAAATCCCGATAGACCGTACGCAAAATCGTTCCGGAACTGTTTCGAACATTCAGATACAAACGCACTGCATGGCCGACGCCGTCAGGATTGTTCATATAATCAAACCGGTTTCCGAAATAAAACCCAGCCGATTGAACCCAGGCCTCGCGTGCCAAAATGATGCTTTGTCCGACGCCCACATTGCGCGGCGAGGAAGCGGGGCGGTTGTCGCCGCCAAACCAGTGGGATGCGTTGTGCGACTCTTCCCGCAAGTCAAAATCCAACAGATCGCCGTCAATAACCTTGACGCTCTGCGGCCCCAGGACATTGTTCCCCTCGTTGGTCTCTTCAACCTGCTGGTCCGTATCCGCCTGAGCATACATCGAATACACCCCCGGCGCCGAATAGGTATAGTTTTTGGTCATGGACGTTGTCGTCCCCCCCGCCAGAGAGGAAAACTTCTGAAACTGATCGCCGTATTGATTCACCCCCGGCGCAGAAGCCCGATTCGCATACCAGTCAAGATAGAACGACGATGCCTCTGTCGTCCCCGAGTTGCGTACCGACACCGTCACCGACATCGATTCTCCCGCACGCGGATAATACGGCGTCTTTGTAATCGCTAGGACGCTTAGATCGACATTGGTATATTCCGCCTCATACGCCCCCATATCGGCGCGGGGGGTTCCGTCGTTGTTGCCGTCCTGCGGACGCGATTGTCCGTCCAGGTCGTCGTCGGGAGCGTAGGCGTCGCTGCCGGTATCGATGCACGGGCTGCCCATCTGCAGGCGATAGTTCGTACCGCCTTTGAACAGCGGGTTTTGATTGATGTTGTTGGATCCCGCTCCCGTCCAGCCGCCCTGGATATCGCAGTAGCTGACGTCCAGATAGGTGCTGGCCGTAACGATATTCAGTTCGTCCGGGCTGTTGCCCCAGCAGATGCTGTTGCGGATGCGCGGCGCTTCGGAATTCACATTTCCGTGAAACGCTCCTCCGTTTATGGATGCTTCATTGTCGGCAAACGTACAGTTGGTGATCGTCGGATACACCTGATTGCCTGAGATGGCGCCGCCCCAGCTGTTTGAGACGTTTGCATAAAACAGACAGTTGGTGATGGTTACATATTCCCCGGTCGTACCGTTATGTCCGAATCCGGCTGTTGCACCCCCGCCAAGCGAACCCGGAGGGGTCGTTTCGTTGTTGTAGAAGGTGCACCGCAAAATCTCGGTTCCGCTGTTGTTATAATAGATCGCCCCGCCGCTGCCTCCCGCCGAATTGCCCGAAAACTCACAGTCCAGGATATGTACATCCGCCCCGTCGTCAAAAAGGCCCCCGGCGCTGCCGCTGGACGTGTTGTTCCGGATCCGGCAATTCTGAACGATCGGCGACATATACCCCAAAAAGCCGCAGTCTATCGGGGTTGCGCCTACGGAAATCCCCGCCCCCGTACTGGCGCTGCCGTTCTGAATGGTAAACCCGTCAAGCATCGAATAATGATTCATCGTAACGCACCGAACGCTGTTATTCCCGTCAATGACGGTCGGATACGTTTTCCAGTCGCGATCCGCCCAAACGGGATTGGCGATCGAGGACGGAAATCCGCCGTAAAGCTCGTCCCCGCTGCCCAGGGTCAGCGTCGAGGTCAACACATAAGTCCCCTGTTTGACATAGATAGTGTCCAGCGGCGCATAGCACTGCATCCAAACAGGATTGGCCGCATTGACCGCCGCCTGAAGGGTGTTAAAGGCCGTCGCCCAGGACAACCCGTTGCCCCCGGCCGGCTTGGCCGCGTCAACATAATAGGTAACGCCTGAAGAAATGGTGGATACGATCATGTACATTGCCCCAACAAGCAATGCTCGACAAAATGTGTGCATCTGTGTCTTCATCTGTCTTCTCCCAATGCAAAAGTTTTTCTAGCCGTAGACTACATCAATGCAAAATCTTACGCGTACAACACTGCCGCGCTGATGATAACGTAGACATGAAAACAGCCGTCGGGCGCAGGATGCGCAGACTGACGGCTG
The DNA here is from genome assembly GCA_012729675.1 of Phycisphaerae bacterium. Lineage (GTDB taxonomy): Bacteria > Planctomycetota > Phycisphaerae > Sedimentisphaerales > Anaerohalosphaeraceae > T3Sed10-213. Next base: position 401 of record JAAYCR010000082.1, on the reverse strand, counting down.
ATCTATGAGAACAAGAGCAAGGGTTCATACCTCCGGACAGAGTAGGGAATTTTTTTGCCGCCCCCGTGAAAAGCCAACCGAAATGACTCGGCACATTCCATGGCAGAATATCCCCTCATGACAGTTTTACATCCCACAGCCAGTTATCATCTTAGTACGTAATCGACAGTGTGTCAATCGGTATTTGTACTGAATTATTAAATTTTCTGTTGTTTGTCCTATTTTCGACTCCAGAGTGTCTGTTCTGCCCTGCGGTTTTCCACTGCCGTCAACAAGGTCTATGCCGAACTCGAACAGCAAAAGGCGAGGGAGGCGATTGTGCGGGTGGGGCGAGAGGAATCGCTGGAAAGCAAATGGGGAAACAGGTGTTTTAAGTCTGCTTCCCCCGTTTGCTTTCTAAT
>JAAYCR010000081.1 GCA_012729675.1 Phycisphaerae bacterium | reverse complement strand
GTCTGGGACGATCTGACACAACACTTAAAGAAGCTGTCCAGTGGAACACAAATTGTCAAAGAGCTTGGGCGACTACTGATCGCCGCATAAATCTATGTTTAAAAAATCAGTCAACTTGAGTAATAAGGTATGATTGTAAGAATCAGGATCTTATCCAAAAAGTTGATTGATATTGCTCTTTATGAAAACATAAGTATCTTGGATTTAACGCTTAAAGACACCAGCATGTCTTCGACTGATGCTCCTGCCATAGGGGAGGATAGCGCCTCTATAGTGACAGTCATCAAGGGGTGGTATCCTTCGTGGAGCCGCCCCTTATGTAAATATGCTGGTGTCCACAATGCGCGAAATTCATCATTTTCATGTTTTCAAATCAATCAACTTTTTGGGAGTTGAGCCATTTATTATAGAGCATCGGCGACATTCTTCTCACCCTGCCCGCACAATCGCCCCCAGCGTCCTTTACTGGTCGAATTTGGCATAGCATTCGGCGATGGTCGCCAAGCAGTGGCTGAGGAGGATGTGTGTGGCTTCCAGACCAAACTCAATTCTCACAACATAGTGACATTGACGTTGAGCAGGTGGGGAGATCCGGACTTTTTCTGGACTTTGTTGGTGCGAAATCGAGAATTATTTTCTTGCAATCTTCATGTGAAACATTGTGCAACAGGCTCAACAGAAGATTTCTTTTCTAAAACCTTAAACCAATATATCGGCCATGGCGATCTGCTCTCTAATCGAGGGGTGATTGTCAAAACCAATCAGGAACTGTTAAGCAACTTCAGTCCGATAGAGGATTTGGCTGATTTCGGGCTTGACGCTGTAGTGGTTCGACCTGGAGGTGAAATCTGGTTTTCAGTTGAATTTGGATTTACAGACCCTGTCTTAGGGCCTGTCAGTGACGGGGACATGCTTTCAGATCAAGGTTACATTGTCGCACGCAATCAACAATTGCTTGAACAGTATAAACCTGTTGAGCTGCTTGATAATTTTGGTTTAGATGCCCTGACAATAGGGATTTTTGATGTCAGCCGGTATGATTACTTTCCCGCTGGTTTTGGTGGTGATGTAGACGGCGACGGAAGCGTGGACTTGCGAGACTTTGGAATGATAGCTGAATGGTGGCAAGAGCATTACGATCTGATTGATTTGGTTCATTTAGCACGGCAATGGTTGGAGTGATCTTACTGGTTGATAGGTTGCCATCAGTGCAATCGCTTCAAGTGCCTGTTGCTGGTCCAGTTCTGCATAGACTTCGGTTATGACCGAGGATGAGGCTAACAGTGTTTTATTTTTTTGAGTAATATTGTTTTGACACCATTTTGTCTCCACATGCCTTTAAATAAGTACGGTCGGTTAATACTACAGTGAAAAAGTTTACGATCATAAGGTACACATGATCTAAATGTATTACGTTTATGTTTAAGGATTGAATCGCAGCCATTGACCGGTTATAGTAGCCATCGCTTTAACGTGACACTAACGTGACACTTTTGATATCTCATTTTGATTCGGATTCGGGAAATATCGTTACCGTTTGACCACGCGCCGGGTGCGCTGGCCAAGGCGGCTGCGCAGAAGCTGGGTTTGCCGTCGGTTGAGGCGGGGGCGATCCGGCTGGTGCGAAAGTCCATTGATGCTCGCAAGAAGCAGCGAATCCTGGCGGTGTATATCGTCGATGTGGAGGTGGCAGACGAGGCGGATGTCTTGGCGCGGTGTGCGGGCGATGGGCATATCGAGCAAGCGCCCCAAGCGGGGTATGTGACGCCGAAGTATTCTTCGACCGGCGGTAAGCCGTCGCCGGTGGTGGCGGGCAGCGGGCCGTGCGGGTTGTTTGCGGCGCTGCTGTTGGCGGAGGCGGGGGCCAGGCCGATTCTTATCGAACGCGGCAGGGAGGTGGCCGCACGGGTGCGGGATGTGCAGGCGTTCTGGCGTGAGGGGGTGCTCAATCCGGAGTCGAATGTGCCGTTCGGCGAAGGCGGGGCGGGGACGTTTTCGGATGGTAAGCTGACCACGCAGATTAAGGACAAATCCGGCCGTGTGCGAAAGATTCTGGCCGAGATGGTCGCCGCCGGAGCGCCGGAAGAGATTTTGTATGACGCGCGGCCGCACATCGGGACGGACAGGTTGGTGGGGGTGGTCAAGAATCTCCGCGACACAATCCTCTCGCTGGGCGGACAGGTGCGGTTTGAGACCAAGCTGACGGGGCTGGTAGTGCGCGATGGGCGGATTACAGCCGCAGTGGTCAATGACGGCGAAACGATTGACACCGATGCTGTGGTGCTGGCGGCAGGACACAGTGCGCGGGATACATTTGCGATGCTGCATGGCTGCGGCGTCGCGATGGAGGCCAAGCCGTTTTCCATTGGCGTGCGAATTGAACATCCGCAGACGCTCATTGACACGGCGCAGTACGGGCGTTTTGCCGGGCATCCGCGGCTGGGGGCGGCTGATTATAAGCTGGTCTATCATAGCGGCGGCGGTCGGTCGGCCTATACGTTCTGTATGTGTCCGGGCGGCGAAGTGATCGGCTCATCCAGCGAACCCGGCGGCGTCGTGACCAACGGGATGAGCCGCTATGCCCGTAAGCAGCCCAACGCCAACAGCGCGTTGCTGGTCGGGATTACGCCGGCGGATTTCGGCGGCGACGGGCCGCTGGCGGGGATTGCATTTCAGCGCCAGTGGGAGCAAAAGGCGTTTGCGGCGGGGGGGAGCAATTATTTTGCCCCGGCCCAGCGGGTCGGCGATTTTCTGGCGGGTAAGGCTTCTTCGGCGATGGGGGCGGTACGGCCCAGCTATTCGCCGGGCGTTACGCCGTGCGACTTGGCGGAGTGCCTGCCGGCGTTTGCGGTCAAGACGCTGCGGCAGGCGATTGTCGAAATGGATCACAAGCTGCACGGCTTTGCCATGCCCGATGCGGTGATGACAGCGGTGGAGTCGCGCAGTTCGTCACCCGTGCGGATACTCCGCGACGAAAGGCTTCAGAGCCTTTCCGTCAAGGGATTGTATCCGGCCGGCGAAGGGGCCGGTTATGCCGGCGGTATTATCTCGGCCGCGGTGGACGGCCTGAAAGTTGCCGAAGCGATCTGTGCGGGCTGCAATTCGTTGGCATCTGCTTGACCCGTTCAGGGGCAAACGGGAGCGGGGATGTGCCCCGGTGGGTGGGGAATCCGTACTGGCAGTACAGTGTGACAGATGCATTTTCCCACGAACAACGTTATGAAATTGTTGTATTAGATTTGATATTTATTTGACAAGATGGGATACCGGGGTTATACATAGTGTTCATCGTCATAAAAGGATAAAGAATGGATTTTGTTGCTGAGGGGTTATGGGCGACTTGGACAATCCAATCGGAAGGTTTCGGACGCGGCTTGCGGTATTATTTTTTGTGCGGTATGCCGTATCGGGGCTAAGTGTGCCGATATTTGCGGCCGGGGGGGTGGTGCTGGCCGCTCGGATGATGTGGCGGCAGCCGCTGGACAGTCCGGCGGTGAGCCTTGCTCTGGCCGCGGCATTGTTCGCCGGTCTTTTGTATGCCCTGATACGCACTCTGTCCGGCCTTCCCGCTGTTGGCACACTCCGTCCAATTTTCGATAAGTCTAATGGTTGCGGTGGGTTACTGATGGCCGCGTCGGAAACCGATCTGGGTGACTGGGCACAGCACCTCGTGCCGCTGGAGGCTCCACGCCTTTGCTGGGACGGCCGCCGGTCGGGGGGCGTGCTGCTGGCGGCGGTGCTTTTTTTGGCGGTTAGCGCGTTGATTCCGCAACGGTATATGATGCCGTTGTCGGCTGGGCGGCTGGAGATTGACGAGCAAACACGCCTGATCGAAGAGCAGATTGAGGTTTTGCAGGAGGAGGCGATTGTGTCCGAGGAGGCGGCGCAGGAATTTCTGGACAAGATTACTCGGATTGACGAGACGGCACTGGGTCGCGATCCGGTCAAGACCTGGGAGGCGCTGAGCCACTTGCAGGATCAGCTCAAAAAGGCCGCCGAGGAGGCCGCCGTGGGGATGCTGGCGGAGACCGAGGCCCTCTCGCGTTCCGAGATGCTGACCCAAGCGCTGGCTCAGATGGGCCAGACGATGGATTCGGAGGCCCTTGCCGGGGCACTGTCGGAACTGCTGGAGATGGCTCAGTCGTTGGCCGGGGAAAACGCCGCGCTGGCAAACGACTTGTCTGATCTTCTTGGCAAGGCCCTTGAGAAGGGGGGTCTCGGGTCCGAGCAGTTGCAGGAACTGCTCAAGGCATTACAGGGTCAGAAAATCAATCTTTCGGACGCGATGGCGCGCCTCGTCGAGGCCAAACTGATCGATATGAAACTGCTCGAGTTGTGCGGTGAGGCGTGCCAGTGCAACGCCGAGGGGTTGATGGCGATGCTGAGCGAGTGCCAGGGCGCCGGGGAAGCGAAAGAGGCCATCGGGATGGGCTTGGCGATGCCGGGCTGGGGGATTGATCGCGGCCCGGGTGCGGCGCCGATGTTCTGGACGGAGCCGAGCAGTTCGGATGCGACAACATTTCAGGAGCAATTGCTGCCGGATGCTACGTTGGCGGCGATGCGGGACGCCCAGCTTGTCGGCGTCAGTATGGTCGCCCCGGACGTTTCGGAGGGCGGCGATCCTTCGACGCCCGGCGTGCTGGACGCGGCGCAGGCCGGAAGCGGTCAGGCGGTTCGGCAGACGATTCTGCCCCGGCACAGGGCCGCCGTGGAGGGATATTTCCAGCGAAACGAGCAGGAACCGCCGGCCGAGCGGTGATTCGGCCACGAAGGTGTACACTCATTCGAGATACTATTTTTATTAGATGGGAGATTTTATGGGCAATGAGAATGCCAAGCGGCTGCTTGAACCCGAACAGCTCAACAGGGCGGCGGCGCTGGCGAAGACGATTCTGGAGCAGATGGATCGCATCCTTCTGGGACAGAATGAACTGCATCAGATGGTGCTGATCGGGCTGCTGAGCCGGGGGCATATCCTGCTGGAAGGCGTTCCCGGCGTGGGCAAGACCGCGATGATCAAGGGGCTGGGTCAGTTGATGAACCTGACGTTTAACCGCGTTCAGTTTACGCCGGATATCATGCCCGGCGACATCCTCGGCAGCCATATCCTGCAGGAAGACGAACGCGGCAAACGTGAAATGGTGTTTGAGCCGGGGCCGATTTTCAGCCACATCCTGCTGGCCGATGAGATCAATCGCGCCTCGCCCAAGACCCAGTCGGCGATGCTGGAGGCGATGCAGGAAGGTCACGTGACGCTGATGGGACAGACCCGTCCGCTGCCGCGGCCGTTTTTTGTGCTGGCCTCGCAGAACCCCATCGAACTGGAGGGCACCTACCCGCTGCCGGAGGCGCAACTGGACCGATTTCTGTTCAAGCTGAATGTTGCGTGTGCCCCCGTTGAGGTGATGGATGCGATTATCACCAGCCGCCGTCGCGGTGAACCGCCGGTTCCGGAAAAGACCGTCGGCCCGGCGGAGTTGGAGGGGCTGTTTGAGGTGATGGAGCATATCTTTCTGCCCCGGCCGGTGTCACGGTATATTGCCCGGCTGGTTTCGGCCACACATCCGGATTCGGCTGAGGCCATCGAGCCGGTGCGGCAGTATGTCTCCTACGGGGCCAGTCCGCGTGCGGCGATTGCGATTGCCGAGGCGGCCCGGGGAAAGGCCCTTATCAGCGGGCGTCCGACCGTCGGGTTTGAGGATGTGCGGGCGGTAGCACCGGCGGTACTGAACCACCGAATTATATTAAACTATAAGGCGCGTTTTGATACGATTCAGTCGTCGGTGTTGATTGAGCAGCTCTTGACAGGGATGGATGAAACGGGAATGACGCTGCCGGCGGACATTACGTTGAAGGAGAGGGCCAATGTCTAAGGCCGTGTACGTTTTATTATGCAAAATTATGCTCTTGTCGGTGCTGTGGGTTGGGAACGCGGCGATCGCGGTGGTCGGCGACTACGGTGATATTGCCGTGCAGATTGCTCCGACGATCAGTTCCGGCGGCGAAAGCACGATGGGGTATGTCGATTATCAGGCGACCCTGACCAACATTGGCCCGGTCGAACGCCGCGTGGAATTGATTATGCCCGGCCATGCGAGTCAGAACTACGGCTATTATATCCGTCAAATGAGCCGCACGGTGGTTGTGCCGCCCGGCTCGACAGCGATGGTCTCGCTGTTTCAGCCCCCGCTGCGGTTGTCCGGCGACGGGGTGCGGGTTGTCATTGACGGGCGGCATCAGCGGGAGATCCTGCCGCTGACGACGGTCACGCATTTTCAGCTATGGGGAAGCGGGGGCGATGGCTGCCTGCTGCTCAGTCGCCAGATCGGATTTGACGCTGTGAATCAGAGTCTTCAGGCAGACAGTGGATATGCTTCGTCGATGGGGATGATGTATCCCAGTGGTTCTTCTCCGGGGTTTGCCCTGGCTTTGTCGGAGTTTCCCGTTTCGCAGTGGAGTCAGCAGTGGCTCAGTTATTCGCGGTACAACGGCGTCCTGATGACAGGTCAGGAGTGGGCGACGCTGCCGGCCGGGGTGCGGCGGGCGCTGCTGGAATATGTCCGGTGCGGCGGGACGCTGCTGCTGATCGGGCCGGGGGCTGCCGGCGACGGGGCGTTTGACTTTGAGCGGACACAAGGCATTTTTCAGATTGCAGATTCCGGGTTTGGGGCGGTCTTTGCCACGAGCCGAACCGATGTCGGCGGCTGGACCACTATGGACTGGAATCCATTGCGGGACAGTTGGCGGGCAAGTTCTTCATCCGCCCGGCAGTTCGGGGGTATTCATGGAGCCAACGACTGGTTTCCGGTGATTGAGGATTTGTCGATCCCGGTGCGCGGACTGCTGCTGGTGGTGCTGCTGTTTGCGGTGCTGATCGGGCCGGCCAACCTGTTTATTTTGTCGCGCAAACGGCGGCAAATCTGGCTGTTCTGGACGGTGCCTCTGCTGTCGCTGCTGGCCAGCGTCTCCGTTTTCGGATACGCCGCGTTTGCCGAAGGGTGGACCGGGTTTGCCCGCATCGCGTCCCTGACGATTCTGGATGAAAGCGAAACTCTTGCCTCGACGCTGGCGATAACGGGATTTTATTGCCCGCTGAACCCGCGGGAGGGGCTGCATTTTGACTACGAGACCGAGTGTACGCCGCAGGTGGATCGCGACACGTACGGTACGGGCAGTCCGCGCACCGTTGACTGGACCCGGGGTCAGCATCTGGCCAGCGGGTGGGTGACCGCGCGGGTGCCGGCGCACTTTTTGCTGCGGAAGAGCCAGATGCGGCGCGAAAAGATCGTCTTTTCGCCTGCCGATGCCGGTGCGTATGAGGCGCTCAACGGGTTTGGGGTGTCTCTTGCGGCTCTGTACTACGCGGACGTCGATGGGCAAGTTTATGTTGCCGAAGAGGTGCCGGCGGGGGCCAGACACGCGATGCGGCGGTTTGAGCGGACGACGGAATCTGCCGGGCAGGCGCAGACATTTCGCAGCCTTCGCCAGATGTACAACGGCGACTGGTATGGGGCCATTACGGTTGTGCTGAAAGATCCGACGGCCTATCTGGAGCCGAACACTTATATCGCGATTATCCACGAGCCGCTGTTTATCGAGCAGGGGCTGCGACAGAAACGAACAGAGACGATTGAATCGGTCGTCTTCGGCATTCTTCCGGAGAGTTTCTAATGCTGGTCAGAGCGGTCAATCTCAAGAAATATTTCAAAACGACCAAGGCGGTGGACGACATTTCGTTCGCCTTTTCATCCGGACAAATCGTCGGGTTTGTCGGTCCTAATGGCGCCGGCAAGACCACCACGATGCGCATCATGGCGACCATGGACGAGCCGACGGACGGGGATGTCTTTCTCAACGGCATCTCGGTGCAGCAGTACCCGGAGCAGGCGCGGCGGATGGTGGGGTTTATGCCGGATTCGCTGCCGGAGTATCGCGATGTGACGATTGAGGATTACCTGGATTTTTTTGCCCGTGCGTTTGGGATTCGCTGCAATCGGCGCCATCAGGTCGTGCAGGGCATCATGGCGTTTACCAACCTGACGGGCATTTGCACTAAATACATCAATACGCTGTCCAAGGGGATGAAGCAGCGGGTCAGCCTGGCCCGTGCGCTGATACACGACCCGCCGATGCTGATTCTGGACGAACCGGCGGCAGGGCTGGACCCGCGGGCGCGGATCGAACTGCGCGAACTGCTCAAGGCGCTGGCCGAGCAGAAAAAGGCGATCCTGGTCAGCTCTCATATTTTGTCGGAACTGGCGGAAATTTGCGATTCGGCGATCTTTATCGAGAAGGGCCGTCTGCTGCGGGCCGGCAGCCTGGACGAGATTGCCGGTCAGGACGTGGTGCGCAGCCGGGTGCTGATTCGGGCGCTGTGTCCGGATCGGGAGCTTCAGGTCAAACTGCTGCAGATACCCGGCATCTGCCAGACCCGTCTGCCCGGCAAAGGGGTTGAGGCCGATATCGAAGGCGACGAAAAAGACAGTTGTGCGGTCTTGTCGCAACTGGTTGGGTGGGGGGTGCCGGTGGTGGAATACAAGCCGCTCAAGGTCGGGCTGGAAGATATATTTATGAACATTACCAAAGGGGAGTTAAGCTAATGGCTGTTGGTGTCTTGGATCGCCTGGGCGATATGGCCAATCCTATCGCCGTCAAAGAAATGCGTCAGGCCGTCAAGGGACGGATTTTGACCTGGATGCTGGTATGCTTTCTGATGGTCCAATTGGTGATTATGGGCATCGGGATGCTGACAAGCGAATATTCGGGCGCCGATTATCAAGGCGGGCGGACGCTGTTGTCGTTTTTACTGCTGGCGCTGCTGGTGGTGTGCCTGCTGTTTCTGCCGGCGATTTTCGGCCTGCGGCTGTCGTCGGAGCGGACCGAAGGCCGGATCGATCTGCTGTTTATCACGGATATGAGCCCCTATTCGGTTATCTGGGGCAAGACGCTGGCGGCGATGGGATTGACGCTGCTGCTGTTCAGCGCCTCGATGCCGTTTGTGACGCTGACGTACCTGCTGCGCGGAGTTGATCTGCCGTCGATTTTTCTGATGATGGGGCTGAATTTTGTCGTTGTGGTGCTGGCTATTCAGGCGGCGTTGTTTTTGGCGTGTTTTCCCGGCGGGCTGATCTCGCGGGGCATCCGTTTTCTGTTCGGGCTTGGCGGGGCGTTTTTTCTGCTGTCAATGATGACCAGCGTGTCGTTTGCGATGCTGTCCAGCGGGATCGGAAGCATGCTGGGCACATGGGACTTTTGGGCGCCGGCACTGACGGTGATAGGGTTTTTGCTGCTGGGGATGGGGCTTTTGTTTGTGCTGTCGGCGACGGCTATTTCGCCGGCCTCGGCCAATCGCGCCCCGGTGGTACGGCTTTATTTGCTGTTGATCTGGCTGTGTTCGTCGGTCTGCTGTCTGCTGTGGTTCCTCGATATGCGCGACTATGGACTGCTGCTTGCCTGGCTGATTTGCATGTTGATTTTGTTTAGCCTGTGCTTTATGGCCTCGCTGGCCGAACGCCAGAGCTATGGGGTCCGCCTTCGATCCAAAATTCCCCGCAACCGGCTGCTGCGGATACCGGCATTCTTTTTGTACAGCGGCGCAGCCGGGGGGATTTCATTTTCGGCGGGTATGATCGCGCTGACACTGGGCGCGTTTTATTTGGCTTTGTTTTTCAGTCCGTATCCGCGTTGGGCATTCAACGACGATGTTCATTTACAAGTGCTCACGTGCTGCTTGTATTTTATTTGTTACGGGCTTACCGCGCTGATGGTGCGGCGTCTCTTTTTTCCGCCGCTGTCCTCCAACAGTATGACCGTGACGATTGCCCTGCTCCTGCTGGCGGCCGGCAGCCTGATTCCCTTCCTGTTTGCGTGGGTCGTTTTTCGGTATCCGGTGGATCGCATTCCCGACATCTGGTATCTGGGCAATCCGCTGATCGTATTTATCGAAAAGCGAACGCTGGAGATGACACTGACGTTCACGCAGATATGGGCGGCTGTGATCCTGGGGCTGAACGGCCCGTGGTTTATTCGACAAATCCGCAATTTCAAGCCGCTGGAGGAGGCTGCACACGATCCTGCCATCAGCCAGCCGGTCGAGACGGAATGATACAGCGATGAATGCCGACTACAGACATGCGCTGCTCGCCGGCCAGCAGGCCGGGATGCGCTACGGCCTGACGGTTCCCCGCCGGGTGCAGATGGGGCGTGTCGGCAGCCGATTGGGAACGCGCTGCGGCAGCTCGCTGGAGTTTATGGATCATCGTGAGTACATGCCGGGCGACGACCTGCGGCGGATTGACTGGGGGGCTTATGCCCGCAGCAACAAACTGACCGTCAAGCTGTACCGCGATGAGGTGATGCCGCATCTGGATCTGGTGATCGACGGGTCACGGTCGATGGCCCTGCCGGATTCGCCCAAGGCACAGGCGACGCTTGGGCTGGCGGCGCTGCTGGCCCAGGCGGCCCTCAACAGCAGCTACACCTGCCAGGTCTGGACGGTGGGTCAAACCTGCCGCCCGGTCGAAAACGGTTCCCTGTCGCCGGTGCTGTGGGAGGGACTGGATCTGGACTTTTGCGGCGGCTGCGGCGAGGCGTTTGGCCGGGCAACCCCTGCCTTTAAGCCGCGGTCTATGCGGCTGTTTATCAGCGATTTAATGTGGATGGGCGACCCCCATACGGTCTTGTCGCTGCTGTCGGATCAGTCCGCGACGGTCGGTGTGGTTCAACTGCTGGCCGAGCGGGAGGTGCATCCGCCGCATAACGGCAATATGCGATTATTGGATTGTGAAACGGGGCAGCACGAGGACGTGTTCATCGATGCCGTTGCCCTGAAACGATATGAGGCGAATCTGTCCCGGCACCAGTCCAACTGGAATCGCGCGTGCAGTCAGGTCGGCGCGACGATGCGCACGCTGATCGCCGAGCGGCTGATGCCGGGCTGGTCGCTGGACGAACTGGTGCTGTCGGAGATTCTGACGCTCTTATGAATGTTCTATTTGATTTTCCATTGGCGTTTGCGGCGTTTGCGGCGCTGCCGATTCTGGCGGCGATTTATCTGCTGCGCAATCGTTTCCGCGACGTGTACGTCTCGAGCCTGATGCTCTGGACCGATCAGCGGCGGCACCGGCAGGGCGGGCTGAATTGGGATCGCCTGCAAACGCCGCTGCTGTTTGTGCTGGAACTGCTGACGCTGCTGCTGCTGGCGCTGGCGGCGACGGGGCCGCTGCTGCGCAGCAAGACCGAATACCGCCGGCTGGTGATTGTGCTGGACGATTCTTTCTCGATGCAGGCGGGGACGGACACCCGCGTGCGGGACGCTGCGGCCGATGCGCTGCGGCGTTACCTGAGGACGGCGGCGCCGTTTCGGGCGACGTTTCTGCGGGCCGGGGTCGAACCGGCGCTGTTGGGGCAGGACCTGCGCACGATGGCCGAGGCGTCGGCGGCGCTGGACGGCTGGCAGTGCCTGTCGCCCGGTGCGGATCTGGACAAGGCCGTCGCGATGGCCGCGGCGATAGGCGGGGCGCAGAGCCGGATACTGGTAATCACTGACCGCCCCTTTGAAGGTCTCGAACAGGAAAGCGCCCTGGAAGTCTGGGCGATGGGGCAGCCGCTGGCGAATGCGGGGTTTCTGACCGCCCGGCGTACCTTGGTCGATGGGCGGGATCGATGTCTGCTGACGGTGGGCATGTTCGCCGATCAGCCTAAAACGCTGACACTGACGGTTACTTCACTGGACGGGGCGGCGACGGTGTATGAGAACACGATTGCCGTTGCGCCGTCGGAGCCGTTTCAGGTGGTCTTTGAGCCGCCGTCGGCGATGGATCTGGCGGCGTTTATCGATGAGGATGCACTGGGGGTTGACAATCGTGCGATTCTGCTGCGACCGTTGGATAAACCTGTTCGCGTGGCCGTGGATATCGGCAATGCGCCGCTGAAAGAGACGGTGCTGCGGGCGCTGGGGGCGGTTGCCGCGGTCCAATTGGTCACGGCGTCGCCCGATGTGCGGATTACCGACGGGCCGCTGCCGGCGTCGCCCGATGTGCGGATTACCGACGGGCCGCTGCCGGCGTCGCCGGACGAGGCGTGCTGGACGCTGGCTATCGCCTCCGATCCGAACGCGGTCGCCTTTGTCGGGCCGTTCATTGCAGACCGCACGCACCCGCTGACCGAGGGGCTGGAGTTGCAGGGCGTCATCTGGTCGGCCGGGCAGCACCCGCGCCGCGGAACACCAATTCTTTCCGCCGGCAACACGCCGCTGCTGGAAGAGCAGCAAGGGGCGCTGCGCAGCCGTCATTTTCGTCTGAATCTCGATGCGGACCGTTCGACGCTGACCCAGTCGGCGAACTGGCCGATTTTGTTCTGGAACCTGATTCACTGGCGACAGCAGTCGCTGGAAGGGCTGCGGCAGTCCACGTATCGGCTGGGCGAGCGGGTGGTCTTTGAGCCGTCGCCGCAGTGCCAACAGGTGATCCTTGTGCGGCCGGACGGCAGCCGTCAGGTGTTTGAGCGGCCCGTCGGCCCAATGACGTTCGATGCGGACAGGCCGGGACGCTATCAGCTTTTGGCCGACGGCCGGGGGTATGAGTTTGCCGTCAATGCACTCTCAGCGGAAGAGTCGGATTTGCGCGATTGCCGCACGGACATGCGGATGCCTGCCGATCAGGCGATGCATTTCTGGCAGGAGTATCGCCCGTGGGACGGGATATTGCTCTTGGCGGCGATTATGCTGCTGACGCTGCATCGGTATGTGGTCTTTTCGCAGACGCGAGGGGGTGCGGGATGATCCTGCGTGAACCGATCTGGCTGCTGCTGGCGATTCCCGTGCTGGTGTCGCTGTGGCGGATGCCTGCGCCCGTGCGCGGCACACAAACGCTGCGGCTGGCGGCGATGGCGCTGTTGATTCTGGCGTTGTGCGGGCCGCTGGTGTCGCTGCGCTCCCGTCACGGGACGGTTGTTATTGTGGCCGACCGGAGTGCGTCGATGCCGCCGGACGCGGACGGACGCCATCAGGAAATCGTACAGTTGATCGGGCGAAAGATGACCGCCCGCGACCGGCTTCGGCTGGTGTCGTTCGGCGAGCAGGCGTCGCTGGAGCCGCTGACGCAGGGCGGCAGCTTTACGGGCTTTACCGGAACGGTCAATCCCGACGGGTCGAATCTGGCCGAGGCGATTGGCACGGCCGTATCGCTGATTGAGCCGCGGTCGCCGGGGCGGATTTTGGTGCTGACGGACGGCCAGTGGACCGGTTCGGATCCGACTTCGGCGGTCGCCACGGCCGTGAGCCGACAGATTCCCATTGATTATCGCCTGATCGAGCGGCCGGGGGCGATGGATCTGGCCATTGCCGAGATCGCGGCGCCCGAAGCGGTCAACCCCAACGAGACGTTTGCCATCGCCGTGTGGGTGCAGTCGCCCGTGTCGCAGACGATTGACTATCAGCTTGAGCGTGGCGGCCGGACCATTGCCCAAGGGCAGCGATCTGTGCCGGCAGGTCTGTCGCGGCTGGCCTTTCGCGATCAGGCCGGTTCGCCCGGCACGCTGGGCTATACCGTTACCGTTCAGGGCGGCGGGCAGGACCCGGTGCCCGAGAACAACACGGCACGGCTGCTGGTCGGCGTGCGCGGCCCCAAGCCGCTGCTGTGTCTGTCGCCACATGCCGAGTCGGGGCTGGCCGGGCTGCTGGAGCGGTCGGGGCTGGACGTGCGTGTCCTGACGCCGGGTCAAATGACCTATTCGCTGGAGAGCCTGTCCAATTATCAGGCGATGATTATCGAGGACGTCCCGGCCGGCGCGATCGGCTCGTCGGGGATGGAAACGATTGCCGAATGGGTCACAAAGACCGGGGCCGGACTGATGATGACCGGCGGGAAAAATGCCTTCGGGCCGGGCGGCTATTTTAAGTCGCCGCTGGAGCCGATTATGCCGGTGTCGATGGAACTGCGGCAGGAACACCGCAAGCTGTCGCTGGCAATTGTCGTGGCGTTGGATCGCTCCGGCAGTATGATGGCACCGGTGGGCCTGGGCAAGACCAAGATGGATTTGGCCAACCTGGCCACCGCCGAGGTCGTGGGGATGCTCTCGCCGATGGATCAAATCGGCGTCCTGGCCGTGGACAGCAGCGCGCACCTGATCGTGGATATGACCCCCGTCACGCAGCCGGATGTTCTGCGCAGGAAGATTTTGCAGATCGGCTCGATGGGCGGCGGTATTTATGTGTATGAAGCCCTCAGCCACGCCGCCCGGATGATTGCCGCCGCCGAGCCGCAGACCAAGCACATTATCCTGTTTGCCGACGCCGCCGACGCCGAAGAGCCGGGCGACTACCGCCGTCTGTTGGCCGAGTGCGGCGCGGCGGGTATTACCGTCAGCGTGATCGGATTGGGCAAGCCCACGGATGCCGATGGCCCGCTGCTGGAAGAGATTGCGGCGCTGGGGCAGGGACGGTGCTTTTTTACCGAAAGCCCGCACGACCTGCCGCGGCTGTTTGCACAGGATACCTTCGTCGTGGCCCGCAGTTCGTTTGTCGAAGACCTCACGCCGATCAGCGGGCTGCCGTCTTTGCGGACGGTAACCGGTCAGCCGTTTGATATTCCCGCGGCCGTCGGCGGCTATAACCTGTGCTACCTGCGTGATGGCGCGACGCTTGGGGTCATCTCCGGCGATGAGTACGCCGCGCCCATCGTGGCCGCCTGGCAGGTCGGGATAGGCCGCACGCTCAGCTATACCCCGCAGGCCGACGGCCCCTTTACCGGCCCGATGGCCGAGTGGCCTCAGGTGGGGCAGTTCCTGTCAAGCTTGGCGCTGTGGACGGCCGGGCAGCAAGGGGTGCTTGATGGCGAGATGGCCCTGACTCAACAAATTCGTGACGGGGTGTGCACGGTCACGCTGCATCTGGACCCGTCGCGTCGTCGGCAGACGCTGTCAGCGCCGCCGCGCATCAGCACGCTGTACGGCTACTCCGGCGCTGCGCCGCAGGTAACAAACGCGACGATGGACTGGCGGGACGCCGACACGCTGGCGCTCGATATTCCGCTGCAAGGGGCGCGGACGTATCTATCTACCGTGGAGGTGCCGGGGGCCGGGCCGGTGACACTGCCGCCGGTAACACTGCCGTATTCGCCGGAGTTTGCGCCGCTGGATCGGCAGCGGGCGGTTACGTTTCTGGCGGCCGCCGCCGGGGCTACCGGGGGGCGCGAGCGGATCGATGTGGCCGACATCTGGGCGGATGTGCCGCCCCGGCGACAAGTGGTGTCGCTGGCGCCGTGGCTGATCGGGCTGGCGATGGGGCTGTTTTTGCTGGAGGTCTTTCAGCGGCGCACCGGGCTGCTGTCGTCGGTCAAGTGGGACATTGCGATGGCCCGAAAACTGACGACGCCGCTGGCGGCGGTGCGGCCGCGCCGCGCGCGCTCGGCCAAGCAGACGGCGCCCTCTGCGCCCGACGCCGCCCCCGCCGCCGAGCAGACGCCGCCGACCGA
Organism: Phycisphaerae bacterium; assembly: GCA_012729675.1. Classification (GTDB taxonomy): domain Bacteria; phylum Planctomycetota; class Phycisphaerae; order Sedimentisphaerales; family Anaerohalosphaeraceae; genus T3Sed10-213. The sequence continues at coordinate 5,122 of JAAYCR010000081.1, read as the reverse complement.
GCAGCCGCAGGAATTGATCGACGCCCTGACGCGGGCGCAGCACAAGGCGCAGTCGCGCATCAAACGACAGTAACCACACAAAATGAGGCATGATCGATGACGAAGGAAAAACACGGCAAGTCAAAATGGACGGTGTGGGCCGCGATTGTTTCGGTGGTGGTGTTTTTGCTGTCGCCGGTGGTGATCTATCGGGTCAAATATAAGGCGGCGTTTGAGCGGCGGGTGGCGGAACTGGCCGCGGCGGGGTACCCGGTCTCTCTGGCCGACTTGGAGCGGCGGTATGTGCTGCCGGCAGGGGCTGACAATGTGGCGGATGTCTATATCGAGGCGTTTGGCTGGTACGTCGATCCAAATGAGGCCGAGTTGGAATGGCTTCCGGCTCGGGGTAAATTCATTGCCTCCGACGAAATCCCGCCTTATCCGCCGGAGGTCATCGCCGCCATTGAAGCTTCGCTGGAGAAAAACCGTCGCTGTCTGGAACTCTTGGACAAAGCGGCACAGATGGAGTATTGTTTGTTTCCTCAGGAAAAGTATAGTATTCACGCTATTTACGCTACGGACGACTATCGTTCTCAAATCAAAATAACCGCCATGTTGCTGGTCGAACGCAATCTCTATCTGGCCCAGACACAGCAGACCGAGGCGTTGTTCAGCTCACTTACCACCTCGGCAGCCCTGTCAGACCGCCTGTCGGCGCAGCCTTTTCTCATCGATTATTTGGTGACCAGTGCCATTCAGGGGCTGTTTGTCGTCGATATCCAAACCTGTTTGAATCTGACGACTTTCTCCGAGGAGCAATTGCTGATGCTTCAGCAGCAAGTCCGCCGCATGCGTGACAGGAATACACTGGCCGATGCCTTAATTTCTGAGCGTGCCGGCACACTGGAGTTTATGCAACACTCATCGCTGGCACAAATTAAAGATGCGGGATATTGGGTGTTTGGAAACTTCCTGGATCAGCCGTTATTTATTTTATATTCACTACCCGGCCTCAATCACAAGGACGCGGTACTGCTGCTGGACTATGCCGATCAGGCGATTGAAGCGACTGCCTTGCCGCCGCATGAGCAGCTTACAGTTTTTGAACGGATTGACAATGAGATCAACAATTATTCGCTAATTCATTTGCTGTTGCATACGATGTCTTCGCCCTACAGTCAGATAGGTCGGATTAATTTGCGTGTGATAGGCAGTTTGTCGTGTGCCGAGACGGGGCTGGCGATTGAACGCTACCGGCTCGCCCATCAGGCCCTGCCCGAGTCGCTGGAGGCGCTCGTGCCGTACTATCTGGCCGAGGTACCCCGCGACCCCTTCGACGGCGCGCCGCTGCGCTATATCCGGCACGAAACCGGCGTCCGCACCTCACAAGGCGACTGGCCCTTCACGTTTAAACACTGAATTTGAAAAGGGACTTAGTATGACACTATCACGCTATGTCACAATCGCTCTGCTGTCACTGGGCGCTGCCGTTATGGCGGCAGAGGGTTTCGGCAAGGCCGTCGAGGGCGGATTTGTAAGCGTTCGTCAATTTGACGTGCTGCCTTCCAACAGCCCCTCGGTCAATCGGAAGAATCTGCAAACCGCAATCGATTGGGCGTCGCCGCGCGGTGCGGCCCTTTATCTTGAGCCGTCTGACGAGCCGTATCGGGTTGACGGGGGGTTGGTGCTGAAAGCCAATGTGTCGCTGATCGGCGCTCATGGTCCGGTCGGCCGCGGCACGCGACACCCGGACAAGCCCCGGCCCGTCGGCAGCGTCTTTGCCATCGAAGACCGTCAAAATCCCTTCATTACAGTCGAGCATGCCACACAGATTCGCGGCATCCAATTCTGGTATCCTCAACAGACGCTTGGCGACCCGGAAAAGATTATCGAATATCCGGCCACGATCCAATGCAGTAAACGCCAAGGCGCTCAAGGCGTAACGTTGTCCGCATTGACCTTTTACGGGGAATTTTTCGCCATGGATTTTGCCGGTCGCCGCAATGCCGTTGTCGAGCAGATTCTTATCGAACATTGCTACGGCTATCCCCTCAGCGGACGATTCATCCACATCGACTATTGCTATGACATCCCCCGCATTCTTCACTGCCATGTCAATCCCGCCAATCGTCGATTCATTGACGGCCAATACAGCCGTGCGGTGGTCGATTCGGTGCTCGCCCGCAAAACCTACACCTACTGGATTGACCACACCGACAACGCCCAGTTGATAGACCTGTTTACATTTGGCGTTTACGGCGGGATCTACTTGGGGCCGGCGACATACGGCCAGTTGACCAATTTCAATCTTGACTGCGTGACGGTGGGGCTTCACAAACGAGGCGACAGCGCCTTCAATCGCAACTGGCAGATTGCCCAAGGCTCCATCATTGCCAATGCCGGCCCCCGGATCGAAGACATCCACCCCATTATCATCGAAGGCAAAGGGCATACCTCTCTGGTCAACGTAGAAGCCTTTTCCGGCCCAAACGGGGCGTTGACCACCCTGGACACCTCACAGGATTTTATGCTCGTGCGGGGCAGCGACAAGTTGACCATTACCCTGATGGGCTGCCGAATGCGCAATTATGTTTCAGACCATCCCTTTACCGTCCTGAATCCAAACGCGGTCATCCAGGCCGTGGCCTGTGTCGATAAATACGAGAACCCGTTTGTGTACCCGCCTTATGTCGTTCTCAAGGAGCAGGGTATTCCTCAGGGTCCCTGAATACACTCATCCATTCCGGCCATTCCTGATGTGTGCGACCGGATTCGACGAACGACGAAAGATGAAAAACGGTTTTCATCAGGGCAATCGCACACATTTGGGGTCTATTTTTATCCCATAAAAAAGGCCGCACAGGGTGTGCGGCCGTAATACACTTAATTTTCTGTCTGGGTGTGAATTTAGAACGTCCAAGCGATGCCGGTACCCAGCCCCCAGCCCTTGCCGGTGGTGGCGTATTCGACCGTCCAATTGATGTTGTTGCCCAAGTTAATGATTGAGCCGATAAACGCGCCCCAGTTGCGGTCAGCCTTGACATCGGTTTTTTCTTTATACACCAGCGCCCCGGCATCTTTGACCTTGAGGTCATAATCCCCATTCAGATAGTAGTAGAAGGGACCGCCGTAAACTTTCCAACTGCCCATATCAACCGTCGGGCCGACGGAAGCCAATAGATCGAAGGCGTCAACTGTAAATTGGCTTTTTTTTGTGCCGAATCTCTCGCCTATTTGTGTGTCAATCCAATTCATCTGCAACGCAGCGCCCCATGTGACATTGTCTTGCCGGAAGAAGGTATAACGTGTGCCTAAACCCCATGCAAATTCATTGTCGAAGTTCATGCTCCATACTTGGGGAAGGTCATAATCAACACCTCTGGCCTTGAGGTCCGCAATGCCGAGCTTGACATAGATGTCCCAATCTTCCGTCACGCCGTAGCCGATTACCCCGTAATGGCGCTGAAGATTGAAGTCTTTCAGCTTAAATGGGAAAGTGCCGGTTTCTACTCCGATGAAATCAAACTTCGCAGTCACTTTGTCGGTTTTTTGGCTGGAGTAGGAGTAGTCATAGCCGATACTCCACTTGCCCTGGCCGATCTCGGCGGTGGGGGAGCCAAGAAAGCCGACGGCAAATACGCTTGTTCCGAAGGTGGCCAGCATCACGAGTGTCATTACATTTGTTCTGTTCATAGGTCTGTCCTTTCAATTAGAACGTTTATGCTTAATCCTGTCACACTCGTTACTTCGTCGGAAGGTTTGCCTGTTAACTTTAGTCCAATATTTCAGGAAATCAAAATCTTAAGACTATTATTTTTATATATTTAAGTGGAATTCTGTGAGCCGTTGATACATCTTTTTAAAACAAGATGCCGCAAGTCCACCTTGTTAAGAATTTCCAATTTTATTAAAAAACTGAAATATGCCTTACTGGTATTACTGGTAATTTTTTTTTTATCGGACGCTACGTCTGGGTACACACCGCCGCTTCGTTGACCGAACAGGGATTGTTTCTTAGGTTTTACATGGATAGTTTTGCTTTTTACACAACCTTTATGATATGGGGTGGTCTTATGTTTAGACGGTTATTTATGTCGGCAGTGGCGCTGACCGTGATATTCGGCGGTTTTGGCGTTGTCTATGGCGACGCGCTGGAACCGAGCCACCATTACACATGGGGCATCAACAACCCACAAGCCATCGACCTGTCCAGCGGCCGCATTATTACTGAGGCCGTATTGACATTTCATAATTTTAATTCATCTGTTAAAGATCAGGTTGAAGTCACCACGTCCCGCAGCACATTCCGCGGCGGGACAACCACCAATACAACCCTCACCAATGTACCTAATTATGACTCATTGAGTATCTATGTTCTGGACAACCCACGGTATGGATTTCAGTCGCTCGGCAGTTATCCCGTCGATCCTTTTGTCGGTTGCGGCGGCAAACTGACAAAAGGGGTCCTTGAACAAGTTGATTCTGAACGCTACAATCTGATTTGCCGTTTAGGCGACACCCATTCCGATCATTCTCCTTTTTCCTCGCTCTTTAATGCTCCGGTAGCATTGACACTCGCAGGCGGCAGCTCGGTTGTCTTGTCTTCTGCCCTTCTTGAATTTATCGATTACGCCGGCACCGGTCCCAGTGCGGGGTTTGGTCTATGGCCGGGCAATGTGCAATACAGCTATGACGATATTACGCTGACGTTGACAGTGGGGGCGTACCAAGGCGATTCTACAGCCCAAACACTGACGTTTCGTATCGGCGACGATATGAACCCGATTGGCGAAAATCCTGTTCAGCCTGAACCTGAAGTATTCTATACCCTCGATGTCTTTGCCGCCAATGGCACAATCGCCAAATCTCCCAATCTGACCTCCTATGCGCAGGGCGATCTTGTTACCCTGACGGCAACAGCCGCCGCTGACTATACTTTTTCCCACTGGTCGGGCGATGCATCCGGCACCAACAGCAGCGTAACGGTTACAATGGACGCCGACAAATCCGTCACGGCTAATTTTACGCAAAATGCGGCGCCAACCTATACCGTCACCTTTAATTTGGATGGTAAGGGCACACGCACCGGCGGCGGGGCACTGATTCAGACCATCGCCCATGGCGCAGCAGCCACCGCGCCTAC
>JAAYCR010000007.1 GCA_012729675.1 Phycisphaerae bacterium | reverse complement strand
GCAAGTATGGCTTCGGAAGCGATGATGCTGTATTTTCCGGTTCGATGATTAACCAATCGCTCAGTGAAGAGCTGTTCAGTTTTTCATTTGCCGCCATACAGTATGTCAAGAAGTCTCGGGATTTTGATGCCTTTTCTGCGACGGCTGCCTTTAATTCGTCCGCAATTCCGGAACCGGCAACCCTGTCGATTCTGGGGCTGGGTGCTTTGGCGATGCTGCGTCGAAAACGCCGTTAATTGAGAATAAAATATTTTGCATCCGATTGCATTGGTTTTGCCGATGCGGTGGATGCGCTACCGAGGCGTGGGAGAAGACCGGAGGTGGTTGGTACCTTATTCCTGAATACGGGCAGCGCCAAACAGGCAATTTACACCCCTTTTTGTCTGTTGGGTCGTTGCCGTGTTGACTCGGTGTTGGGATGAAGTTTATTATGCATAGCGAGCTGGGTTCCGTACAGCGCGTGTAGTGCCAATGATGGCGGATAATAAGGAAGAGACTCTTAACTCGGAGGAGTGAAGCGATGTGGAAATGTTTTGCAATTTTGTTGGCCGTAGGGGTATTGGTCTCCTCGGCGTCTGCGATTTCAAGCGATTCTCAAGGATTGCTGATTGGCAGTGAGGTAGTGGTATTGGACGGTCAGGACATGGTTTTAGATTTTGAGATGGCCCCGATGACTGCCATCCCCGAACCGGCGACGCTGGCGTTGCTGGGGCTGGGTGCGGTTGGACTGCTTTGCAAACGCAAATAATATCGAAGGGCGGGCTTTAACACTAAGCTCGCCTTTTTTCTTGCACAACGTGCAAGGAGATATCTGGAGTAGGGTGAGTGCCTTTTATCGTAAAGGCATTGGCCGGTGTTCGACAGATGCAGCGAAAGCTGTATCTGTCGGGCATAAGCCGTGAGGATGGCCCGACTGGAGAATCGGGATGGAAAGATGCGATGTGGGAGGGCGATAAGAGGCCCTTATTCCCTCTGAGCATCGTAAATAGTTCGCAGGATGGGCTTTAGCCCATCATGAAGAGGGTGTTTGATGAGGGGATGCCCTGTGTTGGGCGTCCGGGATGCGGGTGTTGGAAAGAGGTGGTTTTTAATTATTGAGTTGCTCCGCCCTGGTGGGTGGGGTTTCTCCGAACTCGAGAGTCGCAGGCAGCTTATGCCTGCGGCTCTTTCGTTTTGCGGGCGAACAATCAGTGCGGCTTGAGGCGGGTGGCGCCGAGTTGGCCGCAGGCGGCCTTGATGGAGCGGCCGCGGCGAAATCGCACGACCGTTTCCAGCCCCGCGTCCGTCAAAATCCCGGCAAACGCCCGAATCCGTTTGGGCGGCGACGGTTCAAACGGACAGCCGTCAAAGGGGTTCATCTCGATCAGATTCACATTCGTCTTTAGCCCTCTGAGCAGTTCAATCAGCAGGCGGGCCTGCGCGTCGCTGTCGTTGACCTTGTGGATCAGGCAATATTCTATTGTGATCCGGCGGGATGTTTTTTCCAGATAGTCTCGGATCGCCGCGAGGATTTCGGCGAGGGCGTATTTTTGACTGACCCGCATCAGCTTGTGCCGGGTCGCGTCGTCGGGGGCGTGCAGCGAGACCGCCAGACGCGGATGCAGGGCACACGCGGCCAGTTTTCGAATCGCCCCCGGCAGGCCGCAGGTCGAGACCGTGATGTGCCGGATGCCGATGTTGGCTCCTTTTTCGTGGTTGAGCAACTCGACCGAACGCATCACATTCTCGAAATTGTCCAGCGGCTCGCCCATGCCCATATAGACGAGATTGTGGATTTTGCCGCCGAGGCGCTGGGCGTGATAGACCTGATCGACGATCTCGCCGCACGTCAGATTCCGCTGGAACTTCAGTTGCCCGGTCGCACAGAACGTACACCCCATCCGACAGCCCGCCTGAGTCGAAAGGCAGAGCGTATTGCGGCCGTCATCACGGAGCAGCACCGTCTCAATCCGACAGCCGTCGGCCAGGTCAAAGACATACTTGGTCGTCCCGTCGGGGTCGTGGTGCTGCTCGGCAAGCGCAATGCCGGAGATGGTATAGCCTTCCGCCGCGAGTTGTTCCCGCAACAGCTTCGGCAGGGGGGTAACAGCGTCCAGCGCCCCGACGTGCTTTTGATGAATGAAGGTAAACAGATAACCGGCCAGAAAACGCCTGTGCCCGAAGGATTCCACCGTCTCGGCCAACTCGGCCGCCGTGCAATTTTTCAAATCTTTTTCCATCCGGCATACTCTAAAGAATCCGCCGGCGTAATGCAAAGAGAATCCAAAACAGCGTGGGCATCACAGATTCCTGTTCGTGGGAAATTCCTTTTCCAGGTCGGCGTCAATGTCAAATTCGTCCGGAATCGAATCGAGCATTTCGGTCGCTTCGCTGTGGTTGGCGTCGGACATGGACGCTTTTTCAAAATCGTGCGCGTCGGTCTTTTCTTGAGAACCCTCCGATGGCTTCAGGTAGTGCTCAAACGATGCCGGTTGTCCGTCGATCTGCAGCACGAACTTGACCGGGCCGACCTGGATCAGGTCGCCGGGATTGAGGCGGGCTTCATCGACCCGCCGGCCGTTGAGAAAGGTGCCGTTCCGGCTCTTGGAATCGCGGATCATCACCTGTCCCTGGTCAAGACTCAGTTCGCAGTGCTTGCGTGAGACCATGCTCAGGGGGAGGCAAAAATCGCAGTCCTGCCGTCTGCCGATGGATGTTACGTTACTGGGGAGCGTAAAACTTTGCGTCGTGCCATCTCTCTTTAACAGAACCAGATTCACAGTCATCCGCAGTTCCTTTCAGAAAAGAGTTGGAATACAGATTAATTATAGCCCAAAGCGTCGCTCAAACAAGAGAAAAATCATAATGTTTTTCAGCCCGTTAAGATTTCCAAATATATGTCTTGCATATTCGTTCATGGGCTGTATAAGTAATCATAATGTATAAAGTTAGGTCAAAATCAACACTTTTTTTATGGAGAACACGATGAAACGGACAGCAGGATTGTTGATTATCGCATTAAGTCTCGTATTGGCAGCAGGTTGCAGTAAGAAGGAGGAGCCCGTCCAAGCGACGCCGGCCCCTGAGCAAGAGGCACGCGGCATGTTAGACCAAGTCACCCAAACGGTCAATCAGGCTGCGCAGACGTTCGCGGCGAAGATCGATTTGGATAAAACTGTCGCCGAACTGAAAGCCGAGGCCGAAAAGATGGATGTCGCGACGCTCAAAGAGGTCGCCGCCAAGTACAAAGACGCCATTATGGCCAAACAGGACCAATTCGGTGATATTACCGAAAAGCTGACGGCGATTCCGATGGCCCAGCGGCTTGGTGACGAAGCCAGACAACTTACCGGCGAGGCCCAGCAGATTACCGAATCGCTCAAGGCACTGACCGACCGGCTTAATGTCTATGTAAACGCCATCAAGGCGAAAGGCGGCGATGTCAGCGGCTTGACTCCCTAAGGAAAGCCATTAGGTATCATGGGCATCTTTCCCGTGAGATTATACAATGTTTAATGTTGCACCTACTTTTGGCAACAGTAGATGAATGCCGGCGGCAGGTTTTTCCAGATGATGGGTGACTTTTGGACCGTTGCGAAAGTGCGCTCTATCACGGCACGAAATCGTTTGGCCTGGCGCAGCGGCAGGGCGTGTACGTAGGAAAACGTGACGAACTTGCCGCCCGGCCGCAGGACGTCTCGCGCGGCGCATAGGATGCGATCCTGAAGGGCGGCGTCGAAAGTGGACCACGGAAGGCCGGAAACAATACAGTCCGCCGGTGGAAGGCGATAGGATTTCATAATCCGGCCAATGTGTTCGGCTGAGCCGGCGACGGTCCGGACCGTCGCCATCTTTTTTCGCAGCAGCAGCGCCAGATGTGCGTCGGCCTCAATCGCGACGAAATGAGCGTCGGCGGCCAAATGACACGCAATAACGGATGTAAACGCCCCTGTTCCCGGTCCCAGTTCGAGAACTGTTTTGGCCGAACAGACGTCCGCCAGCCGGACAATTTCCTGTGCCAGTTTCGGGCCGCTGGGCGCAATGGCTCCGATGGATCGCGGCGAGGCGATAAACTTGCAGAAAAACAAAACCGTGTTTTGGATGCGATTTATCATATTCAAAAGCAGGAGGATAAGTTTCTCCCGCGCGCGGCAATTATACCATGTCCGTTTTCATTTGCGTAAGATTTTGTGCAAAATGCTTAGGAATTTTTTTCTGCGGCTGGATGCCCCTTCCTGCTCCCTTTCTTCGGAATCGGCGGCTTTATTTTTGCAGTCACGGCCAGCAGAATCGCGCCCAGCAGGATCAGGTAGAGGCTGATGTTTTGTGAGATTGTGCCGCCTTTGTAGAGCATCCACCAGGCGTATTCGAAGGGGTTGTCGTCGCGGAGCGATTCCAGGCCGAAGCGGGCGATGCCGTAGGCGATGAGGGTCAGGCCGAGGATCATCCCCGGTTTTTTCAGGCCGATTTGACACCACAAGAAATAAAAAATCGCCGAAAGCAGAAACGCGTTGAGGCTGGAATAAATCTGTGTTGGGTGTACGGGCAGGCAGCGGTAGGGGCCTTGGGTGACGGCTTGTTTTTGCGCGTCGGTGAGCAGTTCTTTGGGCTTGAGAGCGGCTTCGAATTTATTGGCGTCGGACGCCGGTATCCAGCCGCCCTGACGGTCTTTCCAGCCGAAGTAGTCGGTCGGCAGGTCGAGCAGCGGTTTTTCACGAGATCGGGCCATGTCGGGGTAGGCCTGGCCGTAATAGGGCAGGCTGGCATACGGAAACCGTATTGCCCATGGCACATCGGCGGGCCGGCCGTAGCAGCAGCCGTTCATCAGGCAGCCGAGCCGTCCGAAGGCCAGCCCCAGCATCAGGCCGACGGCCAGCACATCAAAATAAATCCGCATCGGCAGTTTTTGGACATAGAGATAAATCAGCAGAAAGCCGACTGCGCCGATTACGCCGCCCAGCAACACAAATCCCGCCCCGGAGAAAATCATCGAAAAAATACTGACGGCGGGGTCGTAATGCTGGATGATGTAAAACAGCTTCGAGGCGACAATCCCGGTCAGCAGGGCGTACAGGGCGGCGTTGGTGATCAGTTCGGGGTTTTGGTCGGCTTTTTTCATCATCCGCCGCATCAGCAGCACGGCCAGCAGAAAGCCGATGACCATCAGCGTGCCGTAGCTTTTGACGGAAACGTCCAGAAACGGGATTGTGAACAACTCCGGGTGCATTGCTTAATGTACTTGGAGGGGATGAAAGTTGTTGTGTTCGTCGCAGCAGATGACGCTGGGATGAAGAGCTTTCATCTCGTCGGGCGTATAATAGGCGAAATTCATAATGATGACGATATCGCCGGGGCTAAACAGCCGTGCCGCGGCGCCCAGCACGACGATGTCCTTGCTGCCTGCCGGGGCGGGTACGACATACGTCTCGACCCGCTCGCCGTTGGTCACGTTGGCGACCAGGACTTCTTCGTAGTTGCTGATGCCCGCTGCCTGGAGCATCTCAATGTCGATACCGATGCTGCCGGGGTAGTCGATTTTCGTTTGCGTGACCCGCGCCCGATGAATCTTGCCTTTTAACGCTTTTACAAACATTTAATTCTTTCTCAAAATTTAATCAATCTCTTGAAGGTCAAATGGTTATGACTATTACGCCGCAACAGGTTTCGGCCTGTCAGCCTGCATCCGTTTAAACTCTTACAGGGTTAATTTGCTATTTATACGCGATTTTTGGATTATTTCAAGTCCAGTATGCAATTATCAATCAGCCGGGTGGAGCCGATATGCACCGCCAAAGCGACCAAGCAGGGTTGGCCAATGCGGGCTATTGATTCCAGCGTTTCTGTGTCCACGATGTTGATATAGTCAATCCGCCCGCGGGCGTTTTCGATGATGGCCTGCATTTCGCTGATCAGGGTTGCCGCGTCCCGACAGCCCTCAGCGGCTCGTTGGCGGGAGTGTTCGAGGGCGTGGTGCAGGCAGACCGCCCGCTGCCGCTCATCCGGTGACAAATATCGATTGCGGCTGCTCATTGCCAGCCCGTCCGGTTCGCGGACAATCGGACAGACGCGGATTTCCAGCGGCAAATTCAGGTCGGCGATCATCCGGCGGATGACGACGGCCTGCTGGGCGTCCTTTTGGCCGAAATAGGCGACATCCGGGGTGGTGATATTGAACAGCTTGGCGCAGACGGTCGTGACGCCGCGAAAATGGCCGGGACGGGATGCGCCGCAGAGTTTGTCGGTAAGTTTTTCGACGGTGACCCACGTGATTTGCTCCTGCGGGTACATCTCGCCGGCGGCGGGGGCGAAAATCACATCCGCTCCGAGTTTTTCGCAATAGGCCTTATCCTGTTCGAACGTTCGGGGGTAGCGGGCGAGGTCTTCGGTGGGGGCAAATTGCGTGGGGTTGACAAAGAGGCTGACGACTACGAAATCGCACTCGGCAACCGCCCGCTCGATCAGCGCCCCGTGGCCGGCGTGCAGTGCGCCCATCGTCGGCACCAGGCCGATGCGTTTGCCGTCCCGCCGCGACGCACGCACGCAGTCGCGCGCCTCCGCAATGGTCGTGATAATTTTCATTGTGTAGTTCCCGCCGCCAGATAATGTCGAAACTCGTTGGCCAAATACTCGGCCTGTTGTGTCGTTTCGCATGCGATCGCCGGCAGCCGCACGATCGGGCACGTTGTCCAGGACGCGAACAGCGACTCGTATTTTTCGCTCAACCCCTCCAGAAACGCCCCTTCGATGCCTTGTTCGTAAGGGCGGTTGCGCCGATGAATCCTGTCCAGACACAACTGGACGCTGTCTGTTAAATAGATTGCCAGCGTCGGCTTGACAACGGCTTCGGCGACAATCTCATATTGTTTGCGATAGCGAATCACATCATCGCCGGCCAACCAGCTTGACGCATAAATCGGGGCTTTGTCAAAGATGTAATCGCTGACATAATAACGGCCGTTCGTGAGCCGATCGCGCCGGAGCTGAGTGGCGCTGCTGGACAAAAAGAACAACTCCGAATCCAGTGCCTTATCTCGATATCCGTGATAGACCTCGGCCAGATAAGGGTTTTCGTCATATTGTTCACAAATCAATATCGCGTTCAGACATTCAGACAGTCGCGTTGCCAGTGTCGTTTTGCCGACGCCGATGAGGCCGGCAATCGAAATCAACTGAGGGCGCGTGTTATCCCGTACAAAATCCCGCTCGTTCAATCGGGCATAGAGTTCGTCTGCCGTGCGATGCAGGATTGGATGTCGTGCTTGGCCGTCCAGCTCGCACAGCCCCCGCAGCACAAACGACCGCAGATGCATTTCGGGATGCGGCACAGTCAGCTCCGGCGATGCAATCATATCATCGCCGTACAGCAGCAGGTCCAAATCGATGGTGCGCGGCTGCCAGTGTTTGCCGCTGTCGTGGACGCGCCCCAGCTTTTTTTCGATCGCGTGCAGCGCCGCCAGCAGGGCCGTCGGCGACAGCGTGGTCTTAATCTGTGCGGTCGCGTTGAGATAGGTCGGGTGGTCGGGGTTTCCCAATGGCGGCGTTTCATAAAACCCGCTGGCGCGTACCGTCCATATCGCCGGGTGGGCTTCCATTGCCTCCAGTGCTGCACGCAGGTTCGCTGCCCGGTCGCCGAGGTTTGAGCCTAAGCCGATGTAAACCATTCTTGCCATAAAAAAATGCAGGGCGGGACATTCCCACCATTCACAAATCAAAGATCAAAAATTAAAATGAAAATTACATATCAAAATGCAAAAAGAAAACGGTCGATGACCGAAATCAGAGTATCTTCATTCGTTCCATTGCCTCGGCCACGCGGTCGGGGTGGTTAAAGGCACTGAGGCGGAAGTACCCTTCGCCGGCGGCGCCGAAGCCTGCGCCGGGTGTGCCGACGACATTGGCTTTCGTGAGCAGTTTATCGAAAAACTCCCACGAGCCGAGGTCGGCAGGGGTCTTTAGCCAGACATACGGGGCGTGCACGCCGCCATAGACCGCATAGCCGAGTTTGGCCAGCGCTTGGCGGATGGTCGCGGCGTTCGCCATATACAGGTCGATAATCTTACGGATCTGCTTTTTGCCTTCGGGGGTATAGACCGCCGCGGCCGCCGCCTGTGTCACGTAGCTGACGCCGTTGAACTTGGTCGAGTGCCGCCGATTCCAGATGCCGTGCAGCGGGACGGGTGTGCCGTCTTTTTTGTAGGCGACGACCTCTTTGGGCACGACCGTAAACGCGCAGCGCAGGCCGGTAAAGCCCGCCGTCTTGGAAAAGCTGCGAAACTCAATCGCCACCTTGCGTGCGCCGTCGATCTCATAGATTGAATGCGGAATATGGTCATCCTGAATGAATGCCTCATACGCGGCATCATACAGAATAATCGCCTTGTTCTTAAGGGCGTAATCGACCCACGTCTTAAGCTGTTCTTTGGTCGCCACCGCGCCGGTCGGGTTGTTGGGGTAGCACAGATAGATCATATCAACCGGCTGTCGGGGTAATTCCGGCACGAAATTGTTCGCGGCGGTGCAGGGCATATAGACGATGTTGTCGTAGCGGCCGGAGGCGTCCGCATCGCCGGTGCGCCCGGCCATGACGTTGGTATCCACATAGACCGGATAGACCGGATCGGTGACGGCGACGGTGTTGTCCAGCCCGAAAATCTCCTGCAGGTTGCCCGTGTCGCACTTGGCGCCGTCGCTGACGAAGATTTCATCGGCCTCAACGGCCATCCCGCGCGACTTGTAATCATTTTCGACAATCGCCTCGCGCAGGAAGCCATAGCCCTGTTCCGGGCCGTAGCCGCGAAAGGTCTCGTGTCGGGCCATCTCATCGACGGCCTTGTGCATCGCCTCGATGACTGCCGGAACCAGCGGTTCGGTCACATCGCCGATACCCAGACGGATGATTTTTGCGTCGGGGTTGGCCTTGGAAAACGCCGCGACCCGCCGCCCGATTTCGGGGAACAGATACCCGGCCTTCAATTTCAAAAAATGCTCGTTAAGTAAAATCATTTCCTATTTCCTATTTTCGAATTTCAAATTGAATTAACGTAACACGGGCTTCCAGCCCGTGATCACGGCCAAGATGGCCGTGCTACTTTAAAAGTGCTCACGAACGTACTTGACCGCATTGTTGAAGATTGTCATCCCGTCGCCGAAGCCTTCGCGTTCTTTCAATCGCGTCCAGTGCGGGTGCTGCGTCAGCCGGACGAATCGCTCCGGGTGCGGCATCATGCCAAGTACGCGGCCGGTCGGGTCGGTCAGGGCGGCAATGTCGTCGTCCGAGCCGTTGGGGTTGACCGGGAACGCCCCGCGGCAGCCGTCGGCATCGACATAGCGAAACGCGACATAGCCTTCATCCCGCAGCCGGGCCAGCGTCAGCGGGTCGCGCGCGACGATCTTGCCTTCGCCGTGCGCGATGGGCAGAAAAATCCGCCGGTTTGGTTCGAGGAAGACGCAGCGTTCCGTGCCCGGCTGGAGATAGATCCAGCGGTCTTCAAACCGTCCGCAGTCGTTGTCGGTCAGCGTGGCCGGGTAATCGGTCGCCAAGGCCGCCGCATCGCTGCGCAGTCCCGGCACCAGCCCGGTCTTGATGAGCACCTGAAAGCCGTTGCAGATGCCCAGCACGAGTTTGCCCTGCTCGACGAAGCGATGCAGGATGTCGCGGAGGTGGTGGACGACCTGATTGGCCAAAATCTTGCCCGCCGCCACGTCGTCGCCGTAGCTGAAACCGCCCGGAAAGACCAGAATCTGCACGCCGTCCAGCAGCGCCGGCTCTGCCATCAGCCGGTTGATATGAATCCGCTCGGCCTCAGCGCCGGCCAGCCGCAAGGCCTGCTCGGTCTCTAAATCACAATTAATCCCCGCCGCCCGTAATACGATTGCTTTGACGTTATCCATTCACGTTCCCTAACAAAATATAAACCATGAAGCACATGAAGTGCATGAAGTTTTTTTTTACAGGACAAAACTTTTCAGTCCGTCTCTCAACAATTTTACATTAAAGTTTATCAGTAAGCCGGTTTTCTTGTTCATCAGTTTCATATAGGACAAAATCTGAGCCTCGTGAACAGGGCCTAATTGGTCAACACTTTTCAATTCAACAATGACTTCGTCTTCAACCAGAATGTCGATGCGGTAGCCGCAATCCAGCCGGCATCCTTTGTATTCTACCGGCAAGGGCTTCTCAATTTCAAATCTTATCTCGTTCAATCGCAATTCATGACACAGACACTGCTGATAGGCCGATTCCAGAAGTCCCGGCCCGAGCGCCCGATGTACCTCGATGGCACACCCAATAATACGATTGGATAACTGACTAAATTCTCTTTTAACCATTTTTAATCTTCATGCTCTTCATGTGCTTCATGGTTAAATCAAAGTGAGAGCGGGTTTTGCCACGCGGCTTTTAACGTGTCCAGCGGCTGGTCGATGACGGTTATTTGTTTTCGATCCAGAATTTTGAGCCGCTTATCGTCAGTGACCTGTCCGATCTGGCCGAACGGCAGGTTCAGCATCCATTCGGCAAAGGCATGGTAATTGTTCGGCGACACTTCCACGATATAGCGGCTGTTGGACTCGGCAAAAAGCTGGGCGTCGGTCTTGACGCAGTCGTCCGCCGTCGGCAGGCCGCGCAGGTCGGCCTCGATGCCCAGCCCGCCGGAAAACGCCATCTCCGCCAGCGCCACGGCCAATCCGCCTTCGGAGCAGTCGTGGCAGGCGCACACCAGCCCTTGCGCAATCGCCCGACTCATCCGTTTGGCGGTCTCGGCGGCGACTTTGATATCCACCGTCGGTACGGTTGCGCCGAGGTGGTCATAAATGCGGTAGTAATGCGAGCCGCCCAGTTCGTTTTTGGTCAGGCCGACGACAAACAGCAGGTTGCCCGCCTGCTTGACATCCATCGTCACGCAGCGGTTGACATCCTCGACGATTCCCATCGCGCTGATCAAGAGCGTATGCGGAATCGAGATGCGCTTGCCGTCGTCGCGGACGAAGGCGTTGTTGAGCGAGTCCTTGCCGGAGATGAACGGCGTGCCGTAGCCCATCGCCCCGTCATAGCAGGCCTGACAGGCACGCACCAGGGCGCCGAGCGTTTCGGGGTCGGTGCAGTCGCCCCAGCAGAAATTATCCAGCAGGGCGATGCGGTCAAACCGCGTCCCGACGCAGATCAAGTTGCGGATGGCCTCATCGATGCCCGCCAGCGCCATCCAGTACGGGTCGATATCGCCGTAGCACGGGTTCATCCCGCAGGCGACGGCAAAGCCCTTGTCGCTGTCGAACTTGGGTCGCAATACCGCCGCGTCGCTCGGCCCGTCGTTGGTGACGCCGCCTAAGGGCTTAATGACGCTGGCGCCCTGCACCTCGTGGTCGTACTGGCGAATAATCCATTCTTTTGACGCGACGTTATACGACGACAGAATCTTCAAGAGGTCGTCGCCGTAGTCGCCCTTGGCCGCCAGAGACGGCTCTACAATCCGCGGCGTTGTCCAGACGGCCTTGCGGTCGTACTTGCAGATGCCCTCGTGCATAAAGTCCATATCGAGCTGGCCGACCTGTACGCCGTTGTATCGTAGCGTCAGCTTCTTGTCGTCGGTAAACCGCCCGATGACGGTCGCATCCACGTCCTCGGCGGCAAAGATCGCCATAATCGCGTCGAGCTTTTCCGGCTGGACGGCGATGACCATTCGCTCCTGCGCCTCGCTGATCCAGATTTCGGTATAAGACAGGCCCATATACTTGAGCGGCACTTTTTCAAGGTCCACCTCGGCGCCCAGTTCGGCCCCCATCTCGCCGACGGCGCTGCTCAGGCCGCCGGCTCCGCAGTCGGTGATGGCCTCGTACAGCCCGGCATCGCGTGCCTGCAAAAGTGTATCCAGTGCTTTCTTTTCCGTGATGGCGTTGCCGATCTGCACGGCGTGTGAAAAAATCGTCTCGTGTTCGTGCGTGATCTCGCCGCTGGAGAAGGTCGCCCCGTGGATGCCGTCGCGTCCGGTGCGTCCGCCGACCACCACGATCAGGTTGCCGGATTGGGCATTCTTGAAGCACTTGTCGCGCGGCATAATGCCGATACTGCCGCAGAATACCAGCGGGTTGGCCAGATACCGGTCGTCAAAATACACCGCCCCATTGACCGTCGGGATGCCCATCCGGTTGCCGTAGTCGCGCACGCCCGCGACGACGCCCTTCATCACGCGCCGCGGATGCAGCACGCCCTTGGGCACGTCTTCGAGCTTCATATCCGGCCTGCCGAAGCAGAACACATCTGTATTGGCGATAGGTTTTGCCCCCATCCCCGTCCCCATCGAGTCGCGGATGACGCCGCCGATGCCGGTGGCCGCACCGCCGTAAGGATCCAGCGCCGACGGGCGGTTGTGCGTCTCGGCCTTAAAACAAATGGCCGTATCCTCGTCAAATTCGATCACCCCGGCGTTATCGACAAAAACTGAGATGCACCATTCCTTGTTAAGGTCTTGTGTTCCCTTAAAGACGGTCTCCTTGAGCAGATTCTTGAAGTGGTACGTCTGGCCGTTTAAGTCCATCTCTACGCTGCTCTTGAGCGTCTTATGCACGCAGTGCTCGCTCCAGGTCTGCGCCAGCGTCTCCAGTTCCACATCCGTCGGCTCGCGGCCGATGGTGCGGTAATGCTCGCGGATGGTCTGCATCTCGCGCAGGTTCAGGAACAAATCCTTCTCCTTGCTCAGCCGCACCAATCCCTCATCGTCCAGGTTGCGGACGGGCATTTCCGTCAGCGTCAGCTCATACGGCCGGGTGTGCGGGTTGGGCGGTTCGGCGTCGGCCCCATAGATGACCTCTTCGATGCAGTCGTTGGCCAGTGCCCGGCGGGCAATCGTGTCCCGCTGTTCGTCCGTGATCGCCCCGACCAGGACAAACTTGCGTGCCGTGCGCACCGATTCGACCGCCGCGGCTCCCATATCCTTCAGGGCCGCCAGCACCGACTCGGCCACCGGATCGGTCACGCCGCTTTTCAGATGCACCTCAATCAGCGTCGTTGGCTGCTGGCCGGTATTCACTGCCCGTCGTCCGATAAAATAATCCTGACAGACCGTATCGGCCAGCAGTTCCCGACCCACTCGCTCGGCAAACGCCTCGTCAAAATCCGCCTCAATCAGATACACCCGCGCCGAGTGGACCGCTTCGACGGATGCTATCCCAAGTTGCCGGATATCCTCCAGCACGCCGTGGCCGTGAACATCCGCAAACCCCGCCTTTGGGGTAATTTCAAACCGCCATTGTCTCACAAGTCATTCCTTTATATATACTTAATTGAAATTCCATCCCATTTATCAATCGTCAATCGTCAATCCCTTTGGCTCTTCCCCTGCCAAGGGGAGATGGCCGTCAGGCCGGAGGGGTATAAAACAGGCATCTTACACCAGACTAACCCATTTCTCAACCAAAACATAGCGTGAACATTTTCAACGTGTGAAGATTTTTGTTGGCACTTTATGGGGGATTAGGGTGATGATAGTGCAGAAAAATACCGGGGGGGGTAATCCGCTTCTCCTCCCGTGTTGGTCGGGAGTGTGGGCGAAAACGACCGATGCAGCGGCCTCCGAAAATCGTCTAATCCATCTGCGGCAGAGGATTGCCGGGGGCGCAGTTGAGCAGGAATGCCACGGCTCGCTGAGCGTCGTTGCTTAATCGTGTTATTTCGGTCTGCATTGCCTGCTCCGGCCATTGCGTCCACTGCGGGATCTGCTGTGTGAGCATATCAGACCCTTCCAATACCTGCGCCAGCGCGGCAAAATCCAGCGGTTGCGGTTCGGGCTTTTGTTCGGGCTTGAAAAACACACCAACCGCCAGTAACACTATGGCCGCTGCGGCGATTCCGATTGCCGCCGGACGCCATGTTTGTCGCTTCGCAACGGGGCGAAGCGGGGCGGCATCGATTTGCCGCATCCGTTTCAGGACAGCCGTTTCGATCTGCGCGTGCTGGGCGTCGGTCAGCCTGTCGGCTGTTCCTGCACGAAGCTGTGCGTCCAGACGCATGAGTTGTTTATCGACTTGTTTATAAGCCATCAGTCTTTTACCCTTTCGGCCGTCAGCCAATTGCGCGGCCAATCGCCGCGGGCATTATTTCCGGCAAGATAACCCAGCCGCGCCGCCAGACGCCGCCTGGCCCGATGCAGCAGCACCCGCACGGCGATCTGTGTTTTTTGCATCACGTGTGCAATCTCGGAGATATCCATATCCTGCTTATAACGCAGCCATAACACCATATATAAATTGTCGCCCAAGTCTTCGGCGATTGTCCACAGGTCGTCCATCGGTTGGGTCGTGGTGGTGCATTTCGCCGATGGCAGGTCGGTCTCATCAAGGGGCTGGAGTTTTTTTTGGCGGTAGCCGGAGACGATCAATCGGTACGCAATGGAAAAGAGCCATTTTTTCAGCGGATACTGTCTGTCGAAAGTATGCAGACTGGTAAACACCCGCAAAAAAGTTTCCTGCACAATATCTTCGGCATCCTGCACGCGAGAGGTTCTGCGGGCGACAAATTCCGCCAGCGGACGACTGTACCGCCGCACAATGACCTCAAATGCCGCCCGGTCGCCCGCCGCAGCGCGTTGTATCAGTTCCTGATCGCTTGTTCTCACCGCATTGGTCATTTGACGTCTTGGACGATCAGTTTAAGCTGGGAAGCGGATGTCTTGGCTATATCTATCAACTTTGCCGGAGGGATACGGAAATCGAATGTGATAGTCGAATTCGTCCGTGTCAGGCTGGACGCCTGAATCAGCGTGTCTAGTTCCGGACATACCTGTTGATTGAGCATCGCATAGGAGAGCATTCCGCGAGCGAAGAGTTCGATCTGCTCGGCCGCTTCGACGCTGCTGGACTCAAGGGTGGCACTCAGTCGAAGGTCGCCTTGTTCTTCGATGGCCATTAAAGAAATCGATTGTGAATTCCGCAAAATTGCCGCATGCTGCTGTTCTTTGGTTAGCTCCGGCAGATTTGTCGCTGCCGCGGCCATAAAGGCCTTCGGCGACCATTGGGTGAGCTGCCACAGAGACGGGTTCGTTTCGGCTGTCAGCGCGGCGACCCGGCCCTCCCAGACATCCAGAATTTCTGTCACCGCCTTTTGGGTCTGTCCGATGATGATCAGATTATCATGGGCAAACGCGCCGACTTGGTCAATGCCGCGCTTGGGTTCCTGCCAATGATAGAGCGTTTGATCACCGTGTTTGCTTTCGCGGTACGCCGGTGCCTGGGCCAGTATCGCCAGCAATTGTGGGCGATTAAATGTCCCGTATATCAGCGCAACGGCGTTGGCCTCGTTCGAATCCGGACCGACTACCGTCAATGCGTATATATCGGTCAACGGATCGCTTCCGGTCAACTGTTTGATGGCATCCAGCTTGCTTTGATGGTGTGCCTGGATTTCGTGGCTGACAAGCCGGCCCAGGGTACTCTCTTCAAAGGTCTGAAAATTAACATGAAATACCCATTTTGCCGATGCCGGAAGATGCTCTTTTTGCACGGGAATGGCGACACCGGTTGCGCTGAGCAATATCGTTGCAGCGACCATACACATTATCATCGTTTTCATCGTGTTATCCTTTCGTTTGGTGAGCATGTCATTTGACGTTACATAACGCCGGTCCACCCTTTTCATACGCCTGTCTCCGCCAAAATGTTACAAAAACTCAAAAAAAGACCCTGCGCAGCTTATTTTTTGTCGATCAAGACCAGCCAAAAAGCGTGGACCATTCCCGGAACAACGCCCAAAATCGTCAGAATAATATTGATCCAGAAATGCAAGCCGAGACCGACCTGCAGAAACGCACTGACCGGGGGGAGAAAAACGGCAAGGATAAGCTTGAGCAGCATCATCATGAGCGGCCTCCTAAAAAACGTTATATTTGCATGACGAACGACATCCTCATAATACAGCGTGGGAGGTGTAAATACAAGGATTATTTGCATTTAGGATGTGCGGCAATCGGTGTCGTCGGGGGACGCGCGACACAGACAGACCGCACCTGTCAACAACGGGCAAACCGGGCCAGAAAGTCGAGCAGTCCATTTGTCCAAAAGAAAGAGAGAGACGGCGGTATCGAGTGTTGCTATTTATGCGCTGTCTTCCTGAGGGCATTGTCGCGTCAGTTAGGTCAAACACTTCGGCACCTGAAGATCGTACCCCACCGTGATAACCGGTGATTGACATCCGATTTTTATTGTGATGCCGGCACTGGACAACATCCTGACGCAGTTGGACTGTTTTTATCCTTTCGACATCTGCCCCTCCGGGTTTTTGAATGCCAGGCTCGACGGCAGTTCTGTGGGTCTGCGCGAGTCAGGCCAAGGAGGAGGAGGGTGATGAAGGCACTAACTCGAATAACTCCGCCTTTAGACAGTTCAATTTTCAAAGACCGTCTTGTGCCCGCGTTTCAGAAGCATCGGCCATCGTCTTACGCAACTACAGTACCCTATTGTCGGGACAAGTGAAATGGGGAATATCCGTAAATGCAGGGGAAATTGTTTAGCTTTTCAAATGAGCAGCGACAACTGCGTGTGAGCCTG
The DNA here is from genome assembly GCA_012729675.1 of Phycisphaerae bacterium. Classification (GTDB taxonomy): domain Bacteria; phylum Planctomycetota; class Phycisphaerae; order Sedimentisphaerales; family Anaerohalosphaeraceae; genus T3Sed10-213. The sequence continues at coordinate 2,117 of JAAYCR010000007.1, read as the reverse complement.
AATGCGTGCGTGAGCTATTCCCCCATCACCTGACAGACCACCTTTCGTGTGCGGCTTCGGGTGTCAAAGTCGATCAGGGTGATTTGCTGCCACGTGCCGAGCGCCAGGGTGCCGCCGGAAAACGGCACCGCCAGCGACGGGCCAAGCAGGCTGGCTCGCACGTGGGCGTGACCGTTGTCATCGTGCCAGGTGTTTTCGTGCTCATAGCTGCCGTGTTCGGGGGCGAGCTTTTCGAATGCGGCCTTCATATCGTGCCGCACCAGCCCCGGCTCATACTCAATGGTCGTGATCCCGGCCGTTGAGCCGACATTGAAGACCGTTACCACCCCGGCGGCCAGTCCCGATTGGGTAACCGCCCGCTGCACTTGTTCGGTGATATCCACCAGATGACAATTTCCCTCGGTTGCGACCTCAAGTGTTTTTGTGTAAACCATCGGCGTTCTCCTGTTTTTTATGAGTATAGGCAAAATTGATGCGTTGTCCACAATTCTAAGCACTCAATTTTAAACCCTAAAACCTAAACAAATTCAAAAACTTAAAGACAATACACACTTTTGGCGGATTATTGATAACTCTTTTATTATCAATGAGTTAACAAGCAATTGGTGGGTTTTCAGGGCTATTTCAGGGGCTGAAAGGTAATTTTTTGAGAAAAATCTGATTTTTTTTTAAAAAGACCTTGCATCTGAATCCTCGAACCGGTATAAAACGCCACTCGCAATCGAAAGCGGTTTTCGGCTTGAAAATGCCGGAAACAAAAAAAGTTAAAAAAAATTTAATTTTATTGTTGACGAACTTTCGATTGTCGAGTACAGTACTTTTCTTCGAGACGCAAACGAGCGGGCAAGTAAAAATGCAACACCGATTGCTTGGCCGCTTATTGTTTCCGAAATCGGGATAGCGGTTGTTTTCGACCGTTAAACTCGAAAAGCTATTTGACAAGTTCATAAATGGTGCCGCATTGCAACGAGAGCACAGGTCGTCGAGCCTTCACGACAAGGGGTTCGATGTCCTTAAACCAAAATTGGTGTGAAAAAACGTCCGGATTCGTCCGGGCACATCAGCTTGGTTACTCGTTGCGTGAGCGAGTTTTTTTAAGTTGATTCCTAATCAAAGATTTCCGTTTAACAACGGAGTCAGTGATACAAATTGAAGAGTTTGATCCTGGCTCAGAACGAACGCTGGCGGCGTGGCTAAGACATGCAAGTCGAACGGACTATTAAATTGGGTAACCGAAATAATAGTTAGTGGCGAAAGGGTGAGGAATGGATAGGTAACGTACCTTTGGCTTCGGAACAGCGTCCCGAAAGGGGCGATAATACCGGATGATATCATGAATTGTAAGGTTTGTGATCAAAGATTTATCGGCCAGAGAGCGGCCTATTCCCTATCAGCTAGTTGGTGAGGTAATGGCTCACCAAGGCGACGACGGGTAGCGGGACTGAGAGGTTGGCCCGCCACATCGGGACTGAGACACTGCCCGGACCTCCACGGAGGGCTGCAGTAACGAATATTGGGCAATGGGCGAAAGCCTGACCCAGCGACGCCGCGTGTAGGATGAAGTTCTTCGGAATGTAAACTACTGTCAGGGATTAGAAAGTTTCGATTGATCAATCCCAGAGGAAGTCACGGCTAACTTCGTGCCAGCAGCCGCGGTAATACGAAGGTGGCAAGCGTTGTTCGGAATCACTGGGCTTAAAGGGCGCGTAGGCGGGCCAGAAAGTGTCTTGTGAAATCCCACGGCTTAACCGTGGAATTGCTCGGCAAACTTCTGGTCTTGAGGCAAGTAGGGGTGTGTGGAACTCTTGGTGGAGCGGTGGAATGCGTAGATATCAAGAGGAACGCCGAAGGTGAAGACAGCACACTGGACTTGTACTGACGCTGAGGCGCGAAAGCGTGGGGAGCAAACAGGATTAGATACCCTGGTAGTCCACGCTGTAAACGATGCCTACTAGGTTGTGGGGGTTCTGACACTTCCACAGTCGTAGCAAAAGTGTTAAGTAGGCCGCCTGGGGAGTACGGTCGCAAGGCTAAAACTCAAAGGAATTGACGGGGGCTCACACAAGCGGTGGAGCATGTGGATTAATTCGAAGCAACGCGCAGAACCTTACCTGGGT
>JAAYCR010000080.1 GCA_012729675.1 Phycisphaerae bacterium | reverse complement strand
TGCCAATAACAAGATCAAGGTGATCAAACGTAAAGCGTACGGGTTTCATGATACAAAATATTTCGTCCTAAAGGTCAAACAGGCATTCGCCGCCTGATAAATCAACCAACTTTTTGGGAGTTGAGCCTGTTTTTTTTTAAAATCACTTAAGAAGATATGCGGGCGAGAGGACTCGAACCTCCACAGGTTTCCCTACCAGAACCTAAATCTGGCGCGTCTGCCAATTCCGCCACGCCCGCAATACAATTGAATATTGATTATTGACTATTGGTCATTAGAAAAGAGCTTCGTCGGCATCTTCGTCTTCGGATTCATCCGGTTCTTCGGATGCCGCGTTGGAGGGGGCGGCGGGCTGGACATTTTCGCCGATCCGCTCGATGCGGCGTTCGGCATCCAGCAAAATCTTGCGGCAATGGCCGATCAGCCCCATGCCCTGCTCGTACTGCCGGAGGCTCTCTTCGAGCGGAACCTGCCCGGTTTCGATCTTTTGGACGATGTCGCCCAGCCGCTCAATCGCCTGCTCAAACGTCAGCGTGTCGAACGGTTTTTCTGTGTTTTGTTTTTTTGCCATAAGGCCTTCAATCCACTTTGGTTACAGTACTTTCAATACGTCGCCGCTCGGCCAGCTCGGTGATAATCACATCGCCGGGCACGACATGCCCCGGCTCGGTGACGACGGCACCGGTGCGGGCGCTTAGGGTCAGGCTGTAGCCGCGGCGAAGCACCTGCCGGGGGTTCAGCGCCTGTACTCTATTGTCTATGGCGGTCAATTGCAACTGCTTTTTGGACAGGGTATTAAGCATGGCCTGTCGGGCGCGCCCCTGCCAGTCGTGCAGGCACAGCCGCCGGCGGGCGATGATGCGATCCGGCTCAATCCTGGCGATTTCCGCCGCCGCTCCATCGACCCATCGCCGCAGTTGGGCAAGTCGCCCTTCCATTGCATCAGCCAGTGCATGTGACGCTGCATGCAGGCCGAGCCGCTGCTGGGCGATGACTCTGCCCGGCTCGATTGTAGAAACCGTCATGGCTGTCGTGTCCACCTGCCGCCGCAACCGACCGAGCCGGTCCTGTATTCCATCCGTCAGGACGTCGGCTAGTTCGTCCAGCCGCTGGGACGCGATCCGTATCGGGCCGTAGGGCGTGCGAAAGACGCTGCTGGCCAGCACGGCTTCCAGCCGGAGGCGGTCGTGCTGAAAGCGTGTCGCCGCGGATCGCCGCAGATGCGCCGCGGCCGTGTCCAGCCGATGCAACACCTCCCGCATGTCCGGCACGGCAGTCATCCCCGCCCGCGTGGGCGTCGAGGCCCGCGCATCGGCAACCAAATCCGCAATCGTCACATCCACCTCATGCCCGACGGCACTGATAACGGGAATCCGCGAGGCATAAATCGCCCGCGCCACCACCTCCTCATTAAACGCCCACAGGTCTTCCGTCGAGCCGCCGCCGCGTCCGACAATCAGAATTTGCAGCCCCAACGATCCTTGCAGGGCATTGGCTCGCGCGATGGCCGCGGCGATTTTCTGGGCCGCCCCTTCGCCCTGCACGGGCACATCGAACACCGACAGCCGCGCGCAGGGCCAGCGGTGAAAAATGCTCTCACCAATGTCCTTGATCGCCGCCCCCGTCCAGCTTGTTACCACGCCGATCCGCATCGCAAACGGCGGAATCCGCTTTTTATGCTCCGGGCGAAACAGCCCTTCCGCCTCCAGCCGCCGCCGCATCTGCTCAAAGGCAAGCTGCAGCGCCCCCACGCCCGCCGGCTCCAGTTTTTCGGCGTAAAACTGGTATTGACCCCGCGGCAGATACACTTCGAGCGACCCGGTGGCGATCACCTCCATCCCGTTTTCGACGGCAAACTTGAGGCTGCGGGCCTTGCCGGCCCACATCACACACGACACCTGCGACTCCACATCCTTGAGCAGAAAATAACAATGCCCGCTGGAGTGCCGCTTCCAGTCGCTGACCTGCCCGCGCAGCAAAAACCGCCCCGGCAGTGCGCTGTCCAGCGCCCCCTTGATCATCGCATTGAGCTGCGCGACACTGTAAATCGGCATGTTGCTGTTTTTGGCCATTGCGTGTGATTGTAGCAAATCTTACGTCTCTTCACAATGCTGAACCGGTACAATAATCAGAGAAAGCCGGTTGACAATTTCGGAGGGAAGCTTACAATAATCAAGCGGCGGATCGACGCCGATGGTTCGAGAGGTACTTGAACAGAAAGATCACGCCGAAACAAGAGAGGCAGACCCTTGACAAAGAACAGCACTATGCGAGAGGAACGTTCGGATCGTAAATCGTTTTAAACAAATCGAGTATGGCTTCAAAAAACGGTTTATGAAGCCGCTGAAACGACGATGGACGCATGCCATCGCCGGATTGTACAGAACCCTATTCGGACTGTATTCCAACACCTGTTTTATCGGCATCACCGGAAGCTGCGGCAAGACGACGACCACCGAGTTGGTTTCGTCGATTCTGGCACAGGAAGGAAGCGTCCATACCTGCATTCATGTCAATACGTCCCTCTATATTGCCAGATCGATGTTATCGCTGTCAAGGCGGCATCGTTTCTGTGTCAGCGAAGTGAGCGCCGACACCGTCGGCCAGATCGCACGAACGATGCGTCTTTTGAAACCGCACATCGGCGTCGTGACCCGGATCGGACAAGATCATTACAGCCAATACCGGACACTGGAAGCGACCGCGGCTGAAAAAGGAAAACTTGTTGAATCGCTTCCAGCCGACGGAACGGCGGTGTTGAACGCGGACGATCCGCACGTGTTGGCAATGCGTTCACGTACGACAGCTCGATTGATCACGTATGGTTTGTCGCCCGAGGCGCTGGTACGCGGCGAAAACGTTTCCAGCAACTGGCCCGACACCCTGTCGCTTGAGGTGACCTTTGAGCGGCAGCGATTTTCTATTCGAACGAAGCTGCTGGGTGAACACTGGGCGTCCACCGTGTTGGCGGCGATGGCGACGGCGATCGCTGCAGGGGTTTCGCCTGCGCGTGCGATTGAGGCCATCGAAGCCTTTGAACCGATCCCCTATCGCATGTGTCCGCATCCCCTTCCCGGCGGGATCACGTTTATTTCTGACAACTGGAAGGCGTCCCTTTGGCTTGTGCCCGCGTCGCTGGATTTTATGAAGAAGGCCAACGCAGCGCGGAAAATTGCGGTCATTGGGTCGATTTCCGACACACCGAAAAGTTTTTACAGCAGATACAGGACGATTGTCCTGCAAGCCCTCGAGGCGGTTGACACCCTTCTGGTTGTCGGCGAACATGCTCACACGGCCAAGCGAGTGTCCGGTATCGATCCCAATCGCGTGATAGCGTTTGCGACACTGGATCGGCTGAATGATTTTCTGGAGGATTATCTGAAAGCCGGCGATTTGGTACTGCTGAAAGGAACAGAAAACAGCGATCACCTTCAGCGACTGATACATACGCGCAGCAAGCCCATCTCCTGCTGGAAGTACGATTGCAGGAAAAAGAAGTTTTGCAGCGACTGCCGCCATCTTTATTCCTGTTCAGAGACCTCGTCTGACGATTCGTCGGAATCGCCCGTTTAAGGCGTCCGCTTATACAAATCGGAAGCATTTTAGACCTAAGAGGTCCTGATTGCGTTATACTTTCCAGCCTTATCGATCTATATGATTTGCTTGATAAATAATAACCTCTTGCAGCGAGCAGTCTTTTCGGGTATATTACTGAATTGCATTTGTGACAGGGGAGCGGCGGCCTCGATGCGGGGCACGCCGCTGAGAATTCGCCCCAAGGCGAGGACCCTTTGAACCTGATCCGGCTCATACCGGCGAAGGGAGGCACAGAAAATATCGTTATTTTTTGAGCCTCTGCTTTCGGCGGGGGCTTTTTTTTTATACAGAACTTTGGTCTGCATAAAAGTTTAAAAATCAAAAATAAAAGGTATCAATGCGGAATCGGCCGTTGGCCGAGACTTCATTATTTGGGTTTGTTGACGATGGCCTTATTGAAAATAAATGGTATAGATAAAACGTACGCGTCGGGCGCGATGCCGGCGACGCTGGCGGACTTATTGACGCAGATGAACATTGACGCCGCGACGGTGGTAGCCGAGATCGACGGGGCGATTGTGCCGCGACAGGCGTTCGCCGACACGCGGCTGGCCGACGGAATGACGCTTGAACTGGTACGGTTTGTGCCGGGAGGTTAAGAATGAACGATATGCTCAAGATTGCGGACAGGGAATTTCACTCGCGGCTTTTGGTCGGCACGGGCAAGTTTGCGTCCAATGCCGCGATGGACGCCGCGATGGACGCATCGGGCGCCGAGATCGTAACTGTTGCACTGCGGCGAGTCGATATCGAGAATGAAAACGACAATATGCTGGCCGCGATTGACCGTGCCCGATACCTGCTGCTGCCGAATACGTCCGGTGCGCGGGATGCGGCCGAGGCGGTGCGGCTGGCACGGCTGGCGCGGGCGGCTTCCGGCATTCACTGGGTCAAGCTGGAAGTGACGCCCGACCCGTATTACCTGCTGCCGGACGGGGAAGAGACGCTCAAGGCCGCACAGACGCTGGTCCAAGACGGATTTGTCGTCCTGCCGTATATGAACGCCGACCCGATTCTGGCCAGGAAATTGCAGGATGTCGGCTGCGCGACGGTGATGCCGCTGGCCAGCCCCATCGGCTCTAATCAGGGGCTTAAGATGCGGGCGTCGATTGAGATCATCATTGAGCAGGCGACCGTGCCGGTGGTCGTGGACGCCGGCTTGGGTGCGCCGTCGCACGCCGCCGAGGCGATGGAGATGGGCGCCGACGCCGTGCTGGTCAATACGGCAATCGCGACGGCGGAGAATCCGGTTAAGATGGCGATAGCCTTCAAGCTGGCGGTTGAAGCGGGACGGATGAGCTATCAGGCCGGATTGGCCGCACAGAGTACGCACGCCAGTGCATCGAGTCCCTTGACGGGATTTTTGAGAAACGAACAGAAGTAATTTCTAAATTCTAAGCACTAAATTCTAAACAAATTTGAAAATCCTAAAGGTCCAATGTATTGAACAACTGTTATATCGGAGGCTCACGCCTTTGGCTGTATGACTGAAAACCCCTACGGGGTTCAAAGGATATTAATTTTGATGACCAGAACGACGAACATAACAGCTATTCTTGCCGACAACCGCTTGGACAAAGACCGTTCCGTGTGGGCTGATGCCCTGGAGCGTGTCACGGCTGCGCAGGTCGAACAGGCGCTGGCGCAAGCGCCAGGGCGGTACAGCGTGGCGCGGATGGTGACGCTGCTGTCGCCGGCGGCAAAGGCGTATCTGGAGCCGATGGCGCAGCAGGCGCGGAAACTGACGATCCAGCGGTTCGGCCGTACGATTCAGCTTTATGCCCCGCTGTATGTGTCCAATGTCTGCGTCAACAGTTGCCGGTACTGCGGCTACAACCGGCAAACGGATGTGAATCGCACCCGCCTGACCCGCGAGCAGGCGCTGGCCGACGCCGAGGTCATCGCCGCCGAAGGCTTTCGCCACCTGCTGCTGGTCAGCGGCGAGGATAGTGCGTATGTCACGGTTGACTACTTGAGTACGCTGGCACACGAACTGCGCCGGATGTTTGCGTCGATTGCGATTGAGATTCAGCCGCTGCAAAAAGACGACTATGCCGCCCTGTTTGCCGCCGGCATCGACGGCGTGGCGCTGTATCAGGAGACATATGACCGCGATGTGTATGCCGACTATCACGTCGCCGGGCCGAAGCGCGACTACGACAATCGCCTCGAAACGCCGGATCGCTACGCCGCCGCGGGGATGCGCCGCATTGGGCTGGGCGTGCTGCTGGGGCTGGCCGACTGGCGGCTGGACACGCTGGCGATGGCCGAGCACGCGGCATACCTGATGAAGACCTACTGGCGCAGCCAGATCGATTTTTCCTTCCCCCGCATCCGCCCGGCCACCAACGTCATCCACGAATGGCCGTATGTCGTCTCGGATGAACATCTCGTCCAGATGATGCTGGCCCTTCGGCTGTGCTTTGCCGACACGGGCATCGTCCTGAGCACCCGCGAACTGCCCGCCTTCCGCGACCGGATGATGAACATCTGCGTCACTCGCGTCAGCGCCGGCTCCAAAACCAACCCCGGCGGCTACGCCAGCGATACAACCGCCGCCGAGCAATTCACCGTCGCCGACGAACGCCCCCCCGCCGAGGTCGCCGCCGCCATCGCCCGCTGCGGCCACGAACCCGTCTGGAAAGACTGGGACGCAGGCTTTATTGGGGTGTGATCAGAACATAGAGGCGGCTATATGTTCGGTCGTTGAGTCATTACCACCAGAAATTGACTCCTCCGTTGTTAAACTGAAGTTGCATCTCTTCAAATTTGCGCCACCCGACACTGCCGTCGGCAAACCCCACGTTCGCGCCCTCGGGCTTTAGATAATTGGATCCGGGAAATCTTTGCCTGGAAGCGTGATTGGAATTGTCAAATGTACCGAAATCAGCTCCGACGCCACCGGCTGTAATTTCAAAAAAGTTCTGTGTGCCTTGGCTGATGACACTGTCCATTAACAGCAATGTCGATGAGGCGGATCTTAAACTCGAGAGTTTACTGACCCACGTTGACTTCTGGCCCGACTGCAACGTCGGCCCAAGGGTAGAAACGCCGGCAGAATTGATCTTGTCAAACATATAGAGGGTCGACATAACACGAAAGTTACTTCTCTGCTCTGCATTCGTCAGGACACTCTCATCCCGGATGGCTTGTTTCTGTGTCAGAGTCACCCCCCAGCTACCGACCCACGAAAACTGCCAAAACCGGGCGTCATCGTGCACTTTGAGCAGGTTTGCCGGACAATAATAAATTTTGTTATCGTCGAAACCCGCATAGTTTGATATCTGGTTCGTGCTCCAAAATGACAAGTCCCACAACCACGAGCCAGAGTTTATCGTCGGCACCCACGTATCGTTTTCTTGCGAATAGAGCATCACGCCCAAGACTTGCTGTCGCATATTACTTCGACAAATGGTTTTTTGTGCAATCACTTTCGCCCGTGACAGGGCGGGCACGATAATCGACAGCAGCAACGCAATAATCGCGATCACCACCAACAATTCAATTAGAGTAAAGCCGCTCTTTTTTGTGTGTTTTTTGCTCATTATTCAAACGTACTTTCCAAAAACGCCATTACGCATTCAAACCTACACTCACTTCACTATATACTAACATCGTCCGATAACAAAGTCAAGGGAAATTCAATAATGTGGGCGTTTTGGACAATGTAATGACACGAAAATGAGAGATGCGGGCATTAGAATGTTGGAATAACCGTATTGTCGGAGTACAAAGCCATACCCACAGGCCCGTTGCATCATACGAAATGGAGAAGGATTGGCTGCATTATGTACAAATGATCTTTCCGCTGGACGCAGCGAAAACCAAAACCACTTTTTTTGGCCATTGTAGAGAATTTTGAACCGTATCCATGGGCAAGCGTTAGACGGGCCGTTTGACGATGGATAGTTTTTTGCAGCCGCGCGTGTAGTGGGGCTGTGCGCGAACGAGCCGGAGTGTGCCGGCCTGCTGCCAGACGCCGGAGGTCAGGCTGATGTTTTCGGCGCGAAGCTGCGTTAACACGGCGTCAATAAACTGCGTTTCCACCAGAGGTCCGAGCATGGGACTGACCGCGATCTCCAGACGTGCGAGGCCGCTGTCGTCCTGCGTTTCCCAAAACTGGTAATCCTCAGGCCCGCCGCCGGCGGCCTGAACGACCGCCCAGACCGCCGCATCAAGCTGCGAGCCGAGCAGCGTCATTCCTTCGCACGTCAGCTTGTCATGGCTCCGCACTTCGGAGACATGCACATTCATCCCCAGCCGCCCGAAGACGCAATCGCACGGCCGCACCGTCAGCCGCCCGAAATCCCCCAGCTCCGTATTGAACATCACCTTGCCGGCCGTCGTCAGCATTGCCGTAAACAAGTAGCTGTCAACTTGATGGCCGCCGATCATCGACTCGCGCTGCCGCTGAATGATCGCAAGCCGATCCATATAGATATGCATATCGTCGCACGCGGTCGCCTCTTTGCATGAGGCACCGATCAGTCCCGTCTCCGTCGCCACATACCGCGTCAATGCCTTGACTTTTGCCGACTGAATGAAGGCCGCACGTTGGGGCGTCAGCGGCTCGGCCCCCGTAAACACCACGTTCCCGCTGACATCGATGCCCTTCTCGATGGCCGCCTGTATCAGCCGCACCGCCGAACTGGCATACGTCCGCACCATACACGGTCCCTTTTTCTTGCCCGTCGCCGCCATCCACCGCGCCACTTTCTCGGCGGCATCGACCCCCGCAAATTCCGGACGCGGCACCCCGTACCCCATCAGCCGGCAGCTCCACAGCAGCGCATCGACCGCCGCCCGATCTTTCCGCGAGACGCTTTTATTATGTGTCTCCAGTTGCGAAAACCAGCGATCCGGTATCTTGTGATATTTGATGTTCATCAATAAATTGTGAATGCCCGACACACACGGCAGCACCGGCAGCCAGAACGCCAGCGGCGCGCCGAGCAGTCCGTGACAGTCATAAAAGAGCAATTCGTTGGCGGCCTCCTCGGCCAGAAACTCCCAGTTATACGCCACCTTCACGCCCGCCGAACGGCTCCCGCTCGTCGAGGCCTCAAGACTGACCTGGCGACGCAGCGGATTGTCAAAATCGGCCTCGTCCGGCTCAATCGTCAACCCGTCCCGGCAGATGGGCACCTTGCATTTGAACTCCTCCAGGGACACATAGACGCCGGCGTCTTTGAGCGTTTGGAGCGTCGCCTCGATGCCGTGACGCTTGACGCCGGCCTCAAGATCGGCATAGTCACATCCGGCGTTGAGCAGCAGCGCCCGATACGGGCTTTTCGAATGTCCGTACACCAGCTCACGGGCAACGCTTAGAAAGTTTTGCGGGCGATTTTCCATCCGCCGCTGAACCGCCTCAAACGCCGTGGCCGGTGTGAATGGGGTTTTCAGATAACGCCGCACTTGGCGGAACGTACGCACAAAAGGTTTTATATCGCGGGGTCGCATCGGTTATCCTTTTTCCTGAAATTGAGACACCTGGTCCAGAAATAGAAGATCACAATACTGCGTTGGAATCGTATCGACATACCCCAGATCCTTCATCTTGTCTGTCCCCTCGGAAACCGCCACCCGCGTCCACGGAATCACCGCAAAATGCACATCCCATGCGGCCAGCTTTTCGGGAACCATCCATGCCGTCGGCTGAACATCCACGCGGACCTCCAGCCCCTCATCTCTGATAAATCCCTTCTCAAACGCCGCATACGCCGGCATCTGGCAAACGCCCCGCAGCAAAGATAACCGTGTCGTCGTCATAGAAAACCACCTTTCTTCTTGATATCACTTTGTATTCAATTTTATCTCTTTCTTTCCTCTTCAGTCAAGTAGCATGGGGGCTCGTTTTGCCAGTCGGACAAATTGGGGCGGCCGGACAGGGAGCGGAAGTTGCCCAGGCACAGGTCGAACCAGCGACAGCGGGCGCATTTGGGGTCTTTGTACTTTCGCTTGTTGCGCAGCGTGTGCAGGACGGGGTCGGCTTCGTTTTGCCAGAGTTCGGCAAAGGTCGTTTCGAGGATGTTGCCGAGGGAGTAGTTGCGCCAGAACTGGTCGCAGAAGACCTGGCCGTCCCAATTAACGGCGGCGATGTTCTGGCCGATGCGGTTGCCGCCGGCGCAGGTCAGCAGGTCGAAAGCGGCCTGATGCTGCGGGTGGTTCTCAGCCTGCATCTTGAGCAGCAGGTACGGGCCGTCGGCGTGGTTGCCAACCGTCAGCACTTCTTCGACGACGCCCTGCCGGACGCGGTCGGCGGTGCAGGCGATGATCGTATCGAGGGCGCGGCGCGTTTGCTGCGGCGACGGCATACTGTCGGCCAGCGCCTCGGCGCGGCCGGTGCGGATGAGGTGGTAAAAGCAAATGCGGCGAACGCCCGCAGCGGCGGCAATGTCAAAGACGGTTTCGACGTGTTCGATATTCTCACGGGTCATTGTGAATCGCAGGCCGGTGCGAATGCCCGCATGGCGGCAGTTGGCGATGCCGTCGAGCGTGGCGGCAAACGCGCCGTCCACCTTGCGGAAGCGGTCGTGGATCGCCTGCGGGCCGTCCAGCGAAATGCCCGCGTAGGACAAGCCCAATTCGGCCAGTTGCGCCGCGACGGCGGCGGTGATGCGCGTGCCGTTGGTCGAAAGCACGGTGCGGAGGTTGTAATCTTTGGCGTAGACCATCAGCTCGAACAGGTCGTCGCGCAGCAGCGGCTCGCCGCCGGAAAACAGCAGCACCGGACAGCCGAAGTCGGCGATTTGGTCGATGAGGAGCCTGGCCTGTGCGGTCGAAAACTGTGGAGCCGAACAGGCCGCGTCGGAACTGCTGTAGCAATGGATGCAGCGAAGGTTGCATCGCGGCGTGCAGTTAAAGACGACGATGGGCTTGATCGTCCGCCGTTCGGGATAGCGCAATGGGTCAGAGACACCGGCCAGCCCGCAGTAGAGTTTTGAGATATTGATCATAGTTTTTCAGAAGTCAGGAGTCGGGAGTCAGGAGACAGAAGACAGATATAACCTTTAACATTTAACATTTGACATTTCACATATTAAGCCTTCGACGGTATGCACGCTCGCTTCGATGGTGGGGGGCAGACCGATACTTTTCAGGTACGTCGTTGTGGCCGGGCCGATGGAGGCGATTTTGACGCGGCTGTTTTTGACACGGTCGATAGGAATCGCTTCCAAAAACGCCTTGACGGTCGATGTGCTGGTAAAGGTCAGCCAGTCGATAGCGCCGGCGGCGAATTGTTCGTTCAGTGCGGCAAGCTGCTGCGGATCGGCGTTTTGCGTACGAACCGTATAGACGGCAATATCAGCGACCCGCGCGCCAAGTGCAGCCAAACGGTCGGGAAAGTCTTTCGGGGCGATGGCCGAGCGAAGCAGCAGAATTTTTTTTTCGTGCAGGTCGTCCAACGCGGCCAATTCCTCGGCCAGGGCCGTCGAGGTGAAGGCCGAGGGGATAAAATCGGCGGTGATGCCGTACGAGCGGAGCCGCTGGGCGGTCTGGTCGCCGATGCAAGCGACGCGGACGCCGCCGAAAGTACGGGCGTCCTGTCCGATGGCCGCCAAGCCTTCGAACGTCGCGCTTACGCCGTTGGCGCTGGTGAAGATGACCCAGTGAGAGTTGCCGATTGCGGCCAGCGCTTCCCGGACAGCGGGCGTATGGGCAAGACTTTCAACCGCGATGCCGTCAAAGCCAACCGGCACTGCGCCGCAAGCAGCCAGCAGGCGGGCGAATTTGCGATTGCCTTCTGTATCCCGTGTGATGAGGATACGCTTGCCGAACAGCGGTTGATGCATAAACCAGTTGACGTCGGGGCCGGGGGTTGCGCGGGGGCCGATGATGACGATGGACGGGGCGGCGACGTTTTCATTTTCGCAGCGCACCGCAATATCGTGCAATTGGCCTTCAACGATGCGCTGCTGCGGCAGTGTGGCCTGATGGACGACGGCAACCGGCGTTTGCGGGGTTTTGCCATGTTTAATCAGCCGCGTTGCAATATCGGACAGCGTACCCATCGCCATATAAAAGACCAGCGTGCCGCGAAAGGCGGCCAGCGACGGCCAGTCGATGTCGCTGTCGGATTTTCCCTCGGCCTCGCGGCCGGTGATGAAGGCGACAGCCGAGGCGTTGTCGCGATCGGTCAAAAACAGCCCGGCGTACTCGGCGGCGGCCATGCCGGAGGTGATGCCCGGCACGATTTCAAACGGCACGCCCGCGGCGATGCAGGCGCGGACTTCTTCGGCGGCGCGTCCGAACAGACACGGGTCGCCGCCCTTGAGGCGGACGACGCATCGGTGCTGTTTGGCTTTTTCGACCAGCAGCGCGTTAATCTGGTCTTGTTTGATCGTATGGTCGCCGGTGCGTTTGCGGACATTGATCGTCTCGGCGTCGGGGCGGACATTGTCCAGCAGCGCGGCATTGGCCAGCCCGTCGTAAATCACGCAATCAGCCTGCCGGAGCAGGTCTAAGCCTTTGACGGTGATCAATCCCGTATCGCCGGGGCCGGCCCCGACCAGATAGACCTTGCGTGTGCTCATGGCCTGCCCTCAAACGGTTTCAGGATTTCTTCAACGCCGCCCTGCCGCAGATGCTCAACCAGTTCGGCGGCCAGCGCGGCGGCATTTTCTTGTGGCCCGCGCACCTGCCGCTGAAGGCACGGCCAGCCTTCCAGCCCTGCGGCCAGCGCGAAGATTTCCAGTTCATCACCAACAAGGCGAGCATAGACGCCCAGCGGTGCATGGCAGCCGGGATGCAGCGCCGACAAGACCGCCCGCTCGGCACCCACCGTCAGGCCGGTGGCTGCATCGTGCAGACAGGCCGTCCATTGCTGTGCGTGCGTGTCATCGGTGCGAGTCTGTATCGCCAGCGCCCCTTGCGCCGGCGCGGGAATAAACACCATCGGATCAAATGAGAACGAAATTTCGTCGGCCAGCCCCAGCCGTTCCAGCCCGGCACGGGCCAGGACAACGGCTTCGTATTGGCCATCGCGGACTTTTTGCAGGCGGCTTTCGACGTTGCCCCGAAGCGGCAGCACGTCCAGATCAGGCCGCAGCGCCTTGAGTTGGGCAATGCGGCGCGGACTGGAGGTGCCGACGGCGGCCCGTTCGGTCAAGTCGTGCAGGTCGTGAATTCCGGGGGCGGCAACAACGACATCTTCGGGATGCAGCCGCTGGAAGATGGCCGCGACGGTCAGGCGCTCATTGACCTGTGTGGGCATATCCTTGAAGCTGTGGACGGCGATATCGGCACGGCCGTCCAGCAGCGCCGCCTCGACCTGCGTGGTGAAAAAGCCGTAGCCTTCCAGCTTCCAGAGCGGGGTCTTTTGTTCCTGATCGCCGCGTGTCTGGATCGTTACCAATTCGACGTGGATTTCGGGATGCGACGCAAGCAGCCGCTCGGCGACAAGTTCCGTCTGTGCGACAGCCAGGGCCGAGCCACGGGTGGCGATGCGAAGCGTTCCGACACTCACGAATGGACCTTTCGTTCGGTTTCCAGAAGCATCTTGCGAATCAGCTCGGCGGCCTGAAGCTGGTCCCAGACCAATTCTTCCTGCTCGGAATGCTTGAGATACTGAATCGGGCCGTGCAGGACTTTTTTGACCAACGAGACGGCAAATCGCTCCAATTGCTCACGTCCGGCGGCGTCGAGCTGTCCCCCGTAGCGTCGGGCTTCGCCCTCGGCCAGTTTCACATACGTGTCCACCAGTTCACTGACAATGCCTGTGATCGAGAGGCTGTCGAGCCATTGGCCGTAACGCCGGACGTGCTCGGTGATGATCTGTTCGGCCTTGGGGATTTGTGCGCTGCGGCGATTGAGATTGTCCCGCACCTGGCGGTCGAGGTCTTCGATATTGAAAAGACGCACGGCGTCCAACTGTCCCACCTGCGGCTCCACATCGCGCGGGACGGCGATATCAATGATGACGACCGGCGTTGCCCGCTGGCTGAGCAGATACGCGCAGTTGTCGGCGGTCAGAATCGGCGTTTCGGAGGCGGTCGAGCAGAGAATCAGGTCTGCTGCGCCGACCAGTTCCGGCAAGGCGTCCAGCGTATGCGGCCGGCCGGTCTTTAACTGAGCGCACAAGTCTGCGGCGGTCTCTATCGTACGGCTGACGACCTCAAGCTGTCCGATGCCGCGTTTGATCAGATGCGCCGCGGCCAAGGCCGCATTTTCACCTGCGCCGACCAGCACGACGGGCGCACCGGCCAGATGGATCCGGGCGGCGGCCAACTCGACCGCGGCGGCACTGATGGAGACGGCGCCGGCGTTGATGTCGGTCTGCGTACGAACGCTCTTGGCGGCGCGAAAAGCGCTGTGCAGCAGGCGATGCAGAAAGAATCGACTTGTACCCTCTTCGATGGAGGCCGAATAAGCGTCTTTGAGCTGGCGGAGAATCTGGTTTTCGCCGATCATCTGCGAATCAAGCCCCGCCCCGACGCGAAACAGATGCTCCACGGCGGCCAGTCCTTCGCGGACATAGCAATGTAAACGCCAGACCGCTTCGGCGGCGGGACTGATCTCGGCGATCAGTGCGGCGGCAAAGGCGGAAACATCCACCTCGGCCTCGGCATAAAGGTATAATTCCGTCCGGTTGCAGGTGCACAGGGCAAACCCCTCGTGAATCCGCGGGGCTTGGTGGATTGCGCGCAGAATCTGCCGCTGCTGAGCGTCCGTTAAGACCACCGGCTCACGTTCTCCCAGCGACGTATCGTGAAAACTGATTCCGCAGCAGACCAATCGCATCGCCCATGATAATACCGCAAAACGGCGGTACTGGCAAGCCTCATAAAATTGCCTTAACCACCAAAAAAGCAAGAACTTGCGGCCAATACAAACCTCACCGGCCAGGTGTGATTAGGATTTGGACCAAATGCGGGTATTGAGATTCAACTCCTCCACAATATCGGTCGCCAGCCGAATCTCGGCCACATATTCGACAAGGGTATCAAAATTGGCATGCCCAAACAGCTTTGGCTCAAACAGATTTTTCTTTGTGGAAAAGGCCGCATAGACCTGGGACCCGACAAACGACAGGTAAACGGACGTGTTCCGATTTCGGCCAAACGCGGTGATGCGTTCCATCATGGCCGGCGACAGGATGTAGCGGGCCTCGATCTGGTCGTCTCCATAGACGACAAATTCGCGCTCAAATTCGGGGTCTTCGAGTTTGATGAGCTTGCCGCGGGTGAAATTGAGCGATTGCAGGGCCTGCCCCAGCCCGCCGAACAATTTTTGTGCCCTGTCCGGCAGGACGACCGTGCGGCCGTGAAAATCTTTATGAAAGTCGCCGATAAATAACAGCCCTTTAAAGATCGTATGCCAGTGCGTTTGACGATTTTTGCCGGTTCCGGAGGTGGTTTGGTATTCGGCGTGGACTTCGGAGAACATGACCTCTGTTTGGCCGACGCGGCCTTTGACAAGGTCTTCGCAGCGGTAGCGGTCGATGTGCTGTTGAAACAAATCAGAGGCGCGAAACTGCACTTTGCCGATGCCCTCTTCGGGAAAGTAACGCAGGTCAGGCTCCATAAATTCAATCACGCCCCGAACGATGGTGTTCTTGAACTCGCGGCGATTGCCCGCACTGAGCCCGAACAATAGTGCCGCCCCAATGACAAGTCCCACAATGATCGGAATAATCATACACAACGGACCACCCGCCGAGGCCATCATCACGCCGACTACAAAACCGACGATTCCCAGTACGGCGACGGCGATGCTGCCATTCGTGACTGCACGGCGGCGGCGCTGTTCAAGGGCGTCCATTCGGGCTTTCAGGTCAGTCTCATAAAAGGCCCGCAGATCGTCCAGCGTTTTCATTGCTCGGCTCCCGTCGTGGTGTGGATGGTTAATTGAGTATTTGGCCGACATGCGGCGTTTGCCGCGATTCGGGCGAAAACTCCAGCAGGGGTTTTCGGGCAAAGCCGAACATCGAAGCAACGATGTTGGTCGGGAACATCTCGACGGCATTGTTATAATCGGTGACGGAGGCGTTATACGCCCGGCGGGCGGCGGAAATCTGCTCTTCCAACTCGTTGAGCGTACGCTGAAGGTGAAGAAAGTTGTCCGATGCCTTAAGTTGGGGATAATTTTCAACCGTCGCTCGAAACAGCCCGACCAACTGTGATACGGCGTTGTCAAGATGCACTTTGTCGTCGTCGCTGGCGCCGCCCTGCATTGCCCGGCTGCGCGCCTCGGTCACCGCCTCGAACACCCCTCGCTCATGGGCGGCATAACCTTTGACCGTTTCAACCAGATTGGGTACAAGATCCCAGCGTTTTTTGAGCATCGCATCCATCGTGCCGAAGATGTTGTGAATCTGGTTGCATTTGCCCACGAGACTGTTGTACATCAACACAGGGATAAGCACGACAACCCCTGCAATGATCATCAGCACAATGCCCGGCATTACCTGTCTCCCGAATAGCAGATTTGATCCCTTTGTATCAACCATACTCCGGAATTCGGGATTTGTCAATCCAAAAGAGGCAAAAAACTCGAGCCAACAAGGTAATAGGGATGGGCATAAAAAAAACCCGGTGCGCAATTGCACCGGGTTTTGGGGTTACAAGTCCAATCGAGTCACACTCAGTTCTGGACCGGGCCCTGTGCTCCCCGACGACCACCTTCACCACGAGGTGCTGCACCAGCTCCAGCTCCCTGACGACCACCTTCACCACGAGGTGCTACACCAGCTCCACCGGCAGGAAAGCCAGCTCCAGCTCCACCACCAGCACCACGTTGCTGCATTCGCTCCTGCAGTTCACGTTGACGAGCTTCCTGCTGTGCAGTTTGCTCTGCCAGGGCTGTCTCTTTTTCTTTAATCATTTCTTTCAACTTGTTGGTGATAGCGGTCAATTTCGCCTCTGCACCACCCGTACCTTCAGAGAGTGCGAGAACGGCTTTCAGGTCGTCGATTTCCTGTTGCTGCCTCTGACCACCACGGCCGCCGAAGCCCATACCGCCGAAGCCCTCCATACCCATACCACCCATACCCATACCACCCATACCCATACCCATACCGGCACCACCCTGACCCCGTTCCCCTGCACCAGGCGCGCCAGCAGGACCCGCGCCACCAGGCATGGCGGCAGGACGCTCGCCGGCAGGTGCGGCAGGACGCGCGCCGCCGGCGGCAGGCGCGGCAGCATAAACAAGGGTGGCCACGAGGGCCAGACAAACACACGCTAGTAACATGATACTTCTGGTCTTCATTTTACTCTCCTGACTTAAACTAAAATTTATGGATTGTTCGATAACACACGTTAACCTAATAGATGCGCCGTCCACTTGCAGGGTTACAAAAAAATAAAATAATTATACCGGATGTCAAAATTTTCGATACGCCAAGCCTTCAAAAAGGGCTACTGTTTGACCGGTTTCGTCGGAAATCGTAATCGTATAGCTGCCAATGCGTCCACGGGCATTGTTTTCCACCGCCTCAGCAAAAAGCACCCCCAATTCAGTTGCTTTCAGATAGGATATATTTATGTTTATCGCCACCGCAACATGGCCGTGTGAGTTTGAGGCCGCGGCAAACACCGCATCGGCCAACGTGAAAATCGCCGCGCCATGGGCAGTTCCGACGCCGTTGAGATGATGGGGTTTGATTTCCAGTCGACCTCTGGCCGTGCCGTCACCGATCTCCACAATCTCCACCCCGCAATACGCGGCAAATGCGTCCTTACAGTTAAAACCTTTGACCTTATCCATGTCTGTCCTCTTCACCTCGGCTTCGAATCACTTGGCGTCTTCGGCGGGTTTTTCCGTATCGGAACCGGCAGCCGTATGAACAACCACCGTGTCGCCTTCTATCTTTTCCGGAGCTTCAATCCCCTCAAACCGCAGATGGTCTTCGTCCTTGACGCTGATGCGAATAACGGTCTTGCCTTTAAACATGCCGCGGAGCATATCTTCCGAAAGCGGGTCTTCAATATACCGCTCAATGGCACGCCGAAGTGGCCGAGCGCCAAATTCAGGATTATAGCCTTTGTCGATGAGAAATTCCTTGGCGGCGTTATCAAGCTCAAGATGCAGGTTGTGTTCAACGAGGCGTTTGAAGACCTTGTTCAATTCGTACTCTACAATGGTTTCCAGATCCGTTCGGTTCAACGCCCTAAAGACGATCGTCGAGTCGAGACGGTTGAGAAACTCCGGACGGAAGTGGCGTTCCATTTCCTTGTCCAGCAGCTCTTTCATCTTTTCATAATTGGCCTGCTCGGTGCGCTTGCCGAAGCCGAAACCGGCCTGATTGCGAATCAGGTCGGCGCCGATGTTGCTGGTCATAATGAGAATCACGTTGCGGAAGTCCACATGCCGGCCAAAGGAATCGGTCAGGCGACCTTCTTCCATAATTTGCAGCAGCATATTGTACACGTCGGAGTGCGCTTTTTCGATTTCGTCCAGCAGCAGCACCGCATAAGGCCGACGGCGGATGCGCTCGGTGAGCTGGCCGCCCTCTTCGTAACCGACGTAGCCGGGAGGGGCGCCGACCAGACGGCTGACGTTGTGCTTTTCCATGTACTCGCTCATGTCGATCTGGATCATCGCGTCAGCGTCGCCGAACATAAACTCCGCCAGCGCCCGCGCCAAGAGCGTCTTGCCCACGCCGCTGGGGCCGATAAAGATGAAACTGCCCATCGGGCGGTTGGGGTCTTTCAGGCCGCTGCGGCTGCGGCGCACCGCCTTCGAAATGGCGGTAATCGCCTCATCCTGCGAGACAACGGTGCGATGCAGTTCGGCTTCCAGTTCGAGTAGTTTTTCGGCCTCTTCTTTTTCCAGACGGGTCAGCGGCACGCCGGTCATCTTGCTGACCACCTCGGCAATGATTTCTTCGTTGACCTCGCCGATGATGTCGTTGTTCTTTTCCTGCCACTGACGCTGTACCTCGGCCTTTTCGTCGAGAATACGCTGGATATCGTCGCGCAGGGCGGCGGCCCGTTCATAATCGGCGCCGCGAACAGCTTCGTCCTTTTCGGCCTGCAGTTTTTCGACGCGGGCCTCATACTCCGCCAAATCCGGCGGCGGGGTCATATTCTTGAGACGCACGCGAGCGCCGGCCTCATCGATGACGTCGATGGCCTTATCCGGCAGACAACGCCCGGAGATGTATCGCGTTGAAAGCTCCACCGCCGCACGCAGGGCAATGTCGGTAAAATGAACGCGGTGATGCTGTTCATAGCGATCGCGCAGACCTTTGAGAATGTGAACGGTCTCTTCCTTGCTTGGCGGCTCAACCACAATGGTCTGGAACCGACGTTCCAATGCCGCGTCTTTTTCGATATATTTGCGATACTCGTCAAAGGTCGTTGCGCCGATGCACTGGACTTCGCCGCGTGCGAGAGCGGGTTTGAGGACGTTGGAGGCGTCGATAGCGCCTTCGGCGCCGCCGGCCCCGACCAAGGTATGCAGTTCATCGACAAACAGAATCACATTGCCGGCGCGGCGTACTTCGTTGATGACGGCCTTGATGCGTTCTTCAAACTGGCCGCGGTACTTCGTCCCGGCCACCATCATCGCCAAATCCAGCACCACCAGCCGCCGTTCCTTGAGCAGTTCGGGGACTTCGTGGGCAACGATCTTTTGAGCCATGCCCTCGACGATGGCCGTCTTGCCGACGCCCGCTTCGCCCAGCAGCACGGGGTTATTCTTGGTACGACGACAGAGAATCTGGATGAGCCGCTCGATCTCGTTGGTTCTGCCGATCACGGGGTCAAGCTCGCCCTTGGTCGCCAGTTCCGTCAGATCGCGGCCGAAACTATCCAGCGCCGGCGTCTTGCTCTTGGCGCGGGCCGCGGCCTGTTGAGAGGCCATATTCGGATTCATCTTCATCCCCATCGGCGGCTGAAAGGATGAGGCGTTTTCTTCCACGCCCGCCCCCAACAGATTCAGCACTTCCTGACGCACGTCTTCGAGCTTGAGACCGAGGTTCATCATCACCTGTGCGGCGATGCCTTCGGTCTCGCGCAAAAGACCGAGAAGAATATGCTCGGTGCCGACGTAATTGTGGTTCAGCGAACGGGCCTCTTCGATGGCGTACTCGATGACTTTTTTGGCTCGCGGCGTCTGGGGCAGCTTGCCCATCGTGACCATATCCGGGCCGCTCTTGACCAGTTTTTCGATCTCCAGCCGGAGTTTTTTGATATCGACATCAAGGTTCTTGAGGACATTGGCGCCGACCCCGCTGCCTTCTTTGACCAGTCCGAGCAAAATGTGTTCGGTTCCAATATATTCATGGTTAAACCGCTGGGCTTCCTGATTGGCAAGCGCCATCACTTTTCGCGCACGGTCTGTAAAACGTTCAAACATTTTTGATCTCCGCAAATGGAATTAACCGGGTCACACTTCACGGCCATTGTACCACATCGGCATCGGCTGTCAAATACGCCTCATAATCGCCGTTAAAATACCGCTTACTATACTCTTATCGGAACATCCATGTTCATTGTCTCCGGCTCGGTGTCACTTGAGCAAAAGAGAATAATTGAACACCCGTTCTATCGACAAAAAGAGGTCCCGACTTTCAAGTGAGATGAAAAAATTGGTAAGATTTCAGATGGCGACTCAGTACACTGAAAAATATAACTGTGATCTGGGGTGGATTTGTCCGGTGTTAGCTGGTCGTTGTGGAGGGCATAGAATTTCTGCGATGAAGGGCAATACCGCCCAAAAACCATAAAAACAGGCTGGCCGGTTCGGGCACAGCAGCGACGCGAAAGCCGACATCAAGATACGCTTTGTCCGGGGGGATGGAATATCGGGCTGACGATTCAAGTCCATAACCGGGAATGTACGACCCGCCGCGATGGACACGGTCAGTGCCGGGTTGATAATGTTCGGATTCCCACGGACTTTCCAAAAATTCCCAGACATTGCCCATCATGTCGAATGTGCCGTTGAATTCCTTACTGCCGCTGCCGACGGCCCACGGGGAAACTCCTTGTGCCAAGTTGTAATTTGAATCAACCCCCGCGATGGGCTTCGTGTTATCTGTCGATGTCCACGTTTGAAGTGATGTGCCGTTCCAGTAGGCGGCCTTGACCCATTCGTCCTCGGTCGGCAGAAAATAATAAGCGTCCTTGTGGCGGAAGAGGTTCGTTCCGTCCCACGCCTGGTCGGCGGACCACAAACCGAACGTTTCGCCGTCAAAGTGATATGCGGGCTGGCGGTTTTGATTGATGTTGAGCCAATTGACAAACTGCGCCGCCTGAAACCAGGTGAGGGAAGCTGCCGGCTGCTGTCCTGACCACCACCCGCCGGAAATACCGGCTTGTTGCCATTGTTCGGCGGTGATTTCAACTGTGGATATTCGGTAGTCATACGCAACGACGCCGTAATCGCCGGCCGGATTTGTCCTGCCTGAAATCGTAACAAACTCAAGTGTGAATTGAGTGTCTCCCGTGCCGAATAGGTCAGCCCCTGCCGGGGCGGCAAGTGCGGAAACCGCCACCCAAAAGACAACGGTTTTCATTGTGTGATGTCTCCTTTTCACATCCATCCCGCCAAAGTTCGCTGCGTGCGAACAAATAGGAATATGGCCGAGCGCACCCGTCGCCCGGCCATATCCAGTACATCTACCTTCCTCCGCGCGCCAATCTCCGTCTTGCTTGCCAGGATGCACCGGCGTGTATCGAACGTTATCAGTGCTGTCTGCGGCGCGCGAAAAGAGCGTTATTTACGTGTTCTCAAAAGAGCGATCACTCCGGCTCCCAACAGGACGATCGTCGCCGGTTCGGGAATCGGGTTTTCATTGCCGGTTTGATCGCCGGGCACGGGAATGCTGCCACCGTTTTTATCGCGGGGAACAGGAAAATCGTCATCAAAAGGAAGCGAAGGATTGATAGTAAAGGAACCAGTCAACGGATTCGGCGTACTGCGCAATCCACCGCCGCGTCCGGACGCTCCGGCAACAGGACCGCCGCCCACGAGGTCCTCATCAAACGACTCCCGTTCAAAGACGGCAATCACCATCTTGGGCGAATCCAGACTGACCAAGGCCTCAGCAGAGGTCGTCGCCGAGACATCGCCCAGCCAATACAGAAAACGATACCCCGGGCGCGGCGCAGCGGTCAGTTGTACCGACTGTCCGATACCGATTTTATGGACACCAATGCCCGGTGTTACCGTGCCGGCGTCGGGCGGGCTTTGCTGGATCAGCAGGGCATATCCCAGCCCATCGCCTTGGGCTGCGAACGCCGAAAGGGACATCGCCAACACCACACTGCCGATAACAATCATTCGCTTGGCCAACATCTGTCTGCTCATCATCATCGGTTCCCCCAGATAATTCCAATACGTTGTGAACATTTAAACCAACGGTCTTTGATCAGAGTTGTCGTTTACGCAACGCCATCAGCGTACCGCCCAGCAACAGCGCCACTGTCGCCGGCTCCGGAACCGGGTTGCCGTTTCCATTGTCATTGCCGCCCGGGACAGGAATATCGCCATCCGGCGACGGAGCGATCTCATAGGCGCCGATGGTGGGCAAATAATCGCTGCCGATCAACAGAAAGACCGACTTCTCATCGGAAATCAAATCGCCATTTTCAAATTCAAAGTACGCATTAGTCTTGGCCAAATTGACGCCTTTTTCAATGGGGTCTATGCCGTCGGCCACTGCCGCCGTGCCAAGATCGTCTTCGGATCCGATTGCGTCAGGATTAAACCCGGTCACGCCGAAATACACCAGCGCCGCAGTGGCATCGGTGTCGGCAAAAATCTGATATACATAGACGTAACGATTTTCACCGGGCACCGCAAAACCGATGTCGCCGGCAAACAATGTGTCATATACGGCAAACTCAACATGGCCGGACAGATACTGACCGCCGCCAAGATTCAGGGCATAAGAGGACTTGCCGCTCCAACCGTCCAGATACCCATCCGGCAGTTCCGTTAATGCCGCCTGCGCCACCGGCGTCAATAGCACAACCGCCAACAGCCCTCCGAAAAACATCACTTTCTTCGTCATCTTCATCGACCAGCCTCTCTTTTCTAAAGATTATCCTGTTGTTATTCATACCGTTCGATTCAAGCGCATTCGACCTTGCAGGTTCATGCGCGCTTCCGCAGGCGAAACATCATCGCCGCACCTATCCCGAAAATCGCCAGGGTTGCCGGTTCCGGAATTGCGGACGAATTAAAGGCAGCCGTCGCAGAAAAGGCGTCAAAATCCCGAGACTTCTTGACATACTGTATGGCGG
The DNA here is from genome assembly GCA_012729675.1 of Phycisphaerae bacterium. GTDB lineage: Bacteria > Planctomycetota > Phycisphaerae > Sedimentisphaerales > Anaerohalosphaeraceae > T3Sed10-213. The sequence continues at coordinate 39 of JAAYCR010000080.1, read as the reverse complement.
CAAATGAAAAACTGAACAGCTCTTCACTGAGCGATTGGT
>JAAYCR010000079.1 GCA_012729675.1 Phycisphaerae bacterium | reverse complement strand
TTTATATGGCTTCGGACATCGATATTTACATCAGCGGGGAAAAAAGAAAAACCGTCTGCCAAGACGCTCTGGCAGACCCGGTCAGTCCGCACAGAAATGTTTTTCGAGCAGGATCTATCGGGCCTGTTAGTATAGAGGCGCTCTCGCCTCATTTTTCTTGCTTCATAACAAAATCTTCGAGTTCTTCGTGTGCTTCATGGTTACAATGGCGTCCGATAATTAACGTATTGATCTCATGATTTTCTGTAAAAAATCCTTTCACTTCTGATGAAAATAGGCTATAATAGAGTGTAGGGCAGTGGTGTTCTACATCTCTATTATGAACTTTCAGTTTTGAAAGGAGTCAAACGATGATTTCAGAAAAACAATTAGCCGCCAATCAGCAAAATGCGCTAAAATCCACCGGCCCGACCAGTGAAGCCGGCAAGGCCCTCGCCTCCCGCAATTCGCTCAAGCACGGCCTTTTGGCCAAGAACGTCGTGATCACCGAAGGAGAGGGCGCCGAAGACCAGCAGGCCTTTGATGACTTGCTGGCCGATTTTATTGATCAATTCAACCCCGTGGGTTCTTTAGAAGAGATGCTGGTTGAAAAAATCGCCGTCTGCTACTGGCGGCTTGGCCGCGCCCATCGCTACGAAGTCGGTGTCCTTCGTCAACATCTCGACACGGCCACGGATGACTACTATAAGAAAAGCCATGACACGGATGCACAAATCGACGACAAAATATTAGAATGCCAGCAAGCACTAAAGAACTGGCAATATGATCTCGATAAATTATCCCAACTGTTTGAAAAAGAGGCCAGTCTTGAAGAGATTTACACTGACGATGAAATCTGGGACGGATTGAGTGAAACATATTCTTACCTTTTGATCGGTGCGACGGATTACAGTCCACGGGGAATCAAGGATGCCTTGACGCGAAAGGGTTTCACCAATATGCAAATCTGGCAGTTGCTGATCGAATCGTGTCAAAAACAGTTCGATAGAGCGAAAACGATGATTCCCAAACTCCAAAAAGACAAGACCCAAAACCGCCTCCGGCTGTCAGCCCTCAAACAAAGAGGCTCTCTACCCCCCAAATCCGAGATGGACAACCTCTTGCGCTACGAAACCGCCATCGAGCGCCAGCTCTACAAGGCCATCAGCCAGTTAGAGCGCTGCCAGCGACAGCGCAAGGGGGATTATGTCCCGGCGCCGGTGCAGGTGGACCTGAACATTGACGGCCTTAAAACAGAAACTTAAATAAAACTTAATCACCCAAATATAGCTTTATTAATATATTTTCTGGGTGAAAATCCTGTATTTAGGCGTAAAAATCAAAAATTACGAAACGAACCCATTTTGAAATAACAAACAAGTGAGTACCAAGACGATGACAATTCTCATTACCGGCGGGGCGGGGTTTATCGGATCGCACTTGGCCGAGCGGCTGCTGGGGCAGGGGCATCACGTTGTGGTTATTGACGACCTCAGCACCGGCAGTCTGGACAATCTGGCGGCGGTGCGGGGGCTTCCCAACTTCTCCTTCGTGCTGGACTCAGTCCGCAACACCGACACAATGCACCTGTTGATCGAGCGCTGCGATGTGGTGTATCATCTGGCCGCGGCGGTCGGCGTTCAGCTCATCGTCGATCAGCCCGTCCACACCATCGAGACCAACATTCACGGCACCGAGGTCGTCCTGTCCATCGCCAACAAATTCGGCAAAAAAGTCCTCATCGCCTCCACCAGCGAGGTCTATGGCAAGAGCGAGGCGATTCCCTTCCACGAAGACGATGACACCGTCCTGGGTAGTACGCGCTTCAGCCGCTGGTCGTATGCGTGCAGCAAGGCCATTGACGAATTTCTCGCCTTGGCGTATCATCAGCAGTACGGCCTGCCGGTCGTGATCGCCCGGTTGTTCAATACCGTCGGCCCGCGTCAAACAGGACGGTACGGGATGGTCATCCCGCGATTTGTGGAGCAAGCGATCAAGAACGAACCGATCCGGATATACGGCGACGGCCGTCAGACGCGATGTTTCTCTTGTGTGTTTGATGTGATCGACGGGCTGACCGGCCTGATGGACTGTCCCCAGGCCGCTGGACGGGTCTATAATATCGGCTCTGACGAAGAGATCTCAATGGAAGCCCTGGCCGACAGGATCATTGCGATGACCGTCAGCCGGAGCCAAAAAGAATTGGTCAGTTACGAAGAGGCGTATGGCCGATCTTTTGACGATATGATGCGTCGCGTGCCGAGCCTGGAACGCATCCGAAGTCAGATCGGTTTTCAGCCGCGATACGATCTTCAACAAACACTTGAATTGATTATTGAAGCGGCAAAGAAGGAATAATGGCGAACCCATCATATTCTATGGAGCAAGTGAAAGCGGTGATTCTCATCGGCGCGCGGGACTTCGGACGCTGCCCGACGGCCACCCGGCTGAACCGCGCGCTGTGGCCCGTCGCCGGCAAGCCTGTTGTGCAGCATCTGATTGAGGGGCTAGCTGCGCAAGGCCTCCGGCGGTTTGTGCTGTGCTGTGAAAACAGCGCCGACCAGGTTCGCGAAAACATCCAACTGCCCGCGCATCTGGATGTGCGGTTTATTGAGGCGACGATGCCGCGCGGCACCGCCGGCTGCATCCGCGACGCCGCCGAACCGGGACGCGATGAGCTCTTGCTTGCCTTTGCGGCCTGTACGCTGATGCCGCCGGATGTTGACGAACTGATACGGACCCATCAGTCCGGCGATGCGTCAATGACGATCTTTTTCAATGCGGTTGAACCCGATGCCAAGCGGTTACACGACGCCCAACTCTATATGTGCGAGCCGTCGATACTTGACGCGATCCCCCCAAAGGGCTATTGCGACATCAAAGAAGGACTCGTCCCGTCTCTGGTGGCCGCGGATAAAAAAATCTTCTCAGCGCGTGTCTCTTGCGATTTGGGAACGTTTGTACGATGGCCGCAGTATCTCTGTGCCGCCAGTCAATTTCTAACGAAGCTTCAATCAGCGCAGTCCCCGCCCTCCGGCGTTGAGCCGTGGAAGGCCGGCCGGGATGTATGGGTGGGTCGGGATGTTCAGATTGCCGACTCTGTCCGAATATGCGGCCCGGTGCTGATTGAATCCGGCGCTCGCATTGCATCCGATGCGATCATTCTTGGCCCGACACTGATCGGCAAGGGTGTCACAATCGGACATAATTCGTGTGTCGAACAGGCCGTGATCTGGGAAAATGCAAAAATTGGCCGCAATTGCCATATTCGCCAGTCACTGATCGATCAGGAGCGGACGATTCCGTCCAGCGTCAAATTGGATGGACAATTAGCGCCGAAACCGAAAAATCGCCTGGTGGCGCCTTTTGAATCGCTTCGGCTGCGGCTAAAACAACCGGTTCGTCGTCCTGTCGAGGCAGAAGACAAATCGAGAACACTGGCCGATTATCTGCGTCAGCCTGTTTTGAAGTGGACGCTGATTACCTTAGCGGCACTTCTTTTGGGCGGATTGATCGCCACTTACTGGCGTCCGACAATCGTTCAGCTATGGCATATCTGGCTGGAAAGCGATGAGTATTCCTGCGGACTGCTCGTTCCCTTTTTGGCCGCTTACGTACTCTGGTCTCGTCGGGATCGTTATTTGGATTGTCCGGTCCGTCCCGCCTGGACAGGGCTGGGACTGCTGCTGGCGGCGCAGGCATTTCGCCTCTTTGGCCTGTATTATATGTTTGCCTCAGCCGAGCGTCTGGCCTTGGTTCTTTCAATCGGCGGCATCGTCCTGTTGCTCTTCGGATGGCGTTTCTTCGGGCGCTTTGCACCTGTCTTTATCTTCTTGTTTTTGATGCTTCCATTACCCAATCGGGTCGAGTCAAGGGTCACGCTTCCCCTTCAGGAGTGGGCGACCGTGTCGGCGGTCTTTTCACTCGAGGCCTTGGGCTACAGTGCCGTCCGTCAGGGCAATATCATTCAGATCGGTGAGACCATCGTGGCCGTTGCAGAAGCCTGTAATGGCTTACGGATGCTGACGGCCTTTTTTGTCATCAGTGGCTTTATCGTATTAATTTCAACTCGAAAAAGATGGGAAAAGGCGGTAGTTCTTGTTTCTACAATTCCAATTGCCTTACTCTGTAATACGATACGCTTGACCCTAACCTCTTTGGCCTTTACGTATCTCCGCACGGAGGCACTGGAGGAACTATTCCACGACTTCGGCGGCCTGGCCATGATGCCATTGGCGATAGGAGTGGTCGTTTTCCAGTTATGGCTTTTAAAAGTTTTATTTCAAAAGCCAAAAAGAGTTGAACATCAGCTCGTTTTCAGTCGAAATAGTAGCGATGGATAATTTGCCCGAATAGGGAGAATATGAACGATATAGAGAAACAACCTTATATGCCGGTGCAAGGCGAGGTGGTGGAGTTTGGCGAGCCGGTCCACGGATCCCAATCCCACGATGACCTATTCGAGCTGGTCAAGGCGGTCTTGCGCCGCTGGTTTCTTGTGTTGTTCTGTGCGATTGTCTTTGGCGGCGGCGGCGCGGCGGCGATTTGGTTTAAGATGCCCGATAAGTTCGACACGCACGGGTATGTACAGATTTCGCCGGTGGTTGCCCCGATTATGTTTGAAACGACCACCACCGGGGGCAGTGGGGCGTATTTGACGTATAAAAATACGCAAGCCGGCGTCATGACCAGCGATGTGATCCTTAATCGCGTCGCCGATGCGGTCAAAGACAGCCGTTTGGCCTTTTTTGACCCAGAGGACAATCTACTCCAGGCGCTGCGTACCAAGGTCGTCAAAAAAGATGTTCAGGTCATTCCCGAAAGAGACACCGAATTTCTCGTGGTCCGGATGACATCGGAACATCCGTCCGATGCCGAAAAACTCATTGATGCCTTTCTGCGCAGCTATGAGGCGGTGGTCAAGACCGACGAAATCACTGCTCTCGACGATCGCCTGTCCCGGCTTGAGACCCAGCGCCGCACACTGGAAGAACAGATGCGCCGCCAGCGGGTCCAAATTCGGGAACGGGTGGACGAATACGGCACACAGGAGTTGACCGGACGTCAGGAAATTGCCCTCCAGCAGGTGGCCACGCTTCAGCGCGAGCAGGTCTCAATCGGCGTCCAGCGTATGCTGATGGAAGCCCGCGTGATGACCCGCGAAGATCAACTGCAGGATGAATTGACGCTGGCCGATATTGCCGATCAGGTGCAGGCCCGTGTCGAAAGCGATCCGGATATCCTTGCCCTGCGTCAGGATATCCAGCGGTACAATCAACTGATTCGAGACGGCCAGGCGACCATGCTCGATACCAACCCCGAAATGCAGCGGCGAACACAGATTCTTGCCGAACTGCAGGCCGAACTCGAACGACAACAGGCCGACGTGACCGCGCGCCATGAGCAGACGGCACTGGCCGATGCACGACGGGTGCGAGAGGCCGAACTGGACGCGCTCAAGGCGGAATTGAACCAACTGATCACCTATGAGGAAAAGATTCAGGAACAGCTCAAACTGCACGATGACAGCACGGTTCGTATCGGCCGCACACAGTTGGATATTGACGATCTGCGCGAGCAATATGAAAATACGCGACAAATCTACAATGAAATAAGCCGCCGCATCGAGGAACTCAACATTGAACGCGACCGGCGGCCCCGTATTTCCGTCGCCTCGTGGGCCAGAAGCGTCTCGGCGGAAGGCAAAAAGATGAAATTGGCGATGGCGGCGCCCTTCGGCGGTCTTGCGATGGGCGTGGCGCTGGCGCTGCTGCTGGCCAAGCTGGATCGCCGGGTTTTGGCGCCGGATCAGGTGGCCAGTCGCATCGGCGTGCGTATCATCGGCACCACGACCGGGCCCGATCACGTCAGCCGAAAGATGCTGGGCCGTCAACTGATGGACGACTATCAGACCATTCGCGCCAATCTCGGCCTGCTCAACGGCGACGGCAGCACCAAACTGCTGGTCGTCACCAGTCCCGGGATGGGCGACGGCAAGACGACGCTGGCGGTCAATCTGGCCACCAGTTTTGCCCGCTCCGGCCGAAAGACCCTATTAATCGACGGCGATCTTCGCAAACCGGATATCGCCTTGATGCTGGATTTACCCCAATCGCTTAGCGGCATTCAGGATTATTTATTCGGCGCCGATATTTATAAAGCGGTCTGTCCCGTCGAGGGAACAAGTCTGTCGGTGTTGGCCTCGGATGTCCGCAACAGTCAGGATGCACTGGAACTGCTGTCCATCCCTGAAACGCCGAAGCGTATTCGCCGCCTCAAGGACAGCTTCGACTATATTATCATTGACACGCCGCCGGTGCTGGCGTTTTCGGATGCGATGGTGTGGGCCAAAATGGCCGACGGCGTTATTCTGACCAGCTATATCGGACATACGTCCAAAGAGGAAATGAAAGAGGCCATTCAGCGCCTCAATGAAATCAAAGCCAACATCATCGGCACCGTGGTCAACAATGTTAAAACGGCGCACAGCTATCGCCGCTATGGATATGGGTATGGCTATGGCTACAGCGAAAAGGAACAAGTCCGACAAGCGCCGCATAAGAAAAAACACAAGAAGATGCTGCTGATCACGGCGGCGCCGGAGTCCAACGAACCCACATAAACATCCTGAATGTTATGCATCTGAAACTTATACCTCCGCGTCAGATAGAGGCAATGGATTGTCTCAGGGAGGCGTTCTGTCTGACGGGCGTTGGAAGCGTATTGATACAGCAGATTCTGGAACAGACAGACGGCACAGACGCTCCTGAAAAGCGGCTTTATGTGCCGTCTCAATGGAGCGACCGCGTTGATAATAGTGTCGCCCCGGTAGAGCGTTTCGATTCCGGGATGCTTTCTGTCGATTCGCTGAGCGGCGCCATGCGCGAGGGGCTTTTGATTTCCAATGCTCGCGTGATATGCCGCTATGACCGTGAAAAGCTCAAAGCCTTGCTGAATTCATCGTCTGATTCCGCTGTCGTCGCCGTCGAGATCACGCAGGAACTGGCCGCACCGAATGAGTTGATCAGCGTGACCCCCCAAAATCATCTTGTCGGGTATCGCCGCATTCTAAACGATATGGAAGAACCCGCGGCCGAACTGGAGGCAGATTTTCCCGCTTTCCTCTATTTTCCACCGGCGGCGCTGCGATGTTTCAGACCGGGCGGCAGCATTCCCCTTGAGTTTGAGGCGCTGCGGCGCACCCTGAATGAGCAAGGGGTTTCGATGCGGCTGTTTCGCCTCGGCGGATGTGTGTATGATCTCGACACGCCCCAGGGGCTCTTGTTCCTGCTGCGGCAAATGCCTGCCGACCGGCTGCACCGAGTGTCTGCCGCTGCAAAGATTGCCCCATCTGCACGGCTGATCGGTCCGGTGTGGCTGGGCGACAATGTTGAGATTGACGAACAGGCTGTGGTGACAGGCCCGTCCATTCTCGGTGACGGCGTACATATCGGCCCGAAGGCCGTCGTGCAAAATTCGATTATCGCGCCGAGGGTAACCGTCAAAGCGGGCGACCGTCTTCGGAATGCCCTGTATCTGTCCGACAATGTCAAACGGCAGGAAACCAGCTTTTTGCCCGCTTTGGCCGACGACGGCAAAGGCACACGCCCGCATCGCGATTGGCCGCGGTTCTCCTATCCCCGTTTCGGCAAGCGGATATTTGACCTCGTATTTTCATCCTGCATTCTGCTGCTGATCAGTCCGCTCTTGGTGGTGGTCACCCTGATGCTCAAGCTGACCAGTCCCGGCCCGATCTTTTATCGCGCCCGGCGGCAGGGTCGGCAGGGGAAGGATTTTGACTGTCTCAAATTCAGGACAATGATGGTGCAGGCCGACAGCCTTCAGGAGCGGCTCCGCGGCATCAATCAGGTGGATGGCCCGCAGTTTAAAATCGACAACGACCCCCGCATCACCGGTGTGGGCAAGTTTCTGCGCGACACCTGCATCGACGAGCTGCCGCAGTTTTTCAACGTCCTGCTCGGCCAGATGAGCGTGGTCGGCCCGCGTCCTTCGCCCGAACATGAAAACGAGGCCTGCCCCGCCTGGCGAGACGCCCGGCTGTCGGTACGCCCCGGCATCACCGGCCTCTGGCAGATCTGCCGCACACGGCAGGCCGAGATGGATTTTCAGGAATGGATTTATTACGACACCCGCTATGTTCGGAATCTGTCATTTCGGCAGGATTTGTCAATCTGCTTAAGAACGGCCTCCAAGCTGATCAATACGTTTCTCGACCAGTTTGGATAATAGACGGCTTACATAATGAATTGTTCCAATCCTGCTGTTTTTTCGAGCCGCAGGATTTTTTTATTGCAAAATCTGCGATGTCCGATACAGTAGCGTTTGTTCTTTGAAAACTCTAACTATTGGTGTAAGGTTCGGCCGCTTGTGTGCGGCTGAATATGCATAAACGGGAACACGGTGAAAATCCGTGACGGTCGCGCCGCTGTGTGCGTTCGCCGGTCAAGGGCGTTTCCTTGGCCGAATCCGACAGGCATTTCGTCCCACTGTCCGCTGCCGCGGATGGGAAGGGGCCTGGCGGTAGGATGCGAGTCAGAAAACCTGCCTTAGTACCAACACGTGTACGTGTGTTCTCGCGATTGGAACAGGGTAGTGCGTCGGCTGGCCGGCGGCAAGGGGTTTGATTTGCCGGGTCGGACGCTGATTCAGATAGACAACGCATAAGCCGTTGCTCCCTTCGCGGGAGCAGCGGCTTTTTTTATTGCCTGTGTCGGACCCTTCGCCAAACAGAGCCGCAAAAGGAGGTGCCCGTCAGATTATGTACAACTGTTCAAAAGGTTGCGTTATTATTTCCGTGATTTTCGGTCGGATGCCGAAAATCGAAGCAAGCAGGGAGGCTGCGGTCGTTTGGGTCTGCCGACGACCGCAGCCAACCCGGCACAGGAATGTTAAATGGTAATAAATGGAATACAATAAACATCAGGAAAGGTTTTGGAGTACAATGAAAAGTAATACTATCGTGTTGGAGTTTGTAATGGTCATGCTGATTTCGACAGTCCTGTCTGCCGGGATAATCTATACGGGCCCGGCAGAGTACTCTGCCGGAGACGGCAGCCAGACGGCAACGATTGTCATTGATTTTGATTACACTCAGGCGTTTGTGTTTGAGTACCGCTGGGACGGAGAAGCGACAGGATGGGATGCGCTGCAGGCAGTGGATGCGGCGGGCGATTTGAACGTTCTGATTACGACGTACTCCTGGGGTTTTATGGTGACGGGGTTTGAGTATCCCGGCGCGGTGGCGTACGATTATGGTCAGGACTTTGCAGGCTGGCACTATTACATCAGCGCAAATGGTCAAGACTGGCAGCAGAGCGGCGGCGCCGTCGATATGCGTAACCTGACGGATGGAAGCTGGGATAGCTGGGTTTGGACGAATTATTCGCCCGACTGGGACGCCTATCGCCAACCCGGCCAAATGCCGATTCCCGAACCGATAACGGCGGTGTTGATGGGGTGCGGGGCGGCCATGCGGGGGCGTATGCGCAGAACGTAAATCATCTCCGGCCGGGGCGGGCTGAGGCAGCCTGCCCCGGTTGTGAAGGAACCTGACAATGAGAAAAATGACATTAACATTCTGTATCGTTGCCCTGTGGGTGTTTCTAAGCGGTCTGTCTGCCGGCTCGGATTTCGCAGACACGCTGATTTCGTACAGCGGACCATTTGGCTCATATCCTTATGATCAACCCGGCGCAGTACTCGGCCCGCCGACTCCCTATGTACGCGATACAGGCAAAAACTTCCCTGTGTCGCTGGTCTATGGCGCATGGAACGTAACGCCCGAAGGGGGCCGCACCGTTTTGACCCTTGGCTTCGGCAGTGAAGTGATCGTGGGGTTTAACCATATAATCGCCGACGATATAAACAATCCGCATGGCATTGATTTCATTGTGTTCAGCAATACTTTTTTCGAACGACAATGGAGCGGAGCGAACGACTACCTGACGCCGACAACCGATATGAACTCGGTCTATCTGACGCATCCGGCGTCAATCAATGACGAATGGGTCACGGTCAGTGTCGCCCAAGACCCCAACGGCCCTTGGTTTACATTCCCCGAAGGCATTGTCGCCGGTGGGCTGTTTCCGACCCAGGCTTTTGCATGGGACAGCGTCAGCAGGCAATGGGGCAAGCCGCTGGATTTTCTTCGGCCTGTCGATCCGACTCTGACGCTGGCCGACTTTGCCGGCCTGTCCGTTCCCGAAGCCATTGCGCTTTACGACGGCTCGGCAGGGGGAGCGGGCTTCGATCTGCAATGGCTCGATCCCAACGATTACGACGCCCTCAGGATTGATCCTGAAACCGGGCGCAGGTGGTTCAAGTATGTCAAGCTCACCAGCGACGAATGGGGCGAGGTCGATGCGATTGCCGATGTTGCCGCCTGCGGCGATTACAAACACCCCTTTCCACCGGGCGATATTGACCGCGACTGCCGTGTCGATCTGGCGGATTTTGCGGTTCTCGCCGAAAACTGGATGACGTGTACTTGGAATTGCGACCCGTAACCCTGTGATTGAGCCGTTACGCCCTTAAGGCGATACAAATCATGATGCTGAACAAGCGATTGAATCTTGGCCGCAAAGAAAATGGCTTTACGCTGATTGAACTTCTGGTCGTGATTGCCATTATTTCGCTTCTGCTTTCGGTGATGCTGCCCTCGCTGAACCGTGCCAAGCAGCAGGCCGAATCCATCTATTGCCAAAGCAATCTCCGCCAGATGATGATCGCCGCGGTGGTTTATACTGAAAACAACAACGGTTTTTTTCCCATTGCCTATTATACCTGGCACGGTGACAACGAGACCATTCAATACAACTGGGATTTCACCCTGCGTACACCCGCCCCAGCCGCCTTGAATGCGGATCTCGGTGTCGTTGACCCGCTCACCCTGCCGGACGCTCCTGCCGCTGTGACGGTGGAGCCGGGCCTCTTATGGCAGGGCGAAACCATCGACAAAATTCATCAATGCCCCTCTTTTCGCGGCGCTTCCAACACCGCTTATGACCCCTACACCGGCTACAACTACAACACCAGCTACATTGGACACGGCCAATGGGAAACGATCACACAACCTGCCCGACGCGACCGAATGGCCCAACTGGCCTCCACGGCGGTCTTCGGCGACGGACAAAGCACAAACGGAGCCAACAAATTTATGCGTGCCCCTTTACGCAGCGAGGGGGACTTGTCCTTCAGCGGTCGATACGCCGGCGCACAGGGCTTTCGCCATAACCGGCGCACCAATGTCGCTTGGGCGGACGGCAGCGTTTCGTCATCGTCCGACATCTCTACCCATATCGACCCTGCTCGTCATCAGCAAATCCTTGAGGACTACAACCTTCAGAATCTTCGTTCGCCCATTGGTTTTCTTTCTCCCGACAACTCCGCCTACAAAACCCGGTAGGGGGGCACGGCGTTTTTCGATCACACATTTCACTTTCCTTTTGTCGCCTCGCCGTGTATAGTTTCGTGTATGCAAACACGGCAGTCCAATCCGGTTGCGCGGCTCAAGGGCATTCTCTCGCGGGGGGTCGAGGGGCTGGAATGTTTGCTGTTTCCCCCACATTGTGTGCTGTGTCAGACGCCCATCCGCCGCGACGACGACGGGCTGTGTCCCGCTTGCTGGCAGGAACTGACCCGCTGCACCGCCGCCGACTATTGCCGACGGTGCGGACGCAACGCCAGCCCCTTCGGCATCGTCAACAATCGCTGCGGGGCCTGTCAGGACGAAGACCTGGCCTTTGACGGCACGATCCGCGCCGGGCTGTATGAGTCGGCGCTGCGCAGCCTTGTGCTGGCCTTCAAGTTCCACCAGCGCACCGAGTACGCCGGGCGAATCAGCGGCATGATGAAAGACGCCCTGGCCGTCAGTGGTTGGGCACGCCGCATAGATTATTTTGTCCCCGTTCCCCTGCATTGGCGTCGCCGTCTCGAACGCGGCTTTAATCAGTCGCTCTATCTGTCCCGCGGCCTCTGCGCTGCCCCCGCCCGCATCAGCACCGACTTGGTGCGCACCCGCTATACCAAACGCCAGTGGAATCTCTCCGAAGCCCAGCGCCGACGCAACGTCAAAAATGCCTTTGCCGTGCGGCAGGGACACCCCTTCGACGGCAAAACCATCGCTCTGGTCGATGATATCACCACCAGCGGCGCCACGCTGACCGAATGCGCCAAAGTCCTCAAAGCAGCCGGGGCCAAACACGTCTATGCCGTCGTCGCCGCCGTCGCCTATTCCGACCCCAAATAACGTCGTTGCTGCAACTACAAACTTCGAACTATAAACTACGAACTAAGGTTGGGTGGCATCGGCTCTGCGCAGCAGACCGATGGGAGAGTCTCCCAAGTATTTTCGTTTCCCGACCCAGCCCCCATCTTTTACGTTTTCCTATGGCCGAAAAAACATAAAACGCTTTTACGCGAAATGACAGCAAAAGCTACGAACTCAACTTCCCCGATGCATCCCGAATCAGCCCCTGAAGCACGCCGTTGGCAATGTCGGCCAACTCCGGCTCCGGTCGCTCGGCCCGCGCCATACTGCCGAGAATCCGCAGCGAAGCCTTTTTGTGCCGTCGTAGCTGTTCAAATATCTTCTCCGCCTGTGTCAGTTCCCCGTCGGCCATCAGCCTCAGGTACAAAATGCCTTTTTTGATCATATCTTTCTCGATATCTTTTTGGGTATTGGGGTCGCTCTCCTGAGCGTCTTCCATGGCCTCGCGCTGACGCAAAATTTTTTGGGACAGTTCATGCGTCTGACGCATCAGATCGGTCATCTGCGTTTCTTCCGCATCATCGATCGGCATCAGCTTTAATTCCGGCTCATCGTCCGACGGCGGCAGGGGGATATAGCATCGGTGTTTGCAATAGGGGCACTTGCCCCACTTGCCGCCCGTAGCGTCCGGCGCCTTGATTTTTTGCTTGCATGATTCACAGTGAAAGCTGATTGTCATAATGTTACCCTCACTTTTTGGGGTTTCCGCGACAGCCTCAGCGGCTTTTATTGTTCAGCAGCGTATTCCTGCTGGTAATCGGCGCGTACCTCAGTCGTGATGCCTCCGCGCGGCGTAAACGCCGAGGTGATCCGCATCCACCGCGGCCGGCACGCCGAGACAAGATCGTCCAGGATATCATTGGTCAATCGTTCGTAAAAAATACCTTGGTTACGAAAACTCTGCAAATAAAATTTCAGACTTTTCAATTCAATACACATCTTGTCCGGTATATAGTCGATCACAATCTCCCCGAAATCCGGCTGTCCCGTCTTGGGGCAGACGCTGGTAAATTCCGGACAGTGAATCGTAATCGTATAATCCCTGCCGGGTCGCGGGTTTTCAAAGAGTTCAAGGGTCGGTTTATCGCTCATAATCTCGCCGTTTTGTCAAAAAATAATAGGTTTTCGCTCAATAAATTGCTAAACTAATCAGTATTGTAGTCAGAATCACAATTGTTTTCAAGGAATTCAACAAAAATGGTTTCAAAATCCGCAATTGTCTTGCTCAGCGGCGGGCTGGATTCGGCCACCACGCTGGCGATTGCAAAGCAGGAGGGGTTTGGGTGCTATGCGATGACCTTCCGATACGGCCAGCGGCACAGCGGCGAGATCGAGGCCGCACGCCGTGTTGCTTGCGCCATGCAGGCTGCGGAGCACAGAATTGTCGACGTCGATCTGGCTGCGTTCGGCGGCTCGGCCTTGACGGATGTCAAACTGGCCGTCCCCAAAGACAGAAATTCTCTAAATCAAGATATTCCAATTACTTATGTTCCCGCACGAAACACGATATTTCTCAGCTACGCACTTGCGTGGGCCGAGGTACTGGGCGTGTGGGATATTTTCATCGGCGTCAATGCCCTCGATTACAGCGGCTATCCCGATTGCCGCCCGGCCTACATCGCCGCGTTTGAGACAATGGCCAATCTCGCCATCGCCAAGGCGGTTCAGGGGCAGGGGTATCTGCGGATTCAGACGCCGATTATCGAGATGAGCAAGGCAGAGATTATTCGGAAGGGCGTCGAGCTGGGGGTAGATTACGCCCTGACGCATAGCTGCTACGATCCGGCCCCGTCCGGCCAACCCTGCGGACATTGCGACGCTTGCCGTCTGCGACTAAAAGGTTTTCAGGAGGCCGGGTTGACCGACCCGCTGGAATACGCCTGATTCCGATAAAAAATACTTTAATCCCCGGCCAAATCGCGTTATAGTATGGCATCGTGGCAAGACCGTACCGCCGGCGTCCAGCCGGCTTGTACATGCAGCATGCCGGCGGGACGAATAGAATACACAATGAATTCAGAGTGAGCAAACGAGGATGTGACAATGGCAGAACGGATTCCCAAAGTCTTGGTAATTGGCCCGGCGTATGTGGACATGGCCGTTAAATGTGACACGTTTCCCGAACCGGGCAAGGCGGTCGAAGGGTCGGGCTTTTCCTGTATGCCGACCGGCGCTGGCGTCAATGAGGCGATTCAGTCGGCGTTATGCGGCTGTGAGGTGTGGTTGCTGGCGCGGATCGGCGAGGACGCCTTCGGAGAGATGATCAAGCAAGCCCTGCGGCGGTTCGGCGTTAGTACCGACTTGGTCTATCTGACCCAGGCCATCAGCACCGGCATCGTCGTAACGCTGGTCAACGCCCACGGCGAAAACCGAAGCTGCCGCTCGGCCGGGGCCAACCGTGTTCTGGGACGCGATGAGATCGAATACGCCGCCGCCGAGCAGCTTATTCAGGCCGCGGATGTGTGTCTTATCAGTGACGGGGTTTCGCCCGTCGCCGCTGTCGCCGCCATTCGCACCGCCCATATGCACAACACGCCTGTCGTCCTCGAAGCCCGTCTGCCCGCCGTGGATCGCCGTGTGTTACATACCATCGACTGGTCGGTCGATTTTTACAACGCCGATGTCGTGGTGCTCCGGTTTGATGGCGTCGTTTGCGGCTCGGAACTCGGCTCCAGCGGCGAAGGCGATCTCAAATTAATCGGCACCGAAATCATTGCCTGCGGCGCCAAGTGCGTCGTCATCAGCATGGGCTGGCACGGGGCATTGGTCATCGACCGGCAGGGGTATCGCCGCATCCCCGGCATAATGCTGGAGGTGGTGGATCAGACCGGCTGCGAATCGGCCTTTGCCGGGGCGCTGGCCGCCTGCTACGGCTGCGGCGATAACCCCGACATGGCCGTCAAATTCGCCGTTGCCGCCGAGACACTCGCCCGAAGCCGCTTCGGCCTCCACGATGCACTGCCCAAAAAAGAAGACATCCTCATGCTCCTCCAAAACCAGCCGGATTGAAAATGTTTGAGGAGCACTTATACCGTAACAGAAAGGGCAGAAATAATGGGAACAGAAATTCGAACGTGGCAAATAGTGAATGGGTTATTAACGAGAGGGCTATCGAATATTGATTGAAAATATGCTCAAAGAGTGATCAACCTATCCAGCCACGCAATGTATATTGGCTTTACTGATCATTACCAGAGAATAATCTGCGTCAATCTGTGAAATCTGTGGTTTCAAGAAAGGCTGTAAAATGAAAAAGCGAATCGCATTGTTAATCGTGACGGTATTGATACTGATCGGGTGTTCGGGGGTTCCGGATGGGGTAACGGTTGTTGAGGGGTTTGAACTGGAGCGGTACTTGGGGACGTGGTATGAGATTGCCCGCCTGGATCATTCGTTTCAGCGGGGGCTGTCGCGGGTGACGGCGGAGTATTCGCTGCGTGAGGACGGGCGAATCGATGTGGTCAATCGCGGCTATGATGACGCCAAAGAGCAGTGGCGCTCCGCCCGTGCCGTTGCCCGGCCGGCTGGCGATTCATCCGTCGGCAGCCTGAAAGTCAGCTTCTTTCGTCCGTTCTGGGCCGACTACCACATCATCGCCCTCGACAAAGTCGATTACCAATACGCAATGGTTGCCAGCAGCAGCCGGGGGTATTTGTGGATTCTGTCCCGTACGCCGACGCTTGACGAGACCGTGCTGAACGACCTCCTGGCCAAGGCAGCGGCATGGAATTATGCGGTGGATGAATTGATTTACCCCGAACACGACGCGGAAGAATAAAAATCCCCGGGATCAGTGGTTCAATACAGTTTGACAAACACAAAACTTTTCGATATAATACCCCTCAGTCGGGCGCAGCGCCCGAATGGAGGAGAATGTGAACAGATATTCCGACCCAACCCAAAACTAAGAACCAAATACTACGAACAATGAACTACGAACTAAGAGCTATCTCTACCCTCAGTATCCTCTGTGTCCTCGGCGGTAAAAATAAGTAAAATTCGACCTTCTGAATCCTGTCTCCTGACTTCTGACTCCTGAAAAATGAACAAACAAACCCAATTTTCCATTCTGAATAAAACGTAAACTCTTATTCATCAACTGTTTACTGATAACTGCTCACTGTTAACTGAATAAAAACGAACCCAAACAAAGCTAATTTACAGGTATGGAGGACATTTGTCGGTCGTCCCGCGTGACGATTGTTTCAGTCCTTCGGGCGTATTCAAGCAGGGCCTCTACAGGAGCGGGGCGGCCAGGCGGGCGACGCTCTCGGCCAGGCTGCGGGCCAGCCCGGCGCGGCCGATGCCGCAATGGCAGTGGGCGGCAAGCTGTTCGATGTAGTCGGCGGTGTGGGCGATTTCGGGGCGGCTATAGACGAACATTGCGGATTCGTAGTTGAAAAAGAAGCTGCGGATGTCCATATTGGCCGAGCCGAGGACGGCGGCTTCGTCGTCCATCAGGAAGATTTTGGCGTGCATCATGCCTTCGGTGTAAAAGAGGATCAATCCGCCGGCCTGCTGGATCTGGCGGAGCCAGTTGCCGCGGACGATGTCGGGCAGCGGGTGGTTGGAGTTTTTCGGCAGCAGCACGCGGACATCGACGCCGCGACGCGCCGCCAGCATCAGGGCCTGACAGAGCGGCTCATCGGGCACAAAATACGGCGTCACCACCCACAGCCGCCGCCGGGCGGCGTAGATCATCGACAGAATCGCGTCATAGAGCGGGTCGCCTACAATGTCGGGGCCGGACGGAACAAACTGCACGACGGCGCTGCCGGCCGGGGCGGGGCGGCGGTCGTCCAGCGGGGGCAGCGACGGCGTTTCGCCGCTGGCAAACTCCCAATCGCGGCAGAACACCTCTTCCCAGTGGCGGACGGTCGGGCCTTCAAGCACAAACGCCAGATCTTTCCATCGGCCGGAAAGGGGGGTCGGGCCGATGTATTCGGCGCCGATGTTGGCCCCGCCGCCGATGACGGTGGTGTAGTCGGCGATGTAGATTTTGCGGTGGTTGCGGAGATTGCCGCGGCCGCGGAACGGGCGGTGCAGCACGGGCATAAACCAGGCGACCTTGCCCCCGGCGTCCAGAAGTGGGCGAAGATGACGCGGCCGGGTGTGCAGCGAACCGACGCCGTCCATCAGCAGACGTACGGACACACCCGCGGCGGCGCGCTCGGCCAGCTTATTGAGGATAATCCGGCCGACAGCGTCGGGGCGAAAGACGAAGGTCGAGATGTGGATGCTTTTTTGGGCGTTGTCGATCAGGCTTGCCAGAGCGTCAAACCGCTGCTGGCCGGTGGTGCACAGCGTCAGGCGGTGACCGTCCTGGGCGCCGGGGATGTGATAGCTGCGCAGGATACGATCGGTGATGCAGGCCTTGTCTTCGGCGATGGCCTCGGAGGTGTCCAGGCCGAGGCGGCTTTTTCGTTCGGCGCGGCGGAGCAGCTTGCGTCCGCCGAAGGCCAGATAGAGCGGCACGCCGGCATAGGGCATCAGCAGAATCGCCAGCAGCCACGCGATCGTGCCGGATGGCGAGTGCTTTTGCAGCAAAATATGCGCAATCAGCACCACACCCAGCAGAAACGAGCCGATCAGAAACAAGTACGTCAAGATCGACGTAATGACCAATGTGTCAACGACTTCAGGATCCATACATTAAATTAGAGATTTAAAATCAAATATCAAAAATGAGGACTCGGCCTTTGGCCGAAGTTAATTTCAGTATATCTTCCCTCCCGCGGCGGCGTAGGCGCGCAAGACTGCGGCGGCTCGCTCGCGAAGGATGTCCTGCGTGACGGTGATGCCGCGTTTTTCAAGTTCGCCCGCCCAGTCGGCGGGTTTGGCGCCTTCGTCAAAGCCGATCGCACGGGCATCTTCGTCGCGGGCGCCGCAGGCCAGCGCGCAAACGCCCGACCACGGCATCGCACCCAGGCACATCGCGCACGGGGCGCAGCTTGTCGCCAGCTCGAAGCGGTCCACGGCGGACAGATCCCACGTCTTGAGCCGCTGCTGGGCGCGTGCCAAGGCAATCATCTCGGCATGGGCGATCGAACAGGCGGCGCTGGTCACCAGATTGACCCCGGCGGCGACGAGCGTGTGGGTCGTCAGGTCAAAGACGGCCGCCCCAAACGGCCCGCCCGTGCCTTGGTCGATGTTACGCTGCGCCAGTTCCACGGCCAGCGCCACCCGCGCCTCGACCGACGGGAATGTGCCCGCTTGGGCCGCCTCAACCGCCCTCAGCCATCTCGGCACCGCAATAATGATGTTCGATTGCCCCACAATCCGCCTTTATCAGTTCGTCTCGCTGAATTTTCTCTTAGGGTAAAACATATCGACATAATGTCAACCCCAAAACCGTCGAGAACACCCGTTCGCAGTTCACGTTATTTTTGCGTGAATAAACACATCGAAACCATGATGACGCGGAATTACGCAAATTGAAGAAACAGTCAGGGCGAGCTTGACTCATAATACCAAGGCTACGAGACCCAAAATATCTACAAAAAAGACTGCGTATTCGTCGGATGACCCGATTTTTTGGGGTTGAAATGACACAACAGATGGGGTATGATGACGCCATGAAAATATCTCGAAGACAATTTATCGCATCGGGGTTGGCAGGTACCGCAGGGGTTTACGTCGGCTGCCACACAAACCATTACCAATCACAGGCATCTCAATTGCCGCTGTCGGACGAAGACGGGTATCGGCTTTGGCTTCGGTATGCGTCGCCGGGCAGTGTGGCCCAGCGGTATCGCAAGACCGTGCAGCAGCTCTGCGTGGAGGGCGATTCGGCAACCTGCGAAATCCTTCGCAGTGAATGCCAGTCGGCGATCCGATCCCTGCTGGATAGCGAGGTGACGCTGAGCGATCATCAATTCGGGCCAGGCACGGTCATTCTGGGCACCCCGGGCAATTCGGCCATCATTCGTGACTGGAACCGGGTTGCCGACATGGCGGCCGTGGGCGAGGAGGGATACATCATCCGTTCGACCCGCATCGGTAATAAACCGGTGACCGTCATCGCCGCCAACAGCGAGCAGGGCATGCTGTACGGCGGTTATCATTTTCTGCGGCTGATGCAGACTGCCCGGCCGATTGATTCGCTTAACATCACCGAGCGGCCTGCGATCCAGCTTCGGCTGATGAACCACTGGGACAATCCCAACAGCTCCATTGAACGCGGGTATGCCGGACGGAGCCTCTGGCAGTGGAATGAACTGCCGGAAATACTCAGTCCCCGCTATACCGATTATGCACGAGCCTGTGCCTCTGTCGGGATTAACGGTGCCGCCATCAACAACGTCAACGCCGATCCGCGCATTCTCTCGCCGGAATATCTTGACAAGGTTACCGCGCTGGCGACGGTTTGGCGGCCGTACGGCGTGCGTATGTACCTGAGCGTAAACTTTGCGTCGCCGGTGCGGCTGGGCGGACTGCGAACCGCCGATCCGCTCGATACGTCCGTGATGGACTGGTGGAAGAAAAAGGCGGATGAAATTTACGAATTGATCCCCGATTTCGGCGGTTTTCTGGTCAAGGCCAACTCCGAAGGACAGCCTGGGCCGAAGACCTACGGCCGTACCCATGCCGAAGGGGCCAACATGCTGGCTGATGCGCTGGCCCCGCACAAGGGCAATGTGATATGGCGTGCCTTCGTATATGATGAGGATGTGGATCCGGATCGCGCAAAACGTGCGTACCTGGAGTTTACGCGGCTGGACGGGCAGTTTCGCCCCAATGTTGTGGTGCAGGTGAAAAACGGCGCCATTGATTTTCAGCCGCGCGAACCGTTCCATCCGCTCTTTGGCGGGATGAAACATACCCCCGTCATCGCCGAGATCCAGGGAACGCAGGAATATCTCGGCCATGCCCGGCATTTGGTTTACCACGGGACCATGTGGAAGGAGTTTCTGGACTCGGATACGCACGCCAAGGGACGTGGTTCGACCGTTGCCAAGGTGCTGGCCGGCAAGGTTTATCCCTATCCCATCACCGGAATGGTTTCCGTGACGAATCCCGGGCTGGACACCAACTGGTGCGGGCATCATTTTTCGCAGTCGAACTGGTATGCTTTCGGGCGACTGGCCTGGAATCCGGAGTTGTCCGCCGAAGCTATCGCCGACGAATGGACGCGCATGACCTTTACCAACGATGAAAAGACGGTTGGGGTCATCCGCGACATGATGATGAGCTCCCACGAGACGTATGTAAACTATACGATGCCGCTGGGTCTGCATCACCTGATCGGCGGCGATCATTACGCGCCAATGCCCTGGAACGACCGCGCTTCGAGGGCCGATTGGACCGCGACTTATTATCATCAGGCGTCTGCGGACGGGATCGGCTTTGACCGAAGCCGCCGCGGCAACGGTGCGGTCGAACAATACTTCCCTCCCGTCTGCGACCTGTTTGACGATATCACGAAATGCCCGGAAACGTTTCTGCTGTGGTTCCATCGCTGTGCATGGGATTACCGGATGAAATCCGGCAAGACCCTGTGGGATGAACTCTGCGAAAAATATCAGCAGGGCGCCGCCGAGGCCGCGGTGTTACAGCAGACCTGGCAATCGCTGAGTGGAAAAATCGATTCGCAGCGGCACCGGGAAGTTGATGACCGACTGACTATTCAGGTCACGGATTCCGCAAAATGGCGTGACCAGATTCTGGAATATTTCGGGCGTTTCAGCCAGCGGCCTGTTCCGCATTCAGGCTGACGGAGAGTGCTGTCGGGGTGAATTCCGGAATACAACTCCCGTATGTTCATTGCATTGGAAACTGAAGCCTGTTACGTTGCAGGCCGGAAGGTGTTGTGAAACCCTTAATAGAAAAAGGAACATGATGAACAAGAGAATACTGATATCGTGTTTGATCGTGTGTGCGGCAGCGGCGGCAACCGTGTATGGCGAGGATAAAGCTGAGGCGGACCTCAAGTCACTCAAAGAAGCGTACGCCGGGAAATTTCTCATAGGCGCAGCCGGCGATTTGAGGGGATATTCCAGTGACGAACTGGCCAATATCAAGATGCACTACGACATCGTGACCCCGGAAAACTCAATGAAGCCGCAGCCGACCCAGCCCACGGAAAACAACTTCAATTTCTCCACCCCCGACGCGATGGTTGACTGGTGCATGAAAAATGATGTCAAGGTTTGGGGGCATACCCTGCTGTGGCACGCCCAGACAGGCCGCTGGTTCTTTGAGGGTCCCGACGGTCAGCCTGCATCTCGGGAACTGGCCTTGGAACGGCTTAAAAAACACATTTTCACTGTCGCCCAACGATACAAAGGCCGTGTGGTCGGCTGGGACGTGGTCA
This sequence comes from Phycisphaerae bacterium, assembly GCA_012729675.1. Classification (GTDB taxonomy): domain Bacteria; phylum Planctomycetota; class Phycisphaerae; order Sedimentisphaerales; family Anaerohalosphaeraceae; genus T3Sed10-213. The sequence goes on along the minus strand of JAAYCR010000079.1, from coordinate 17,658 downwards.
ACGAGGCAATCGACGACCGCGGCACAGGCCGGACGGAGAATCTTCGCAGAAGCAGTTGGTACACGGCGGTCGGTCCGGATGTATTGACCCAGGCGTTCAAATGGGCACGTGAGGCAGACCCCGACGCGGAATTATATTATAACGACTACAATATTGAGCAAGGTGCCGTTGCAAACACTGGCAAACACGCCAGCTCGATGATGCTGCTCAAGCGTCTCATTGAAGAGGGCGCCCCGATCACCGGCGTAGGCATCCAGGGTCACTGGCATCTGGATACCAACCTGGCGGACGTGGAAAAGGCGATTACCAACTACGCGTCTTTGGGACTGAGAGTCGCCATTACCGAGCTGGACGTGACGGCAACGGGCGACAACAGCGGCGAATTCAACGTACGCGGCGGCGGGACGATTCCGGAAGAGAATTACCAGAAACAGGCCGAGGTCTATCGCAAGCTGTTTGAAATTTTCCTGCGTCACGCGGATGTGATCGATCGCGTGACGTTCTGGGGCATCAGTGACACTCGGTCGTGGCGCGGACGTCAAAATGCGCTGCTGTTCACCGGCCGGTTGGAGCCAAAACCGGCGTTCCATGCCCTTATCGAGGCAGCCTCTAAGAACGAGGCAGCCCCTAAGAACGAGTCAGCTGCTAAGAACGAGGCAGCCCCTAAAACGGATTAATCGTCCCACAGAAACCCTCTGATTCTGTCCGGGCCGGCATCAATGCGCAACTGTTGGCGTTGATGCCGGCCTGACGGCTTGGCAGGTACCGGCCGGACATTCTTTTTGCTGGTTATTCCGGTGTCGCCATACCTGTTGATCGCCTGTTGAGGAGCTATCCGATGGGAACGGGGAGGAAATTTCACAACCCTAATTCGGGAATAAACGTTTTGCAATAATCACCATAGAAGACAAGAAAGGCAGTGACATGGTGGGCATGGCGTTCTTTCGGCAGCCGGTCATTATAGCGACGGCATGGTTACTGACGTGCGTCATCTCAGCCATCGCGGAAGATGCGCCCCAAGTTCCTGATTGGGAAAACCCGGCGGTCATCGGGAGCAACAAAGAGAAACCCCACGCGCCGTTTGTCATGGCCGGCAAGAAAGCCGATGACCCCCGGGTGATCTCGCTTAACGGTCAGTGGCGGTTTAAGTGGTCGCCCGATCCGGAGTCCAGGCCGAAGGCGTTTTATCAGCAGACGTATTCGGTCGCCGAGTGGGATATGATTCAAGTCCCCGGCAATTGGCAGATGCAGGGCTTCGGCATGCCGATCTATTCGAATATTCCCTATCCCTTCAAGGCGGATCCGCCGCGGGTGACCAGCGAACCGCCGCGGTCATTTTTCAGTTATTCTAATCGCAACCCCGTCGGCAGCTACTGTACGGTATTTAACGCCCCCCAAACTCGGTCGGATCAGCGGGTGTTTCTGAATTTCGGGGGTGTCCATTCCGCGTTTTATGTCTGGCTGAACGGCCAACAAGTCGGCTACAGTCAGGGGTCGATGACGCCGGCGGAGTTTGATATTACCGCCTTCATCCGCCCGGGCGAAAACAAGCTGGCCGTAGAGGTCTATCGCTGGTCTGACGGCAGTTATCTCGAAGACCAGGACATGTGGCGTCTGAGCGGAATATTCCGTGACGTGGATCTGTTTATCCGGCCGTCCGTCTTTATCCAGGATTATGCCGTGACCGCCGAACCTGACGCTTCGCTGGCGACCGCCCGGGCGGCTGTCCGGGTGACGATTGAAAACCGATCCGGCACCACGGCGGAAGGTATGACGGTTGAAGTCGTGATTTCCGGCCATTCCGTGCCGGTGACGCTGTCGAAGGATACCGGGCCGATCACTCCCTCATCACAATGCTCGATTTCTCTGGAGACCCTCATCGATCATCCCCTGCTTTGGTCCGCAGAGACTCCGCATTTGTATGATCTTCACTTGACCCTGAAGAACGCCCGCAAAGAAATTATCGACACGGTACACTGGCGGTTCGGCATCAAAAAGGTGGCTGTCGAGGGCGAACTCTTTTCCATCAACGGGCAGGTCCTCAAGCTCAAAGGCGTCAACCGGCATGAACATCACCCGCGAACCGGGCGTTCTGTGGATCGACAGACGATGATACGGGACATCGAGCTGCTCAAGCAGGCCAACATCAATATGGTGCGCACCTCGCATTATCCCAACGACCCCTTCTTCTATGAATTGTGCGATGTGTACGGTTTGTACGTCATGGATGAGGCGAATCAGGAATCGCATGGATTCGGTATCGGGAATACCCTCCTCGGCGATGATCCCTTGTGGGAGGCCGCCCATGTGGATCGGGCCGTCTCTATGGTTGAACGCGACAAAAATCACGCCTGTATCATCCTGTGGTCTCTGGGCAATGAAGGCGGACGGGGCCGAAATATCAGAGCCATGGCCGACGCGGTCAAACGCATCGATCCCACTCGCCCGGTCTATTGCGATTCCGACCGAAGCGTCTCGGCGATATACGACGAGGGATATCTGACCCCCGACCGGTTAAAGCAGTTGGGGGAGCGAATCACCGACCGTCCGGTGTTTTTGAGAGAATACGCTCATGCCATGGGCAACGCCGTCGGCAACCTGCAGGAATACTGGGATGTGATCTATGCCGACCGCAGCATTGTGGGAGGTGCGATCTGGGACTGGGTTGATCAGGGCATTGCCAAACGCATCGACGGATCGCCGCTCCGTTACGATGAACACCCCGCCGCGCTGCCGCTTAAAGATAACGAGTTCTGGGCCTATGGCGGCGACTTCGGCGACATGCCCAACGACGGTAATTTCTGTCTCAACGGGCTGATTGGTCCCGACCGAGTGCCTCATCCTCATTACTACGAAGTTCAGAAGGTGTATCAGCCCATCCTTTTCGAGCTGGTCAGCACGGATCCGCTTCGCGTCAAAGTGACCAACCGATACGATTTTCTGCTGCTTGATCCATTGGACATCCGGTACAGTTTCACCGCAGACGGCAAGGTTCGGGAGTCCGGGCCGCTGGTCTTTAAGTCCCTTCCTCCCGGAGAATCGAGGCTTGTTGATCTCACCCGACCCGCCAGGCTGGAGTCGGCGTCGGAAGACATTTGCCTGACTCTGTCTGCCCATCTCCGAGAAGCCGTTCTATGGGCCGATCAGGGATTCGCTGTGGCTCGCGAACAGTTCGTATTGAAGCCCTCAACGGCCAAACCCCTGCAGGCCGCAGCGGGGCGTTTGGACCTTCAGGAAACCGCCGACGATATCCGCATCGAAGGGGACGGATTCCGGATGGTCTTCAACAAACCTACCGGCGCCCTGGCAAGCTGGATGCAAGGCGACAGCGAATTGCTGCGCGGCCCTCTGGAGCCGTATTTCTGGAAACCCGCCAATGACAGTCAAAAACGCAACAACTATGATCGCCGGTTGGGTTCCTGGAAAACGGCCGGGGCCAATCGCGTCGTCAAACACATCGCGGCGTCGCAGGAGGAGGGACTGATCGTAATCCAGTGCCTGATGGACCTGCCGACTATTGGCGCCGACTATACCTTGAATTATACCGTCAACGGCCGGGGGCAGATCCAGGTCCAGGCAGAATATAAGCCGCGCAATACGTCGATTCCGCTGATGCCCAAGTTCGGTATGAAAGTGCAGCTTCAGGATCGATTTTCCCGGATCGCCTGGTACGGACGCGGACCGTTCGAGAACTACCCGGATCGCAAGACCGGATCGATGATCGGCCTTTACGAATCCGAACTGGCCCATTTTATTACCGATTATATTGCCCCTCAGGACAATGCCAACCGCGGCGATGTGAGATGGTTTTCTTTGGCCGACTCAGAGGGCAGCCAAATCCATGTGGCCGGCCTGCAGCCGCTCTGCTTTCGGGCGTGGCCTTATACCGAAACGGACCTGGAACGGGCCAAGCATCCGTTCGAACTGCCCAACAGAGAATTCATCAACCTGAATATCGACTTGAACATTCACGGCGTGGGCGGAAACGATGCCTGGGGAGCAAGAACTATGGATCAATACACCATCGACGGCAACACGTCTTACCGTTATGGGTTTATTTTAGAATACAAACGGGATGAACACTCTCATTGAAAGGGCGCCGCAAGGAAAACAAAGGTTCTTTCGATTAATGGATAGTGCCTTACATTCAAAGCACGTTTCAATATCGCTCGTAATCGTTCGTCCATTTATTCCTCAAACAATGTCTCATCACTCGCATCTTTTCGCGGGGTTTTGAGTTTCATCTTCAGGTGGTCGCAGGCGGCGCGGGTGACTTCGCGGCCGCGTTTGGTGCGGCGGACGAAGCCGATCTGCAGGAGGTACGGCTCGACGACGTCTTCGAGCGTGTCGCGTTCTTCGCCGAGCGTGGCGGCGATGGCCTCGATGCCGGCCGGGCCGCCGTCATAGACCTCGATCAGCGCCCGCATGAACGCCCGATCCAGATCGTCCAGGCCGAGGGCGTCGATGCGTTCCATCTCCAGCGATTTGATGACGATCTCGCCGGTCAATCGTCCCGTGCCCTTGACCTGGGCGTAGTCGCGGACGCGCTTGAGCAGGCGGTTGGCGATGCGCGGCGTGCCCCGCGAGCGGGCGGCGATCATCTCCAGCGTGCCGTCGTCATAGCTTAACTCCAGCAGCCGGGCCGAGCGGCCGATGATGTCGGTTAATTGCGGCAGCGTGTAAAATTCCAGATGGTACAGCATCCCGAAGCGGCTGCGCAGCGGCGAACTGAGCAGGCCGGCCCGCGTGGTCGCCCCGATCAGCGTAAACCGCTTGAGGGGGAAATTGATGGTCTTGGCGTGCATCCCGCTGTCCACTGTAAAGTCCACCTTGAAATCCTCCATTGCCGGATAGATAAATTCCTCGACGGGGGCGCTGAGGCGGTGGATTTCGTCAATGAACAGGATATCGCCGGTGTTGATGCTGGACAACAGCCCCATCACGTCGCCTTGTTTGGTCAGGGCCGGGCCGGAGCTGGTGCGAATGGCGGCGTTCATCTCGTTGGCGATGACGTTGGCCAGGGTGGTCTTGCCCAGGCCGGGCGGGCCGTAAAAGAGGATATGTTCCAGCGGCTCGCCGCGCTGCCGGGCGGCGGCAATGGCAATCGCCAGTTTTTCCTTGACGTTCGTCTGCCCGATGCACTCGCTTAGACGCTTTGGCCGAAGGGCGTTGTTGAAGACCTCTTCCTTCTCGCCGCGACTATCCGCACTCAATACTCGATCTATCGCCATATTTGCAAATCAAAGATTAAAAATCAAAAATCAAAAAAAAGGAAGTCCGAGCCTTCGGCTCGTCCACACATTATACATTTTACATTATACATTTTACATTCATCAGGCTTCGACGCCTTGTTTGACGCGATAGACCAGGGGGACAAGCTCCTCGGCGGTTTTGATGTCGGGGTGCTTGCGGCAGGTCAGCTCGATCAATTCCATCGCCTCGGCGCGTTTTTCGCCCCAGGCGATCAGGATTTCAAGGGCCTCGGTCTGGAAGACGCTGAAGGCCGAGCGGCTTTGTGTCTGGCCGGTGTCGAGGGCGTAGGTCTTCAGCTTGCCGCCCAGCTCGGCCACGGTCATCTGGGCCATCTTTTTGCCGATGCCCGGCAGGGTGGCCAGCAGCTTTTCGTCGCCGGTCTCGATGGCGGCGGCGATGCGGTCGATGGGCAGGGCGAGCGATTTGAGGCCTTTCTTGATGCCCATCCCCTTGACGGTGGTATAAATCGCGAAAAAGTCCCGCTCTGCCCGGCTCAAAAACCCCACCATCCGCGGGATCAGGTTACCGCCGCCCAGCGTGCCTTCGTAATACTCGAATGTGCAGAAGGTCACCGGCTGGCCGATCCGGCCGCCCAACTGCATCACGGCGTACCCCGGCAGCATCAGCTCGTAGCAGACCGCCCCCGTCTGCACCAGGGCGCTGTCTTCGTCCAGTCCGACCAGTTTACCTTCAATTTGTGCAATCATAGATAACCTAAAGGTTAAAGTCCAAAATGCAAAACCACAACTTAAAAGTCAAAATATTCCCGCGATTTATTTATTTGACACTCTGGTATTGCGGTTTTCTCTCGTTGGCGCAGCATAGGGCCACGGCAATCGCGTCGGCCACGTCCGGCGGTTCGGGGACACTCGGCAGGTCCAGCACGGTCTGGATGGCCCGCTGCATCTGGCCCTTGGAGGCGTGGCCGTTGCCGGTGAGGGATTTTTTGATGCGGGTGGCCGAATAACTCCTGACCGTTGCGCCGGATTGGGCCGCCCGCTGCAGGATGACCCCGCGGGCGTGGCCCATGAGGATGGCTGTGCGGGGGTGCTTGTAGTGGGCGTAGAGCTGCTCGACCGCCACCACGTCGGGCTTATGCGCGGCCAGCACGGTCTGGATGTCCTCGGCGATCTGGTTTAGCCGTTCTTCCAGAGCCGCCTTGCCGTCCGTGCGGAACACCCCCGCCTCGATCAGCGTCTGCCGCAGCAACTCTTTCTTGACGAGGGCATAGCCGCACACCTGTAATCCGGGATCAATGCCTAACAGTATCATAGTATCGAATATTCGAATAAAGAAGGTTATAATGGTTGCAAGTATATCCGAAGCGGTTGCCGGCGGCAACCTGGAATTCCTATCCGGGATTCCATATCCTATTCCGACGTGTCGCTTCCCGACGTCGTGTCTGCCGGATCAAATCAGCGTGTTGTGATATAAACAATTTACATCTGTGTATTAAAGGGGTATAATAAGGAGCAATTATAATGAAAATGTCAAAAAACAACGACTTAGATGAGACAGGGATGTGAATATTTCCAAGTCCGATAAGATATTTTAAGTTTACGACAAAAAAGGTAATCAGGGCTGTTTTTAGCGAAATTTGCATGAGGTTATAAGAAATGAACTTTGTTGCTATTGATTTTGAAACAGCAAATAGCGATCCAACAAGTGCTTGTGCAGTTGGAATGGCTGTTGTCAGCAATGGCACTGTTGTTGATAAGTTTTATTCATTACTTCGCCCTTTGAGCAACATCTTTTGTTCATGGAACGTCAGGATACATGGAATTCGAGAAGAGATGGTAGTAGATGCCCCCACGTTTGCAGAGATTTATCCTGAAATCCAAACACGTATGGGGCGGGGCCCGTTGGTTGCCCACAATGCCGTCTTTGATATAAGAGTGCTGACTCAATCACTTCGACAAATCAACAAACCTGTACCAGATATAGAATATTTCTGCACCTTACAGATGTGTCGTGCCTTGTTACCCGAACTTCCGAACCACAGACTTGGAACAATTTCGAGACTTTTGAAAATACCGATTGAACATCATGATGCATTGTCGGATGCAATTGCATGTGCACAAATAGCAATTGAACTACACCGTAATACAAAACCTATTATTCAGATGGGCAAACTCAACCAATACACGAAAATCTCCTCTGCCTGCCTGACGCATGTTTCCTGTAATAAGACGACGTTGATAGAAAACCTTGCGCCAGATATTTTAGACTTGTTGTTCTCTTTTAATACCCCCGCTTTATTGCCAACCGATTCAAGGTTTCAGGGCATGCGTTTTGTTTTGACCGGCGAAATGGATTTGCTTAAGCGAGAGCAGGCAATTGAATGGATAGAATATTTTGGAGGAAGGGTTACAAGTGCTGTGTCGAAACAAACAGACGTTGTTGTTGTAGGATGTAGTGAATGGGATTTTTACAGAAAAACCGGCAAAGCCAAAACCAATAAGCTTAAAAGAGCTATCGAACTCCAACATCAAGGATGTAACTTGCAGCTACTCAATCAATTCGATTTCTTCGAAAGAATTAAATGACCCTGCTTGATAAAAGAAAGGCAGCCATCTGAAATGCAGTTTGGTTATAATTGTAATAATTTTCTTCCTCGGTTCGAGAAGTGTAAGTTTATAATTGATCACAAAAACCTTCGTGAAGGTTTGTATTGCGACAAGTGGCTTTCCATAAAAGATGCGCTAGTATACTCATCCCTGCTTAATTTAGATTTGATGGAGCTAATCAAAACTAATAAGGTTAAAGTCAGGAAGGATAAGAAAAAACAACTGATAAGGCTTGGATTTTTTACTGCATGGGGATATGATGAATGCCCACTTGCTCATACCGGCGGTCAGTGCTTGTTTTTATGCAAACATAGCGGTAGCACTATAAGCCGTCTATCTGACCTTGAAATGTTGGCAGATAATCATCACAATAGCCCCAAAATTCCAAGTGAACAAGAAGTGCAATCGTGCAAAGATAGACTACTGTATATGGTGGAAAAGAATAGCAATAGAGATCAAAAAAGCCTTTTTGACGATGATATTTCAAGTCGATAATTGAATAGATTGATAATGACTAGAAATGTTCAAAATGAGATTGAGCGGCTGAGGGACGAGATTCGACGGCATGACCATTTGTATTATGTCAAAAACGCCCCCGAAATCAGCGACCGGGAGTATGACCGGCTGTTTGCCGAGCTAAAGCGGCTGGAGGCCGAGCATCCGGAGCTGGTGACGCCGGAGTCGCCGACGCAGCGGGTCTCGGAGCGGCCGATTGAGACGTTTGCGTCGGTGAGCCACCGCGTGCCGATGTTGAGCATTGATAACACCTACAATGAGGCGGAACTGCGGGAGTTTGACAAGCGCGTCGCCAAGGGGCTGGAGGGGGCGGCGTATGACTATACGGTGGACCCGAAGATCGACGGGCTGGCAATCAGCCTGCTCTATGAGCATGGGCGGCTGGTGTGCGGGGCCACTCGCGGGGACGGCAGGACGGGGGATGATGTGACGGCCAATATCCGCACGATCCGGGCGATTCCGCTGCATCTGGAGGGCAAGGACGTGCCGGATGAGTTGGAGGTACGAGGCGAGGTATATATGCCGAAACGGGCGTTTGCCGAACTCAACGCGCTGCGGGTTGAGCAGGGCGAGGCGGAGTTTGCCAACCCGCGCAACGCCGCGGCCGGGTCGCTCAAACTGTTGGATGCCCGCATCACGGCGCAACGTAAGCTGTCGTTTTTTGCTTATTCGTTGGGGTACAGTTCCGAGCCATTTGCCGAGACGCATTGGGAGGCGCTGGGGCGGTTCAAGACGCTTGGCCTGCCAGTCAACCCGGCCACGGAGAAAGTTGCCGACATTGAGGCCGTGCTTGACCTTTGCCATACGTGGGAAACGAAGAAGACTTCGCTGGATTATGCCGTGGATGGGCTGGTGGTCAAGGTCAACCGCTACGACCAGCAGAATGTGCTCGGGATGACGGGGCGGGCACCGAAGTGGTGCATCGCGTACAAATTCGCCGCCGAGCAGGCCGAGACGACGGTCGAGTCCATTGACGTGCAGGTGGGCAAGTCCGGCATGCTGACGCCGGTGGCCAATCTCAAGCCGGTGAAGCTGGCCGGTACGACCGTCAAACGCGCCAGCCTGCACAACTTTGATCAGCTTGCACGGCTGGACGTCCGCTGCGGCGACACGGTCGTCATCGAAAAGGCCGGTGAGATTATCCCGCAGGTGGTCGATGTCAAGATCAAGCAGCGAAACCTGTTCGACAGCAAGCCATTTGAGATTCCGACGCGTTGTCCCGCCTGCGGAGGCGAAGTCAAAAAAGATAAAAACGAAGTCGCTCTGCGATGCTTGAACCTCAAATGCCCAGCCAGACTCAAGGAAAAACTTGAGTACTTTGTCGGCAGAAAACAAATGAACATTGACAATATCGGCCCGGCCCTGATCGAACAACTGGTCGAAAAGGGGCTGGTCAAGAACTTCGCTGATTTGTATAAACTCACTTTATTTGATCTTACACCGCTCGAAGGAATGGGAGTTAAAAGTGCTGGACAAGTACTGGATTCTATCGAAATAAGTAAAACACCATCACTTTGGCGATTTATCGCTGCATTTGGTATTGAAAATGTAGGGACTGAAACCGCACAAATTTTAGCAAAAAAATTTAAGGACTTTGAAGAACTGCGCAACGCTTCTGAAAAGACGATTAGAATAAAGTTGTCAAGCCAACCCCAAAAAATCTACACGTTTTTAAATAACCCAAAAAACAAGATATTTTTAGATAACACTAAGCAAGAAATACTAACAAGCAGTTCTCAATTCGATGATACTCCTGTTAGAGCCTTTATAAAAAAATTAAAGAAACGATTATTGGATGGGTATAAAATTGAAGAAATAAATCGCTTTGCAGACAATTTTGCTTCTATTGAGAGTTTTGTAAATGCTAAATTAGAAGAAATTGAGAAAGCTCTATTAGACCTAATAGGCCCTAGTGTAATATCTCGAAGCATCTTTGACTATTTCCGTGAACCAAACAACTGCTGCGTCATTGATGCATTATTGGCCACAGGAATTAAACCTTTACCCGTCAAGAATAAAAATACTGGAATTCTTTCCGGCAAAACATATGTGGTTACAGGTGAATTCGGAAAAGGAGGTCGCCAGATAATCGAAGAAATGATTAAAGAAAACGGTGGTAAGGTTGGCTCGTCAGTCAGCAAGAATACAAGCTATGTCATTGTCGGTGAAAAGCCAGGAAGCAAACTTGACGATGCATTAAAACTAAATATCAAAACCATTGATAAAGAAGAATTTCTTAGACATCTCCAAAATATATCTGAGAATTAAGCGATGGCAAAAAAACACATTACATTATTGGCAAAAAGTTCTTCCGGTTATTTTTATAATGTTGAAGTATATTTTGAAGAAAACAATATCCTTGCTTACTGCTCCTGCCAAGCGGGAGAAAATGGGATGCTTTGTAAACACGTAAAAGGGATTATTAATGGCGATGACACTATTCTGTATGACACAAAGCAGAAAAAAGAGTTGGAGCAAATATGCAATCATTTGCCGGAGACTGCGATCCCTTTGCTTGTATCGGAAATAAAGAATACTGAAGACCTTTTGGAAGAAGCAAAGAGAAATGCCAAAAAGGCGAAGAAAAATTTAGAAAAAGTGCTATTGGGTAAAATACACAAGTCCTAGAATGAGGCTTAGTAAGATGCAGCAGAATCACGAGAGCTATATGCGGCGGGCGCTGGAACTGGCGGCGCGGGGCCTCGGGGAGGTGGAGCCGAATCCGGCGGTCGGATGCGTCGTCGTCCGGGACGGTCATATCCTCGGCGAAGGATGGCACAAAAAGTTCGGCGGGCCGCACGCGGAGATTGAGGCGTTGGCCGATTGCCGCGCCAAGGGGCACGACCCGGGGGGCGCGACGCTGTATGTGACGCTGGAGCCGTGCTGCCATACGGGCAAGATGGGGCCGTGCAGCCGGGCGGTCATTGCCGCCGGGGTTGCGCAGGTCGTCATCGCCTCCGGCGACCCGACGCGGCTGGCCGGGGGCGGGATGAAAGAGATTGTCGCTGCCGGAATCGACGTCCAAGTCGGCGTCTGCCGGGATGAGGCCGAGGCACTGAACGCGCCGTTCTATAAGCATGCGCGAACGGGGCAACCGTGGGTGATTCTCAAGTGGGCGCAGTCGATTGACGGCAAGCTTGCGTGGAAGAATCCGCCCGCCGAGGGACCGTGGATTTCCAACGCACAGAGCCGGCAGGATGTGCATCGGCTTCGCAAACGGGTGCAGGCGATTGTCACCGGCATCAGCACGGTCCTGGCCGACAACCCGAAGCTGACGGTGCGGATTGACGGGGACGCTGTCGAGCGGCCGCCGCTGCGGGTGGTGCTGGACAGCCATCTGCGGCTGCCGTGGGATTGTCGGCTGATTACCGTGCCCGAAGCGCCGACGATGATCGTAACCACGCAGCACACCGCCCAAGTGGAGTTTCAGCAGGTGGAAAAATTCCGCAACGCCGGCGTTGAGGTGCTAACGGTACGCGAGACCGACAACCGCTGCGATTTAGCCGAGACGCTGGCGGCACTGGGGCAACGCGGTGTCCAGCAGGTTCTCATCGAGGCCGGGCCGACGCTGCTGGCCGAGTTTTTGCGTCAGAACCTTGCCGACGAAGTCCGCATCTATATCGCTCCACTATTGCTTGGCGCAAACGGCCACGCCGATATTTCCGAGCCTCTGGCCGCGCTGGCCGCCGCCTGCAAGCTGAATGGCGTCCAAGTGCATAATTTCGGCGTCGATGTTTGTTTTTCTGCGCACATTGGGTCATTGTTGGATTGAGGATAGACGAACTGTATTTTTCTGACAAAAACAAAAGGGTTTTTCGATTATCTTCTTGCAAAATGCGCAGGTTTTATGTAAGGTTAGCGAACTTTTGGGCTGCGACACCCAAGAACAGTATCCTAAAATCAGGTTAAGCTTTTATAAATAATTGACTTAGGGCGGTTAGCTCAGTTGGCTAGAGCGCCTGCCTTACAAGCAGGATGTCGGGGGTTCAAGTCCCTCACCGCCCAGTGGACATTTTTTGTCCTGTTTTTGCAAGGCTCGGAAATATCGTGTAAATTCCCGCAATTAAAAGACTTATCTTTATTCTCGAAAGTCTTGTCTTGATTTTCTTGCGGGTCATTTCCGGTCGTTTCCGTAGTGGTGTGTGCCGATTTTTGTACCCTTTTTTCGGCCTCACTTAAGACAGCCATTTTCGCCGCTTCGGTCATATCCGCTTCGGTCGTTTGGGCATAATGTCTCATCGCAATTTCGGGACTATTCCCAAGCCAAGAGCATACCGCCTTCACGTTCCCGCCGGTCAACTTGAATAACTCTGTCTCCCGAGTACTCCGAAGATTCTGCATCAGCTTCGGCCATACCGGAATCCCTGCCCGCTTGACGATTTTGGATAGTAACGCCCCCAGATTCGACCATTGACCCCCGCAACTGTCGGCACAATAGACAGACCCTTCCGGTGCTTCATCGAACGCCTCTTGAAATAAGGGCTTCAATTCCGGAAACATCGGCACTACTCTTTTTTCTTGCCCGATGTGGTGTTCAGTCTTTGGACTATGGACCGTGAATCTTGAATTCTCGAAGTCTATATCTTGCCATTTCAGCTTAACAACCTCTGAAGGGCACCGCAACCCGCCCCATCGGGCCAACCCGAAGATCAGCCGCCATTCAGCATCGGGACAGGCCGACAAGACCTTTTCCGACATTTCCGGGGTAACATAGAAAAACCTTGACGGGTTTGGCCGTACAGATACGGCTTGACCTCTGAAGGGGTTCTTAGTGATAATTTCGGCTTCAATAGCGGCATTCCAGAATTGACGACATATCCCGATGTGACGCCTTATGGTATTATCCCCCAAGCGAACAACCGTTTGAAGGTATATCCTGAAGTTTTTGGCGGCCTGTTGTGTAACGTCGCCGATACAATCATCGATGAAGAAGGCATTCAACTTGCCCTGAACATCTTCCCATTTTCGGACAGTATCGCCCTTAACATCGGTTCGGCGTTTGATATAGTCCGCAACCCAAGCCTTTACTGTCCATCGGCTCCTTGCGGACCGTTCGACCAGACCCAATTTCTCAAGACGGATACGCAAGCCGTCAGGGACATTCGAAAGCCATTCGACCGTAGCTGTGGGCAGCTCTTGACCTGTCTTGCATCGGGCAATAAGCCGCTCGATATGTGCCTTCGCGGATATGGCGTCTCTTTTCGTGGCCTTGCCAAGAGCAATCTTTGGACGCTGTGCGTTTTCTCCGGGGCTTAACTTGACGCCATAGCCCGCCTGTGTCTTAATCACACTTGCCATTTTTCTTTCCTTTTTTCTTTTTGAGTTCATAGCCAAAAAAGTTCAGTAGCTTATCGCAACTTGCCGCTGTCAGCCCCGTACCCTGTACCATAATCCGATGAATCGCCGCTATGTTAATTCCCGTTTGGCGGCTGATTTCCCGTTGTGATAAAGGGCTGTCTTCAATCTCTTTTCGAATTGTTTTCATCGTGTCCATAACGCTATATTATCCGATATGCTTACAAGTGTCAACTATTATTTTCCAAGATTTTATCCGCTGTTTTGGCCGGTGTCGTTTGGGGATTATATCCAGCCCGCCGCAACTGCCGAAACGCCTGTTGTATCCGTAGCTGGTGGGATTCAATGTCCCGTTCCCGTTGTTCCGGTGTCCTATCATCCGAAAAAGTCATATTTGTAACCTGTCAACAAAGTTGTTTAATATATTTGTTAGACAACTCTGGCTCTGTGGTTAAAATAGGTCTAATAGATTTATTAGACCTAACATCTTCCCACGTCTCACACTTTTCCAGCTCCCCGTCGATAAACGCCCATACAAGCCCCGTCAATCAATCGACCGCAAGACCCCTGCCGCAGTACCCTTTTCCCGTGATCGCCGTCAGAAACGGCTCCCAGTGGCCTTGTCGGAGATTCCTTTGGATTCCAACCAGTCCAACCAAGTAGGTAGCTCGGAATTTTCCGACCTACTCTTTTGGGGATTATGTCCTACCAAGTAGGTAGCGTAACATTTGTTAAGCTACTCTTTTGTCTGACAGGTAGCCCGCAATTTTGCGGCCTACCTACGCCGCCCGGTCTGAATGCCAGCCGGGTAACTTTCCGGAATTTTCCGAGAGGTCTCTACTTCGACCGGGTTGCTTCGATAAAGTCCGCCGTTAGCCGTTGCAACCGTTCACACTCGGCCAGCTTTACCGGGTCATTCCCCGCCAGCCGTCGCCGTTTGGCTCTGGTGCAAACTTCCTCAAAAGGGTCAAAAGCAGTGTCTTTGCGTCTTCTCATTATTTTACGTCGTGGCATTTTATAGCTCCATTTCATTATGTGTTTGGCCGTCGTCAAGCCTTAATTCTCGAAGCAAACGGCTAAATATTATTTTATTTGATTCCAGCATCCTCTGTGCCGGGTGCGCTTTCGGGCAGTTGTATCTGTCTTTGATAATATCGCCGTCGCGGTGCAATGCCGCCTGTGCCGCTGCGATTCTATCCAAGGTATCGCAAGCCAGCTTCAGCGTTTCGATGTGGTGCTGGTCAAGCTCGAAGGTCTCAATCGTCCGTTCGTAAAGCAATCGCGCCGCTTCTGATTGGAATGTACTTTTTCTTTTTGACATTTTAACTCCATTATTCAACTTAATTCAATCGTGTACCGAATTTTTGTTGAAGCTTACACCCCGGTCTCGGTAGCCTGCATCCCCAGAAAAGAAGGCCCCCCCGGTCGGCTTTATAAACCTGCCGCCCTACGCCAGCAGCGGCAGGCCACAAAGGAATCGCATCGTTAATCATCGGCCAGCGCCAGCCGCAACCGCCTTCGCATTGTCTCCAGCGTCGGTCTATCGTTCTTGCTCACTAAACGGATTATTTCCCTCTGTAAATCCGACGGGTTTTTGGGGTCGTAAACGTCGCGCTTGTTAAATTGACCGCAAGACAATTCGAACAATTTTCGCTGCTTCAAGTTCATCTGCAAGTTCATTATTTAGCTCCAATCTGCTGCAAGAAAATGTCTGCCGGATTTCCGGGGCAGGCGATTTTTCTAAGCCAAAATTCGAGACTTGTCCGCTGATAACTTTCCGGTAGCGTGCTGATTCCGCCGCCCGCTTGCTCGAATGCGTCAAGCAGCTCCTCGCGCTTGCGGAACGCTTCAATCAGTGATGCTCCGCTGCGTCTAATCTCTTTAAGAATTGGTGTCATTTCCGGTTCCAACAGCTCCTTGACGACCTGTCGGCTCGCCGGAAAACGTTGCTCTTCGATTTTTTGCCGCTGCTTCTCGACAGCTGCCTCAATCAATGAAACAGACCGCCGCGCCGCCTTTAATTGTTCAATGGCTTCGCGTTGTGCCGTCGTACTTTCGATTTCTTTTCCGGGGCAGTCCGCCGCCAGAATGTCGTCGACGCTTATTTCCGTTTTAGTGGCGGGTTTTCCCAATTCGAGAAATTCTGTCAGCCGTCGAATTTCCGCTTCCGTCGATGTTCTTTTTTCATACAACCTCATCAGTTTTTCATTTTCGGTTCGATACCCGTCGTGAATTTTCAGATCAATCTTTACCGTTTTCATAGTTTGTTTCCTTAAAATAGTGTTCTCTGATTTTTGTTTTTATCCTGCCGTCGCCGTTTTGGTGGGTCGCGCCGACGCCTTTTATCGATGATATAGTTGGCAACGGCATTAATAATTCTACTTCTATCATTCATTGCCTTTTTTCCTTTTATCAATTTTTCCAAGCTCTCTTAATGTCAGATTATCGTTATTGAATTTGAACGCTATTCGTGACCCTGTACCCGCGCCGTCGCGTGATTTCAATATCCATAGCGTCCTGTCGTGTTGTGTGTCCGTTGTCCCGCAACAGGTCTTGACCGATGATGTTTTGGCTTCGTGGTTTTCAAGCCATACGGCATTATCAGCAAAACGACCATAAGACGCGCCGCCTGCGATCTGTGATAAATCCGGCATCGCAACCAAAGACTTTGTAGGGTGTAAAACCAAAAAGATAACCAACCTTGTCATTGTTGCGATCTGTGCAAGCTGTTGCACAAAAAGACCGTCGGCCTTATAGGGTTCGTCTTGACGTTCCGCTTTGGTCGCCGGGTCGATAACGACCGCCCGGCATCCAGCGTCGGCTCTTTGTCGTGTCCATTCGATAACGTCGCGCTGATAGATAATCTTTTCGGGATATGCAAAAATCATCCGTCCAAAATTATCCATCCAGTCTAAATGTTCCAATGCCGTCTTTTGGGCAAGTTCGGCATTGCGTTTTGTCCATTTATTATTTGTCAGCATTGCAAGCCCGCTTTCCTGTGCTAATGCTCTGCGTAAATGAAAAACCCTATCCTTTTCGAGTTCAAAAACAGCCGTCTTGATCTTCTCTCTGTACCATCGCGCCGCAAGCTGAAGCATTAAAAGGCTCTTACTTGACCCCGGACTACCACAAACCAGATTCAAAGACCCCGGAAGAATCTGCATCACGTCGTCAAGCGTATGAAAGCCCGTCTCGATTGGTTCATATTGACCCGCCGCGATAGACGACAAAACAGAAACAACCTCTTGACCCGCCCCGGTCGATTTTGCCCGTGCAAAGACCCTTGTCAGATTTTCTTTTATTTCAAGCTCGTTATATTTGGCGTTTCGTAACTGGTCGATATAGTCCTTCGCGTCCTCTGATACGGCAAGGTCAAGCTCTGAAGGGTGTATAATCTTGACCCGGCATCCCAGCCCTTCAAGTATCCGCTTCACGTCATCGGCGTACCCCTTGCCCGGTGTGTCGTAGTCCGGCCATAGAATAACATTCTTTCCGGCCAGCGGTCGCCAGTCGGTACGACCTGCCGCCTTGCTGCCGCCGCTCGACGTGGTGGCCGGGAATCCATACCCGGCCAGAATATCGGTTTTGAATTCGCCTTCCAAAACAATAACCGTCTTTGCATCGGCCAGCGTCGGCAGTCGGTACAAGACCCGGCTTTCAGGGAAACGGAGTTCATACCCTGCCGGTGTGTGAACGCAAGGCCATATATATTTTTTGGTGTCCTGTCCGCGCCATCGGATAACATACTGATTGTGTGTACCGTCGGGATTGTGGTATTCGTGAAGGGCTTCGAGTTCGCCGCCGTGCTTGTCCTGCATTATCCGGAAAATGTCATCAATACTTTTGAATTGCGTCTTCGAAGACGCATTTGTTGAATTGCCGTTCTTGCGTGTCGGTAAATCGGAATTTTCCGATTTATCTACATCGCCTGTCGGTAATACGCAAACTTGCGTTTTATCTACTCCGCCTGTCGGTAACTTAGGCGAATTTTCGCTTAAGTCGTTTCTATGCTCTTTGAGGATTTCGG
>JAAYCR010000078.1 GCA_012729675.1 Phycisphaerae bacterium | reverse complement strand
GTGAGACCGATGAGAAAGACCCTGAAAAACGCACTGCTATAATGGACGAACGCAGACGAATAAATCAAAGAACTAAATCAGAATGGGAAAACGTTGAAAAACAACTGGCCTCGATGGGGGAAGTTGTCATTGATCCTTTACTTAACAAATATGAATCCGTTGAATACCTGTATTACAGACCAATGGTGATTCGTGTTATCGGCCAGTTAGGTACGACCAAATCACAGGAAATTTTGAAAGATATTGCTTTAGGCAGAGGAGTGATGGGGAAACAGACAAGTCCTGATGCGGCTATGTACTACATTAAGAATTTAACGGATAATCGCATGGCAATCGACTTTATAGATAGTGGAGACAGGAATGTCATCAGTCAAGCCTTATCAGGTTTATACCGTGACCGTGTTTCGGTTGATATGGAAATATTTACGAGGGTTTCCCCTTTCCTTAAAAGCGATGACTTCGGCTTGAGAGTAAATGCAGCAAGAGTATTTGCAGCGGACCCTAATGATACGTTTGTCAGTGAAAAGGTTAAAGCGATCATTCAGTCGATTGAAACAGCAAATGAATTACCCAATGCGTCCGAGGCGATAGATTCGAAATTTGACGGCATAGAAACAAGAAAAGGCACGGTTTATCTTCGCATGATAGCGGCCTTAAGCGAAATGAAAGGTGCAGATGACGCTTTGTCGGAGATTTTTGGAAAATTAGATGGCGAGACCAAGCTATGTGTTGCCATCGCTATGGGAAACCGGGGACACGAGTCTGTGAAGGCGTATTTGTGGGCTGCTTTCAACCATCAGGAATTCGATCTGCCCATTCGGACACTCGCCCTCAGGACATTGGGAATAGTCGGCAATAAAACGGATTTGCCTGAACTCAAGAAATACGAAAATGATACATTAATTCAAACGGAATGGAATGGGGCTCAACTTCTGATGAATCATGGGAAGATTATAAGTAAAAATTTATCCAAACCCCCATGGGCTGATTTTGATATGGACGCTGTTTACAATGACATAGAAAGAAGCAGGAAGCGCTATCCTGTGCGAGAATCGGCAAATCAGGCCATAAAAATGATCAATGATAGGGAGAACTAATCCTTATACAAGTGTACCCTGATTGTTCTTTGCACATGGGGCAACGGCGATTTTGTCGGCGCAGCAGTTTGTATTCACCGCGTTGGGTGTGTTCAAATTATCGTTTTGTCGTAAGGTAGCCTGTTTTTGCTCCTTGACAAGTTAAGACGGGTTTTGCATTCCCGTCGGCCTTGATGGACTCCGATGAAGTGTCGGGGTATGCCATTATCAAGGAGACGGAGAAGTCCTTAGAAAAGCTGAACCAGCTCTGGGAGTGGTATCGCACGGCTCCGGATTTTGTCGATAAGCTGCTGAATATCAAGAACCTGTGCTGGTGGAACAAAAACTATCCCGTGTACTTTGCCGTGTGTGAGCGGGTCGCGCGGGAGTTTCCCTATCATTCGCTGACGATGCAGTTTCGCAAGGACACCATCACGGGGTATCTTCATCTGGATGAGTTGAGGACGGCGGAGGATGTGCTGCGTCTGTTTGTCGCCGATTACGCGGATGATGAGCGGATGGCCGAAAGCCTTAATGAGATCGCCCGGTTGTACAATGAGAAGGGCTACTATCAGGAAGGTGAGGTGTTGTACCAGTATGTGTTGGGCCGGACGTCTCAGGATGAAAGCCCGGTGATGACCCTTGCGGGGCTTATTGTGTCGCAGATCGGCAGGGATGAGGCGTTTGCCGACATTGAGGCGCAGGTGGATGAGTTGATCGTGGGTTACGCCGACGATCCGAACGGGTTGGCCGAGGCGATACTCATGGTGGGCGAGGCGTATTATCAGGAAGGGCAGCGAGCCATGAGGGACTGGGACGCCGAGCAGACGGCGGAAAATATTCCAACAACTAAAACATCGAACCACGGAGTTCGCAGGTTACACAGACAAAAGTATTTATAAGTCTATTTTTTATAAGAGGTTAGAGATAGTCTTTCGGGAAAACGTGCAAACACACAGGTTCGCCCCTACAATGCGATGTGTCGTCCCGTTAGGGTTTGAGGGGGTGGGGAGTGCCTTTTCCGGTGGTTGCGCTGCACTTCACCACCGGCTATTGTGTTGCGTCCCTTCGGGAATTTTTCAGGAGAAAATGGCTTGATTATCCATAGTTTCAAGAAAAAACCGCCAAATGCCGATATTACTTATACCGACCAATGGTCAGTTTGAGAATTTAATGGTTAAAAGCCAAAATGTAAAATTCAGGAACCGGCCCTTGGCCGAGCGTGTTTTACGGTTACAGTTAATAAACCACAGGAGAGGGATTCTCTGGTGCGTGTGCTTGACAATCGACAGAATATTCATCGTCAATTGGCGATGGCCGAAGCGTGTATTGAGCAACTCGATGAGCAACTTCAGCAGGCGCGGCGTCTGAGTGGGTTGGGGTTGGCGTGGTCGCTGACGGCTCATGAAGTCAACAATTTGCTGGCACCGATGACCAGTTTTGCGCAGTTGGCGCTGCAATATCCCGAAGACTCTGAACTAAACAAAAAAGCCCTTGAAAAGGTGGTTATGATGGGGCAGCGGGCCGGGCTGATCCTTGAGAAGATTATGGAACTGGCGTCCGGCCGGCAGTTCGAGGAAGAGCGAGTGGATGTCAACGCCCTGCTGGACGATGTCCTTCAGTGTATGGGGCGGGATTTTGGCAAAGACGGGATTGAGTTGGTTCGTGATTGCCCGCCGGGGACAACGGTTCAGGCTGACGGGCTGATGCTGGGGCAGGCGTTGATGAATTTGATTTTGAATGCCCGGCGGGCGATGCTGGGTAAAGGCGGCACGTTGATGCTGGCGGCGCGACCTACGCATGAGGGGTTGATGATTGCTGTTTCCGATACGGGTTGTGGGATGACGCCGGAAGTGGCCGCGCAGGTCTTTGAGCCGTTTTTCAGCGGATCCGGCAAGAAGGTTGGACACGAGGGCAACGGGCTGGGGCTGCTTTTTTGCAAGCAGATTATCGAAGCCCATCATGGCAGGATTGAGGTGGAATCGCAGCTTGGAACGGGGACGACGTTCAGGATTCAGTTGCCAAACGACTGAATCGGCGTTATAACAATTCTTGTCATTCGAAGAGTTTAATGTCGAAATCGGGAACGTTTGTGGCGGCAGTTTTTTTTCATTATGTGTGGCAGATAGTGGCACTGGCGGCGCTGCTGGCAGCATCAGCCTTTTGTTCGGCGTCTGAAACGGCTTTTTTTCATTTGTCCCGTCGGCAGGTGCGACAATTCACGGCCTCGCAGGCCTCGCTGGAACGGCTGATTGCCTCTCTGTTGAGTGACCCCAACCGCTTTTTGACCGCCCTGCTGTTTGGCAATATGGCGGTCAATGTGCTGTACTTTGCCATTTCGAGTATGCTGACTATTCACATCGGTCGGTCGGCGGGCGTGGCGACCGGGACGGGGGCGGCGTTTGTCTTCTTTTGGGTCTTACTGCTGGGAGGAGAAATACTGCCCAAGTCGCTGGCGTATGCCAATACCCTTCGGTTTTGCCTGCTTGCGTCACCGGCCTGTTATGTCCTGTTGCGTGTGTTGTCGCCGCTGCTTGGGTTTCTGGATCGTTTTATCGTACAGCCCCTGGTTCGGCTGGTGGTGCATCCGTCGGCACGATCGACGCCGGTGTCGTCGGCGCAGCTTAAACTGCTGCTGGAACGAACGCGGCGAGAGGGACTGATCGGCCAGGACGAGAATCTGCTGCTGGCGGAAATCTTGAAGTTCGGCTATTTGAAGGTGCGCCACGTGATGCAGCCGCGTGTGGAAATGCCTGCCTGCTCGATGGAGATGTCGGGCCGTCAGATGCGCGCAATGATACATCAGCACAAGCTCGTGAAAATTCCCGTGTATGCGCAGTCGATTGACGCGATTGCAGGGGTCGTTTCTTTGCGGGATTTATTGCTGAATCCGGATCAGCGGCCGTCGGCGATGCTGCGTCCCGTGCCGTTTGTCCCCGAACAGAAACGCGTTGAGTCGCTGATTGAGTTTTTCCGCAGCAGCGGCGAGGATTTGGCGATCGTGGTCGATGAATACGGCGGGATTGCGGGCTGTGTCCGATTTGACCATATCGTCGGCCAGCTCTTGCGGCCGATGGAAAACGACACGGGCCAGGCGCCAATTGAGCAGATCGGGCCGCTGACGTATCGGCTGGCGGCGGATTTGGCGATCTACGATTGGGCGGAGGCCTTTGGCATTGACCTTGAAGAGACACACCTGACGACCCTCGGCGGGTTTGTCACCGCCCTGCTGGGACGTATTCCTCGCGCCGGCGACGAAGCGTATCTGAAAAATATGAAGTTTCTCGTCGAGACGGTACAGAGCAACCGGATAGTGTCGGTTGTGCTGAGTCTGGAGCCGATTCTTGAAGACGGCGGATCGACAACGGAGAGCGGACAATGATCGGCAGCGTATTTCTGTTTGGAGGCATCGCCCTGCTGATTGCGGCCAGCGCGTTCTTTTCGGGCAGCGAGACGGGGTTGTATCGCATGAGCCGATTTCGCTTGCGGTTGGGCGTCGAGCATCGAAAACCATTCTATGCGACCTTGTTTAAGCTGGTTCGTGACGGCAGATCGCTGATGATTTCCATTCTGATCGGCAATAATCTGGTCAATTATCTGCTGACCAGCCTTGTGATGGTGCTGATGATTGAACATATCAGCGATCAGCGGCTGGCGGAACTTTATACGACCGCCCTGCTGACGCCGGTGTTGTTTGTCTTTGGCGAGATGATTCCGAAGATTATATTGTATCATCACGCCGACAGACTAACCCCGCGATTGACGCCGCTGCTGTGGCTGGTTCACAAGGCGTTTTCGCGAACCGGGGTGGCCGGGGCGTTGCGATGGCTGTCGGACGGGCTGAGTCGGCTGTTTCGGCTGGGGGGCGACGCCGCGGCGGCGGTCGATGCAACACAGCGGCATCAGGTCTTTCAGATCATTCACGAGACACGCGAAGAAGGACTGCTCAGCCGTACCCAGCGCGAGATGATCGAACGGCTGCTGCAGATTCCAAACGTGCCGATTCACACCGTGATGACACCGTTCGAACAGGTTGATACAGTCAGCGTACAAATGTCGCGCCGCGATCTGCTGGATCATTTGATTCATACGTCGTTTGTTCGGCAGCCGGTTTGTGGCCCCGACAAGTCCGTTATCGGGTATATTTCGATCTATGAGGTTCTCGGCGGGGAAGACGATTTTTCCGACCTGCGTGCGTTCGTTCAACCGCTGGTGCAGCTTGAGGCAACCTGTTCGGCGATTGACGCGATGAACATTCTTTGCCGAAAACGCGAGAAAATCGCTCTTGTGCAATCGCCTCAAACCGGACAGCCGCTGGGAATTGTGACGCTGACAGATTTAGTTGAAGAACTGACCGGGGAGTTGGCTGTTTGAGAGAAATTGTGTATAATGCCAGACAATCTGTACCTGTCTTCGTTGTTGATTTAGCGTGTGACGGCGAAAACTTAACAGAATGATCAATATCGGAAAGGCCGCTATGCGAATTATACAACTGACGCCGGGATCGGGCGATAACTTTTATTGTGAAAACTGTTTGCGCGATTTAGCGCTGGTGCGGGCACTGCGGGCACTGGGGCATGAAGTCACGCTCGTGCCGATGTATCTGCCGCTTCAGATCAAGAATCCTGAGCCGTTGGAATCTGCACCTATCTTCTTTGGGAAGATTAATGTGTATTTACAGCAGAAGGCCTGGCTGTTTCGGCGAATACCGACGTGGCTGGATCGGTGGCTGGATAGCCCTTTCCTGTTGCGGGGGATTGCGAAGAATTCATCGATGACCAGCGCGCGGGACTTGGGAGAAACGACGATTTCGATGCTGGAAGGCACCGAGGGACGGCAGACCAAAGAAATTGACCGCTTGGCGGAGTGGTTGCACGGGCAGGCCGAGAAAGCTGATGTGATCATCTTATCCAATGCGCTTCTCAGCGGACTGGCGCAGCCGCTTCGTGAACGGCTGAAAACGCCGGTGGTGTGTCTGTTACAGGATGAGGACGGGTTTCTGGACGGGCTTGGCCATCCATGGACCCAGCGTGCATGGGACAGATTGAGGGCTAATTCGGAATATATTGACCATTTTGTATCGGTCAGTCGGTATTTCCAGGGAGTCATGGCCGAGCGGATGGGGGTTGCAACGGAGCGAATCTCCGTGGTTTATACGGGTGTGGATACGACGGAATTTGTCCCGGCCGAAATGCCCCAGACGCCGACGATTGGGTTTTTGGCGCGGAAGTGCCACGACAACGGGCTGGATATCCTGATCAATGCCTTGTATATGCTGCGGCGGGACGAACGGTTCAGGAAGGCAAGGCTGTTGGTGACGGGGGGACATCTAAACAACGATATTCTTTTTCTCAATACTGTGAAGCGACGGATTGCCTCGCAGCATTTGGATGAGTGGGTCACCTTTCAGGACGACTACGCAAGGCCGGCGCGACGGGAATTCCTGAACCGGCTGTCGGTGGTCAGCGTACCGACTCGCAGGCCAATGGCGTATGGGCTGTTTGCGCTGGAGGCGATGGCGTGCGGTGTGCCGTTTGTGCAGCCGGCCAGAGGGGTGTTTGGCGAACTGGCTGAGATGGGCGGGGGTGTGCTGTATGAACTGAATAATCCGGTGCATTTGGCGGAAAAACTGCGGGAGGTGCTTTCGAATGCAGCACGGCTGGCAGATCTGCGGAAAAAAGCGAGACAGACGGCCGAAGAGGTCTTTGCGATAGAAAAGACTGCGGAAAGTTTAATCTCAAAAATCAAAGATCAATAATAAAAAATAGTATGGAGCCGCCTTCGGCGGGAATATTTTTTTACCTAAGTTACCGGTTTGTACCTTCCCAATGTCCCCCACTTCACGCTTTGTCTAGATTCTCGCACCAATAAGATTATACCACCGAAGACGCTGAGGACACTGAGATAAAGGTACATATTATAATCAGTGTCTTCGGCGGCCTCGGCGGTTCATTTTATGCTTCGTTGCCCTTACTCTGGCCCGTACATCCGATACGGCATCTGCGATGGATATTCACGAAGGATTTCTTCGTAATCATCGAGCCAGCACGCCGTCGGGTTTGATTCGCACACCAGCACCTTGCCGCTGTCATCCGGATTGGCAGCGCGATGATACTTGAAGAACACTTTCGTCTCAGTCCGCGCCAGAATTTCCATCTTGCCCGTCGCGTGCGACATCACGAACCGCACCCGTTTGGCCAGCCCCGACACCTGCGCCTTGGCGGCCTCATAGATCGCATAGCCTTCCTCAATCGGCACGGTATAGGCCCGATTACCCAGCGCCGGACGACACTGAAACAGATAATACGGCACAATCCCCGCAAACGACAACCGCCGCAGCAGCGCCGCCAGTGTATCGGGGTCGTCGTTGACCCCGCGAATCAGCGGACACTGATTGGTCAGTATCGCACCGGCTCGCAGCAGTTTGTCCACCCCCGCACACGCCGCCTCGGTTAATTCCTTCGGATGGCAAAAATGCGTCATCACATAGATGCGCTTGTTCGGCAGACTGTATTGTGAGATCATCTCGGCAAGCGACGAATCATCGAGAATGCGAAACGGGTTGAACACCGGCATCCGCGTGCCGATCCGAATGATCTGCACGTGCTCAATCCTACGCAGCCCCGAGATCACCTGTTCCAGCTTGCCCGTCGAAAGCGACAGCGGGTCGCCGCCGGTCAGCAGCACATTGGTGATCTCCGGATGTGACGCGATATAGTCGATCGCCGCCGATACGTCCTGAATTGCCTCTTTCTGCGGGACAATGAACACTCGCTTGCGAAAACAATACCGGCAGATTCCCTCGCACACGTTGCTGACCAGCAGCAGCGCCGTCGAAGGATACTTATGCTCCAGCCCCGGCAGCACCGTATAGGCCTCTTCATCGGAGGGGTCCAGCCGTCCCCAGCCTTCCAGCTCTTCCGTATCCGGAATAATGATCCGCCGGACTGGGTCGGCCGGGTCATCCCAGTCGATCAGCGACAAGTAATAGTCATTCGCCCGAAACGCAAACTGCTCCGTCACCGCCGCCAGCCCAACCCGCTCTTGCGGCGTCAACTGCTCAATCGCCTGAATGTCGTGATAATACCTCAATGTGCCTTTACCCAATAATAACAATGATTTTGATTAAAAAGATACTTTCCCAGCACACCAGTATAGCACAACCCACCGCCCGCCGCAAGTCCCCATAACTTATTGAAAAAAAATGATTTATAGAATTCGAACGGCCCGTGTGAAAAGTGTCGCAGATGCATTAGGCCTCCAGGGCAATCGCATGAAAGTATTTTTCATTGATTTTCGTCCTTTTGTGTCGTAAATCCGAGCAGGGTTAGCATATAGTTTCTGTCGTATCCGGCTTTGGCGCGTTTGCTTTTGATCCCCAGCTTGC
>JAAYCR010000077.1 GCA_012729675.1 Phycisphaerae bacterium | reverse complement strand
CTTTCAAGAGTTTTTGTTGTTTGCAACATTATTGGACGAATGCAATATAACAAACTCTAAGGGCCATTTCGAGTACTTCTATGAATTTTTAACTCATTTTTCTACTCAGGGTACGCTTGTTTAAGGACTAACGCCCAGTATTGCCAGTATCTCAACGAAGCCCTTGCCAGCGGGGATATTATCGTTGTCGGCAACATTGTCAAGGGTGCTGTCGGAACCAACGCTGGAGAAGATTTTGCAGGTCAGGGGTATTATCGGCTGGATGGGCCGGGCTATACGTTTGACGGGGCAAGCAACGGCGTGGCCTCGAGAATCCTTTTCAGCAACGGGGTCTTCACGGCTGCGGCCGGATTTGAGCAGCATCCGGTGACGTATGTCAGTTGGTACGGGGCGACGGCATTTGCCTCCTATTACGGCTGGCGGCTGCCGACGGAATGGGAGTGGCAGGCCGTGGCTGACTACGACGGAAGTTATACCTATGGTTGCGGGACGACGAAAAACAACAGCATTGCAAACTATTATAATTCTGACCATCCATACGGCACAACGCCGGTCGGCCAGTATGGGGTATTTGGCTACGGGATGGCGGATATGGCGGGTAATGTCTGGGAGTGGACGGGTAGTTGTTATTACGCAAATTGCGACGGGGATTATCGCGTTCTCCGCGGCGGCAGCTGGGACAACATCGGCTACTACTGCACGGTCTCGTACCGGCCCTACGACTACCCGGGCAGCCTGGGCAGCAACGGCGGGTTTCGGGTGTGTCGTTGAGTGTTCTGTCCCCTGGATTTTTAGCCCGTTAGAGGCCGGTTAGAAATGAAACAGACTATGAGATTTGAAAAGGTGCACAAAAGCCAGGTTCAGTCTCTAACGGGCTGAATTACCCTTTGCTCTTTGTTCTTTTACCCTGTTAGAGGCTTACAAAAAAGATAAATTTTATGGCGGTGGCTATCGTTGAAAATACAGGTTTGGAAGACGGGCGAAGACAGGCCTCTAACAGGGTAAAAAGGAGAAATAGAGAAAGTTACGAATTTATTTCAAAAATCCCATAATAGCATCCTTAACACCTCATCAACCGGCCATTGAGTTATTGAATCTGCATGCTCTCCAACTGAATCAACAACGCCTCATACGCGGGGTTTTTTCGGACATCGGGGTTAATCTGTACCGCGGTTTGAATCTCCTTTTTCGCATTTCGGTAGTCCTGTCGGTTGAAGAGCAAGATGGCCAAAAAGGCCCGGGCAGGCGCGGTCTGCTCTTCGGGAAACAGTTTTACGACGGTGTACAACGTCTGGATCGCGTTATCGGGATCGCCGACATTGTCATACGCAACGGCCAGGTCCATATAGGGATCGAACAGCCCTCGCGGCTCCAGCGACAAAGCTGTTAACAGGTGCTGTATTTCTTTGGTGTAATCTCTGCGCAGACGGAAGATCGACGCCAGTTCGATGTGGGCAAATACCACGTTGGGATTGAGTTCCAATAATTCGTACAAAATCGCCTGCGCCTCGGGAATTCTGGATTGCTGACTCAACACACTTGCAAGCTGCAAATATGCCGGTTGATAAGGACACCGCTTGATCACTTTCCTCAACATCGCTTCAATTTCCGTGTTGTCTTTCATCGTGACGCTGACAAAGGCGCAATACCGGGTGAGCAAATGCCAGTCATCCGGCCTGTTTGCAATGGCCTGCCGATACAGCCGCAGGCAGCTATTGAGTCCGATGTTGTGCACGTCGGCCAGTATCGCATCGATGCCCTGCTGCACTTCTTCCAGCGTCTGTGTGTGGTACAGTTGGTTCGTAAAAGGGGGCTGCGTTAGAAACGTCTGATAGATAATATTCCAATAGATGGCCCGGTCATATTCTGTATAGGCAAGCAATCGAGCGACATCCGCTTCACTGAAGGGAGCCGATTCGGCTGACGGCCGTGACACGGGCAGTATTTGTTGGATCTGGGGCAACAGGGTCGCCGCTGCAATATAGTTTCCAGTAAAATTCTTATGAACATGCTCATAAAACAACTCGCCGCCGGGGAGGCGATTCGGACTGGCGGTCTCCATTGCCTCGACAGCGTCAACAAAGTATAGATTGGTCCGCTGTTCCGTGTTCGCGACGGTACGAATGATATCATTAATACGGGTATCCGCTCTGAAACGCAGTGTATCGTATTCACGCGCCCGGGTGAAACAATCCCCGGCGTTTTGAAAGTCTCCGATCGCCTGGCAACATTTGCCAAGCCGAAATTGAAGATCCGCGTAAGTCGCGTCGATTTTCTCCGCCTCCCGGTATTTTTCTATCGCCTGCTCAGCCTGCCCCCCCGCCTCAAGGGCAACCCCCTCCTGGTAGAGAGCCTGCCATGTTTGTTTTTCGGCCTCCGTTAATCCCGTTCTGTGAAGCGACGCGAAGGGTGGGCTGTCCTTGAGGTTCGTGCAGACATTGGAGACAATCACCGCGGCCCCCGCCTTTAGCCCTGTCCGGCAGATATCCCGCAAGTTCTGTTCAAAATGCCGATACGTAATGTCGAGCGCGGGGTCATCGTATCGAACCTGTTTTTCAAGGAACATCTCCATCCCGCCCCAGTGCAGCGGGGTTTGGCGTCGGGTCGCCGCCCATTGCAGCCCCTGTTCGAGAAGCTGGCCGGTTCGTGTGGAGCGCATCGCAATGCTCGCCCGGATCAATGACAGGCTCGGCGACAACGGCGCAAACACGGTGCCGGGGCCGTAAGGCCCGACAATTTCATTGTTGCCGCAATAGACAATAAATAAATCCGGCTGGTGCCGCGCACAGTCTTTGGCGATTTCCAGCACGACATGCGAATTGATGGCGGGCATCGCGACCGTGTGCACTTCAAAGCGGATTTCCGGGTACAGTTCATCCAGCATGACCTCCAGCATACGTCCTACATTGTAAGCCGGCGCAGGCACCCCCAAGGCGGCCGATTCGCCGAGAATGAAGATGCGATAGGTGTCGGGTGATTTCTGCGTGTCAAAGACAAACCCTTCAAAATGCCGCGCGATGGAACGGGGGAAAAAACGCCAGCCAAATCTGTAATTATGGCAATAAACGTCTTTATCCTCCAGAGTATGTTTTATGATGGCTCTGGGCGAGTAGCCGTAGCCGAAACAACGCAGCCCCCCTTCCAAAATGCTGAAAAAAAGCAACGGAACCAAGATAAGGCTGACAAAACGGAAAAGCCATTGCCTACGCTTGCGCGGAGGTGGCGGGGGTAAAACCACAACTGTTTTTTGGGGGGCGGTATACTTTTTTATACGTTTTTGCCGTTTCATAGGTCTTGTCCAGCGTAACCCAAAAATCTGATAAAAACGTGATAGGCTTCAAATATGTCATAAGTGTACCAAAATCCCCGTTCCCGAGTCAAAAAAATTCTGTTCCGCAATCTCACTGGGTACGTGTGTGAGAATCTTTTCCGGCTGAACAATTTGGCTTTGAATTGGGTTTGTTATTTTGCAGTCATCAGTTGTCAGTTATCAGTAAACAGTTGTGGAATATAACCTTATGGTTTTTGCAAAATAGAGAATTGGGTTTGTTTGTTCATTTTTCAGGAGTCAGGAGACAGGGGTCAGGATTCAGAAGGTCGAGTTTTGCTTTTTTAGCCACAAATTAACACTAATTGACACTGATTTATGGAGGAAAGAAGGGAGAGGTCGTTCAAAGTTCATAGTATGTAGTTCATCGTTCGTAGATTTTAGTTTTGAGTTGGGTTGGGGTGGGGACTGAATACAGAAGTCGGAACACAGAACTTAGAATGTCGAATTTTTGCTTTGTTCATTTTTCCCTCCTGCGGGACATTGGCAATGAGAAAGAACGCATGGGCAAGCTGCCCATGCTGCGGGACACGGCCAAGATGGCTGTGCCACGGGTGGGTATTATAGTGGGAAGTTAGGTGAATGTCAAACAATAATTCGGTTGTGCAATGCGATAAAAAAGCAATGCAATGTCGCCCACGGAAAGGGGTTTAGAGAACTTTGAGCAATTAGAATAACATGTGCCGGAAAATATTCTCGCACACATTGGCAGAACTTTTTTCAGTTTTTTGTTGCAGAACAGGAATTTTACCGCATAATTAGATGTTTTGGCGATATAAGTAACCTTTACAAGTGAAAAAGGACGGGCAATGGGACCGGTACTACATGGGTTGATCAATCTTCAGCGTGTGGAAAATCGGCTTCGGGCAGTCAAGGCCAAGTTGGCCCGCTGTCGTCGGAGCGTACTTTTCCAGGAAAACCAACTCCGCACCCTCCAAAACGGATTGGAGGCCAAGCAGGAAGAGATCAAGATGGGACGGCTCCAGTCTGACCGCCTCGAACTTGAGCTGAAAAGCCGCGATGAGCAGATCACCAAGCTCCGCAATACCCTCAATTTGGCGCGCACCAACAAAGAATACTCCGTTATCCTGACCGAGCTGAACACGGCGAAAGCCGATGATTCGAAGCTGGAAAGTCAAGTTCTTGAGATTATGAAGAACATTGAGGCCGATCAGGCCTCATGCCGGGAGATTGAGTCCCAGATCGAAGAGCAGAAAGTCAAACTTGATGAAACTCGCCTTGATTCTGACGGCAAGGCCGTCGAGCTGGAAAAAGAGATCGAGGAGATTCAGCGGGAGTGGGATATCGCCGCCGGGAAGGTGCCGCCTGCGGTGCTGAGTATTTATAAGCGTGTGGCCGAGACGTATGACGGCGAGGCGATGGCCGAGGTGGAAAAGGCCGACGAAAACTCGGTGTCGTACAGTTGCGGCGGCTGTTTTATGGGTGTTCCCGCCGAGGTGGTGAACATCCTGACGGGTAAGGACGAATTGATCCGCTGCAGCAACTGCACGCGGATTTTGTTTTTGAAGGAAGAGGAGTGAGCATCCCGAAGGTCATCATTCATACGGATGGCGGCAGTCGCGGCAACCCCGGCCCCGGCGCGGCGGGGTATATCATCGACGACCCTGCCGGCAAACGGCTGGCGGCCTGCGGGTTGTTTCTCGGCAAAGTGACCAACAATTACGCCGAATATACCGCCGTCGGCAAGGCCCTGCGGCACGCGCAAAAGCTGGACGCCCGCCGGATTGAGCTGTACAGTGACAGCGACCTGCTCGTCCAGCAGCTCAACGGCCGGTACAAAGTCAAGAGCGAAAACATCCGCCCCCTTTATGAGCGGGTGATGGACATTCTCGATTCGTTCGACAGTTGGCAGATCAAGCATATCCGCCGCGAAAAGAACGCCGAGGCCGACGCACTGGCCAATCTGGCAATGGACGCCAAGGCCGACATCGACCGCACTCCCGCGGCCCCGACCGGCAATACGCTGCGTTTGGGCGTACTGCTCAGCGGCGGGGGTCGCACAATGGTCAATATCCAGCAGGAAATCGATGCGGGACGACTCAACGCCGAGATCGTCGTCGTCATCAGTTCGCGTTCTGATGTTTCCGGGAACGACCGTGCCAGGGAGATCGGACTGGAACCGGTGATTGTCCGGCGGAAGGATTTTGACGATGTCGAATCGTTCAGCGCCGCGCTGGCCGAGACGCTCGACGCGGCCAAGGTCGATCTGGTCATTCAGGCCGGCTGGCTGTGCCTGTGGCATATCCCCCCGCAGTACGAAAACCGCGTGATGAACATCCACCCGGCCCTGCTGCCGGCCTTTGGCGGGCAGGGAATGTGGGGGCATCACGTCCACGAGGCGGTTCTGGCCGCCGGCTGCAAGGTCAGCGGCTGCACCGTCCATTTTTGCACCAACGAATACGACGCCGGGCCGATTATTCTCCAGCGCACATGCCCGGTCCTTGACGACGACGACCCGGACACACTGGCCGCCCGCGTCTTTAAACAGGAGTGCATCGCCTACCCCGAAGCCGTCGCACTTTTTGCCCAAAACCGGCTTAAGGTTGACAACAACGTTGTCAAATGCCGATGATCCTTGGCTGTGTCATTCATAAATCTGGTTTTTTCTCTATAAATCCGAAAACTTCGTCGCACTTGAAGACAAAAGTTGACTTCGACCTATAATATATGGGGTAATGACACTGTATTCAATGTTTGATTCAAGACAAAAAGAGTTTTGTTTTCTCGAAATTATCTTAAAATTTTTTGTGAATTTTCATATTTTTTTCTTGATACATAACGGGAGTTTTGTTAATATAGGAGCCAACAGCGCGGATGGTGAGTGTATGTTCGTTCTGTTGAATTGACAATTTGCGGAGAGGACACGAATTATGCGGAGACTGAGAAAACTCTTGCACCTTTATCGTTTCGTGTAAAGGAATCGTTTCTCAGGCTTCTCTCTTTTGTTGTCTTGCCGGCTGCACAGGTGTTGTGCGGAATGCGGCACGGCGGCAGAAAATTCTTGTTTTCAAGATGGGTCGTCTGTAGGCGCTGGTATTGCGCTTGCAGAATGTAGACATAGATGTGGTGCTTCTTTGATAAATTGGAGTATAACCGGTAGTGGGCTGTTTGCTGCGGGCCAATGGCAAAGAAAACTATAGAAATGTGTATGAAAGGCTGGGATGTTAAAATGAACGGAAGAAAACGACTTGTGTGGATGGCTGTTATAGCCGTTTTCTGTGTGGGCGTGTCGCTGCAAGCAGCAGAGACCGGTTCAGTGAGTGTTGAAAATGGCAGCATTGTTGCGAGCAACGACTGGGATTCTTCGGTGACAACTTTTACTTGGGACATCAAAGACCAGGGAGCGGGCGTTTGGTTTTATGATTATTCCTTAACGGTGGCGGCTAATCCGGGTATCAGCCATTTGATATTGCAGTTATCCGAGAATTTCACTCCAAACGATTACTGGGAACTATGGTCCAATGTCGATTTAAAAATGGTGTATATTGATGGCCAAGGCCCTGGCCCGGGAAATCCAGAATTTCCGTCGGATTCGTCTGTGCATGCTTTTAAGTTTGAGTTAAATGAAGACACGACAACTTTCGAGTTCAGCTTCTACTCATACCGGTCCCCGATGCTTGGCGATTTCTATGCCAAAGGCGGAAATGATACCTACGCCTACAACGAGGGTTTTGATGGCGTCGTTGTCGTCGACCCCTACGATTTGGACAGTGCTGAGGATTTGAACAAAATCATAGTCCCCAATACACACTCGATCGTTCCCGCACCGGGAGCGATACTTTTGGCGGGTATTGGGACAACGCTGGTTGGGTGGCTGCGTCGTCGTCGAAGCATCTGAACGTTTTAGTGTTGGGTGTGAAAAGGGGGTGCGGTGAATAAACAGCATCCTGTGGTGGGATGGTGTATCTATAAATGCAGGCCGGGCGGCGTGTGCTGTCCGGCCGTTTTTTATGCGCGGCCTGGCGGCATGGGCAGTTCGTCAGGCTTGATAAGGGCGCTCTCGAACCCAATAATCAGTAGTAAACACATAAAAACTAAGTTTATCGGTTTTTGCGCAGGCGATAGACCAGCGCCAGCACCTCGGCCACCGCGGTGAAGAGCTTGTCGGGTATCGGCTTTCCGAGTTTGACCGTCGCAAACAGCTCGCGAGCCAGCGCAGGTCGGCGGATGATGGGCACGCCATAGGAACGGGCGATGTCCTTGATCTTTTCGCACATCAGGTCGCCGCCCTTGGCCACAACGACGGGCGCTTTCATCGATGCCCCGTCGTACTGGAGCGCTACGGCCACATGCGTGGGGTTGACCAGCACGACACTGGCCTTGGGCACGTCCTGCAGCATTCGCTGCATGGCCGCCTCGTACTGCTTGCGGCGGATGCGCGACTTGACTTCCGGTGCGCCCTCGGTGTCGCGGTGCTCTTCCCGCACCTCCTGCTTGGTCATCTTGAGATTTTCGATGTATTTCCACTTGTGATAAGCCAGGTCGATGGCCGCGATCACGATCAGCCCCAGACAAATCCGAATCACCGCTCCCAGAATCAGCCCACCGATCGCGCCGAGCATCTGATCCATCCCAAGCCATTGGAACGTCGCCAGAAGTTCCAGCCGCTCCTTGATATAAAACCATACAATCGCAGTAATAAACGTCAGCTTGAGGATGGACATCGCGAGTTTGACCAGCGACTCGGCGGAAATAAGCTGCTTAAGACCCTTCATCGGGCTGAGGTTTTCAATCTTCCATGCCAGTGCCTTGGGGCTATATTGCAGGCCGGAGACCGCCAGCGACGCCGCCACGCCGGCCAGAACGATGGCCGCAAAAAACGGCGTCATCACCAGCATTGCATCTATCGCGCGCCCGTTTAGAAACGCGATAAACGCCTGGCTGTTGTCCATCACGGACGTATCTGGTTGAAGACCGGCGCCGATTTGCGTGCGGCACCACCGGGTAAACCACGGCCCCAGAAGCGCCGTCGAGCCGACCAGCGTCAGCAGGGTCGCCGCCGAGACAAACTCTTGACTTTGCAGCACCTGCCCCTCTTCGCGCGCCTTTTGCAGCCGTCGCGACGTCGGTTGTTCGGTCTTGTTCTGTCCGGTTCCAGCCATCTAAGCTATTACATTACCCTTCTTTAATGAAAGTCCAACACGGTTAAATCCGAAGTACGAAATCCGAAATCCGAAACAAATTCAAAATCCCAATGTTCAAATAACAGGAACATCAATCACCCCATTTAACATTTTGCATTTAACATTTAACATATTCCCGATTTTGGATTTGGTTTCGCATTTTAAATGGGTATCAATCGATCCAGCCAGAGGGAAAATTGCTTTAGATACCCCGCCATATAGGGGATAAAGATGCCGACCATCAGCAGCCCCACCCCGCACCTCAGCGGCAGGCTCAAAAACAGGACATTGGCCTCCGGCGCCAGCCGTGCCAAAAACGCCAGCACCACCAGCAGCAGCAGGAAGGCCGCCAGAATCGGCGCCGCCATTTGCAGGGCAAGCATCAACATCGTCGAGCCGGCCTTGAGCACACTTTCGGCCAGGGCCTCCGGCGTCGGCGTCAGCCCCGGATGGTACCCCTCGAACGTTCGGCTCAGGATGTTCAGCAGCAGGTGATGCCCTTCGGTCTGAAACAGCAGCAGGACGAAAATAATCTCCAAAATGACGCCAATCGGCTGGCCCTGCTCATCGGTAAAGGGATCCATCACACTGGCCATCGTCAGCCCGACTTGCTGTTCGATAACCCCCCCGGCCACGCGCACTACCGCCAGCAGACTGTATGCCACGATCCCCAGCGCCAGCCCGTAAAAGGTCTCATCGGCGATCATGACCAGCGATTCGAGCATCGTGATGGATTCGACCGCTGCCGGAAACGGCGTCATGGCCGCAAAAAACGCAGACAGAATCAGCGCTATGGTCACCTTGGCCCGCAGCGGGATGGCCTGCCAACTGAACAACGGCGAAGCGGCAAAAAACGCCCCGATTCGCGTCAAAATCAGCATAAATCCCAAAAGATGACCGGCGGTTATATCCATTAATTAGTTCGTAGTTCGTAGTTCGTAGTTTTTCGTTCAACTCAGAACCCAAAACTCATCACTAAAAACTCCATTAATATCCATAGCTTTGGATGCGGCTGAAGATTTCGGTGGTGAATTTCATCAGCATTTGCAGCATCCAGTTGCCGAACAGCAGCGCCGTAAACCCGACCGCGATCAGCTTTGGGGCAATCGTCAGCGACATATCCCGAATCGATGTAACCGTCTGGAACAGCGAGATGATGATGCCGGCAAAGACGCACACCAGCAAAATCGGCGCCGACAGCAGCAGTGCCGTTTCCATCGTATGCCGCCCCAAATGAAGAACCATATCAACGTCCATTGCAATCCCTTATTCTATCTTCTATCATCAAACTTCGATCCTCACCTGAAACTCAAACTCAACCCCTGTGCCAGCACGCCCCATCCATCGACGAGGATAAACAGGATCAGCTTAAACGGCAGCGAGATCATCACCGGCGGCAGCATCATCATCCCGGCGCTGAGCAGGACGCTGGCGATGACCAGATCCAACAGCAAAAACGGGATAAACAGCAGGCACCCGATCTCAAAGGCCGTGCGAAACTCGCTGATGATAAACGCCGGCGTGACAATATGCAGGCCCAAGTCCGTGACGTTCTCCGGGGCGGGTATTTTGGCCATCGAGACAAACAGGGCCATATCACTTGTGCGGGTCTGGCGAATCATAAATTCCTTCAGGATCAGGCTGGCCGTCTCGGTGGTCTGGCCGAACTCGATTTGATCATCGAGGTACGGCGCGATCGCCTCGGCCTGTATCCGGTAAAACGTCGGCGCCATAGTAAATAGCGTCAAAAACAGCGCAAGCCCCATCACCGCCGTGTTGGGTGGGATCGTTTGCGTGCCCAGCGCCCGCCGCACAAACCCAAGCACGATCACGATCCGTGTAAACGACGTGGTCATCGCCAAAATGCTCGGCAGCACCGCCAGCAGCGTGAACAGCACCACCAGCTTGACCGGGGCGCTCCATTCGTTCGGCGTATCAGCCGTCGGATCGGTCGTCGCCTTATCCACCACATCCAGCAGGTCCGATACCGACGGCATTGCAGGGGCCGTCTGTGCTGTCAGGCGCCCGGCACACAAGGCCAGGAAAATCAGTCCGAGTGCAAACGTCATCCAAAACCGGTTAGACATTCCCTTGATCCTCAGGCATATTGACACTGTCGCTGACATCGGCCAGCAATGAAAGGGTGTCGCCGGAACTGCCCACCAGTAAGGTCTTGCTTCCCACCTGTATCAGGTGCAGCGCTTTTCGCGGTCCCATCCGCACCGTCTCGCCGATGCGAATCCTTTGCCCGCCGGAGCCGGTGCGGCCGAGCGAAAACTTGCGGCACACCAGCCAGCCGCCCGCACCGATCAGGGCGACAAAGCCGAGCATATAAAAGAAGGTACGCAGCAAGTCCAAATGAAGCGTGTCGGTCTCATTGTTTGACAGGCTATCAAGTCGCTTCAGGGGTTCCTGTTGGTCGGTCTGCAGAGCAGGATCTTGCGCCGAAGTCGGGTCTTTCTGGCTTTCACCCAGACACGGGCGCAGCAGCACCTGTCCGGCGATGGACAGCACCAGCAGCGACCCGATCAGTAAAATTCGTTTTTTCAGCATACAAAGCCTTTCCAGAAAGTCGGCTATAAAGGAAAGTGCAAATCGTATGCCGAATCGTGAAAAATGCAGAAAATCCCCCTATTGGCGCAGAAAACAAGTGTGCGTCTGCCGCACGCGCGACAACCGCGTCCAAATGTTGAACACCGCTTGGTTTTTTCAGTCAGCTCACGGCCAATCGCCTGATGCTCAATGGCTCCCGGTCAAAACAGTAATCAAAATGTGGGTCTGGGGCGTGACCAAGCCGTTGTGGCCGACCCATTGGCCGCCCGTGCCCGCCCCCCAACTGAAGATCGGCCATGTCGTCTCTTCTTTAAGCTCCTGCCGCATAACGTCCGCGACCGCCTGCCCTCGCCGTGCGGAGACGCCCCACGCCTGCGATTCCGGTACGTCCGCCGCCAGCGCCAGAACATAAATGACGGGGTCCTGATGCGCAAAACTTACTTTGAATTGTTCGGTCAGTTTCTTCAGTGTTTGTCGGTCTTGAGGGTTCAATTCCCAGCTACCGGCGGAGAACCGTATCGTCGTCTGAAAAGCTGTCTTTTGCGTGCCGGAAATATGCGAGGGCGAGATTTCCATCATTTCTTCGATGTCCATCAAAAGCCGACGCAGCATTTCCGTTTTGGCATCAATGGAGCGGTTTTCCGGCTCATCCTGTCCGGCATCTATACGGTGATACGCTTTGGGATGCTCAAAATTCGTGCTGTTCGAACCGCTCATGATGACCCCTGACATCCCGAAATCCGCAATCGCTTTCCGGAAGGAATACATTCCGACCTCGAATTTATGTTGTTCCACCTGGGTTTCGGCCATGCTCAGCAGCATTACAAAAAACGTCAGCAGCAGCGTGATCATATCCGAGAATGTGACAATATAGGTCGGCACCGAAGGTTTCGAATCTTCAACTCGCTTTTTCGCGCTCATTCGTAAATTCTCCTGTCCAGCAGGGATATTTCGAGCTGACGGCGCGTGTGTTTATCGCGCATCATGGTGCTTGCCGTTATACTGAAACGCTTCTTATCAAGCCCTCGTTTAATCAGGTAATCCATTACTGCGGCCGCCCGGCTAAGCCCAAGCTCAGTGTTTCCGTCAGGCCCGTTTTCGCTGATGACCACACGATCCGTCTGGTTTTCCAAAAAGACCGCCAGTGCATCCAAAACGTCTTTGCCTTGATTTGAGAGGGCCGCTCCGCGACCAAAAAAAAACGACTCCGAGGACACTGAAAATACCTTCAGATTGCGAAAATCCAAAGCCCGTTTTTCCCGCATAAAATTCCCGGTCTGATTTTTCGCATTGGTCGGAGTTTCGCTGCCCTCGGTCTGCTTGACCTCTTTATCGCTGCTCATTTTCTGCTGGATCGAATCTTTCAGTTCACCCTGCGTAAGACCAAAGCAAGGCACGGTCTGAGCAAATGAATTTCCGATTTGAGGGAGCGTCTCTTTTTCAAACGTCGCAAAACTCAGCAGCAGGACAAAAAACGTCAACAGCAGCGTCATGCAGTCGGAGAATGTCACCATCCATTCCGGACAGCCGGCCGCTTCTTCCTCTTCGGGTCTGGAGGACCTGCTCATCAGATAGTGGCCTTCACTTCTTCGCGATGTGCCGGTGAAATGAATGCCTGCATCTTTTCGCGAACGACTGTCGGATTTTCGCCCCGGCTGATGGTGCAGATGCCCTCGACGGTCATTTCCATCGCCAGCGCCTCGGCTTTTGAATACAGCCCCAGTTTTCCGGCCAGCGGAATAAACACCAGATTGGCCAGCAACGCCCCGTAAAAGGTCGTGATGAGGGCAACCGCCATTCCCGCCCCGAGTCCGCTGGGATCGCTGAGGTTCTGAAGCATTTGAACCAGGCCGACCAGCGTGCCTATCATCCCGAATGCCGGCGCCGAGGCTCCCATAAACTCCAGTATTTTTTTGCCCGTGGCATGCCGTTCCTGGAGGTACTGGATCTCCAGTTCCATCATGGCGCGAATGACGTCTTCTTCCTGCCCGTCCACGAGCATTTGAAGCCCTTTGGCGATAAAGCCGTTATCCGTCTTGCGCATCTGTTCTTCGAGAGCCAGTGCCCCGTCACGGCGGCTGATGGCCGCATAATTGACCATCTGCCGAATAATATCGTTCGGGCTTTTCACTTTGGCCGTAAATGTCTTTTTCATGACACTGAAGATACTGAGGAACTGTTTCATCGAAAAGTGGATCAGTACCGAACAGAGCATCCCTCCGACAACGAGCACAAAGGACGGCACATGTACAAAAATCATTGCGCCGCCGCCCATTAAAATGGAGACGAATATGACCGCAAACCCGAGGACTAATCCGATGATTGTTGCAATGTCCATAATGTCAGTCGCTTTCTTCCTTGACCAGCTTCAACTGGAGACTTAACACGCCGGCAACTTCAGCTCGCGTCGATCCGATTTCTCCGAGTATTTTGCCCGCGTTTCTGTCGTTCATATAATACAGTATTTTGACGACGTCCTGCAGTTGGTTGTTGGCCGCCATACTTACCATAATCTTGGCCGCCTGGGCCGCATCCATTTTTTCATAAGTGGCCGCCAGCCGCTGGAAATTCGTCTTCTCAACCGCCTTGATTTCAATGAGGCTTTTTTGTATCGATTCTTCCTTTTCTTTCATTGCCGCCAGCGTCAGATCCAGCTTCTCGCGCAGGCTGTTAAGTTCTTCGATGTCGTCCTGAAGACTGATGCGGGCAATGTCGATGCGTTCGGCTTCCTGATCAAGCTCTCTTTCGCGCTCGGCATAATCATGCATTTTCTGGCGAACGTCATAAATCAAATTCTGAAGCTGCCGCTCGGTCAGGCCGGATTGCTCCTGCCCGGGGTCTGCGTCCCGCGGCCCGGAAAATGACGAGGACATCACGGTTTCCGACTGCGTCGTCTTCGGGCGTCCGTCCGAGACGGTCTGCTCCGGCGGCAAAACAGCCGCCGCGGCGGACTTTTGCTGCTTGAACCAATTGACGCCGAAACTGGCGCCAAAACTCAGCAGCCCCGCTGCCGCTACGATCATAATCTGATACTTTTTCATACGCGTTAAGGCCTCCGTTTAACAAACGGTTTTAGTTGACTTCCAACATCGTCCGGGCAAAGGCGGTGCCGGTCGTCTCATCCTGATTTTTTTGCTCCTGACAGTGCATCGCATACACATACTCGTTCAGCGCCTGCGTCCTGAGCCGCTCCAGCGCCATCCGTAACCTTCTCACCGTCAGCATCGCCTCTGTTTTTTCCTTTCGTTTGTGCTCCAGCGTATCCAAACTGTGCTGAAGCGCGGCAATACGCGCATCCACTACCGACACGCACGTCATAAACTCCTGTTGGCTGCGCACCCGCTGATCCGTCGCGATGTGCCGCAGGTCGGCCAGTCGGCTCCGCAGCATCGCCTTTTCCATCAGGATGCGCCCCCGCAGCGCCGCAGCCTGTTCGGTCAATCCAACCAGTTCGGTTCGCAGCGCATCTTCCTGTTTTTGGCGGACATCCAGCAGCCGCTGCAATCGCCATCTGAACGTTTTCATTGTTGTTTATCTTCGTTTCACTCGTTAACGGGGCTTGTCGGACGATTTCACCATCGCCATGGCCGGCACACCCAGCATCTCTTCCCACGCACACACAATGGAGTGGAGCTGCTCGACGGTTTCCTCCAGCCGTGTGCGCTCGCGCGACGACTGGATCAGAAATCGCCGAATCCGCTCGATCAGGGAAATCGCCCCGTCGATCCGCTTATTGCTGCCCGGCACGAAGGCCCCGATGGAAATCAGGTCTTCAGCATCCGTATAGGTGGCGTAAATCTCACGCAGGGCCAGCGCCGCCTTGCGATGGTCAGGCGTCGCCACCGTCGTCATCAGCCGACTGACGCTCTGTAAGATATCGATGGCCGGATAGTGCCCCCGGTCGGCGAGTTTTCGCGAAAGTACAATGTGCCCGTCCAGCAGCGACCGCGCGCTGTCGGCGACCGGATCGTTCAGGTCGTCGCCTTCGGCCAGCACGGTCAGTATCCCGGTAATACTGCCGTGTTCATTGCAGCCCAGCCGCTCGATCAATTTGGGCAGCAGCGCAAAGACGCTCGGACAATAGCCTTTGGTCGCCGGCGGCTCACCGGCTGCAAGCCCAACCTCACGCTGCGCCTGGGCCAGCCGCGTCAGCGAGTCCATCATAAACAAGACATCCTTGCCCTGATCGCGAAAATACTCGGCAATCGTCGCGGCCACAAACCCGGCTTTGACCCGCTGGATCGCCGCCGCATCCGAAGCGGCCACCACCACGACACTGCGCGCCAAGCCTTCGGGGCCGAGGTCTTTTTCCAGAAACTCCCGCACCTCGCGCCCGCGTTCCCCAACCAGCGCAACGACATTCACATCGGCGGCGCTGCCGTTGGCGATCTCGCCCAGCAGGACGCTCTTGCCGACGCCGCTGCCCGAAAAGACCCCAACACGCTGCCCTTTGCCGATGGTCAGAACCCCATCTATCGCCCGAATTCCCAAAGGCAACGGTTCGCAAATCATTTCACGGCTCATCGCCGAGGGGCTTGTATTGTGAATCGGCACGGCCTTTCCGGTCAGCGGGCCGCGGCCGTCAATCGGATTGCCCAGTCCGTCCAGAACCCGCCCGACGATTGTGTTATCCAGCGGCAGTGTCCGCGGCCGGTTCAGCGTCGTCACCGCATCGCCCGGTCGGATGCCGTCAACCGCGTCCAGCGGGAGTAAAATCAACCCACTTTGGCGAAATCCGACCACTTCGGCGTCCACCTCCTGGCCGCTTCGCAGACAAATCCGGCATAGCTGACCTACCCCCACATTCGGCCCGCTGCTCTCGACTGTCAGGCCGCTGACGCGCGTGACCGCGCCTTTGTGCCGTGCCCGCGAGACCTGCTTAAGCGCCGTATGAAACGGTGCAAAATCCACCAGCATCGACGATTGTTTCTCACTCATAACGGCTGCTCCATTCCCAACAGCGCCTCGCCGATTTGCCGCAGATGATCATCAATCAGCGACTCGACCATCCCTTGCTCGGTGTCGATGACACACTCGGCGGGCTTTACCGTCGGGTCGGCCGTGATGTCCGTATTCGGCGGCAAGGTCAGATGCTGATCCGCCGCCGCCGTTTCAAACGCCTTGACATCGTCGGGATTGAGCCGGATCGTCATCGGGCGCCCCAGCGGCGCCGACTCCAGTGCATCAAGCACGATCTGCTCAATCGCGTAGTTTCCCTCGGCGACCTCTTTGGCCACAATTCTGGCCGCAATTTCCACACTGAGCCGAACAATATGCTCACGATTTGAGGAAAACAGCATGGTTCGATACGTCTCCAGTTCCGTCGCCGCCTTACTCAGCGCCGCAGACGCCTGCGTCAACTGGCGCCGCGTCCGTTCCAGTTCCGCCACGGACTTGTCCAAAACGGAACGGGATACTTTCGGCTCATCCTCCAGCAGTTGAATGGAGCGAATCGGCATCGTCATGGTTAATCGTACACCCGGCGTCATCGGCTATTCGTCCTCATCGTGTTCAATAAACAGCAGGTCGCCCGCCTCGTTGGCCTCGCGGAGCGGATTGGCCACCTCTTCCCGTGCGGCAATCACATCTTTCTTTCGCGGCTCGCCCATCAGAGACGCCTCTTCCTCGATCATTTCTTTCATGCGTTCGGAAATATTCGACAAGACCTTGTCGCGGACGGCGGAATCGGCGCCGTGGAGCGCCTTGGCCAACACCTTCGGCTCCAAATTTCGCAGCGTCTGCTGGAGCGATTTGTCTTCAATCTTCACGATATCGTCCCATGTGACCATCAAGGAGCGTACCTGTGTGGCCGTATCGCTGTCGCGCCCCTGAATTTCACTCAACAAGATGTCGCGCTTGTCCTTTTCCAGTCCGCTGAGCACAATCGCAAGGCGGCGCAGGGTTTCTTTGGAGGCTGTATCTCGAATCGGCGTACCCTCTTCCGAGGTCATCGCCAGGAGCCGTTTACAAACGATCTCGCCGATTCGGCGCATCGTCTTGGGCGAGACATCGCCCGGCTGGGTCATCCGCCAGACGGTCTGTCGGCATTTTTCCTCCGCCAGCCGCGTCAACACGTCGGTGCTCAGCTTGGACGGCAGTGCGTTAAGCACCACCGCAATCGCCTGCGGCGGCTCGTCTTCCAGCGCCGCGGCCAGATGCACCGCCGACGCCGACGACAGCGCCAAAAACGGGTCTTTCTCATACATCACCTGCGTAAGACGCGATTGCAGCTCGGCAGCCTTTTCTTTGGTACCCATCGTGCTTTGCAGGAGATTATTGACAAAACTTTTGACATGCAGCGCACCGCCGTGGTGTTGCAGTAAATTGTTGCAGAACTCGCGAGCGACATGGATCGCCTGGTCCTGGTCTTTTTCTTTGCGTGCGTCCAGATGCGACAGCTCAAGGGCAATCTTCTGAATCACATCATGCGGCTGGCCCTTCAGCAGTTCCATCGCCGTCGCCGCATCCAGCATCGTCAGCAACAGCGTCGCCTTTTGCAAGCCTTTGAGCGCCATTTATCGCTCCTCCGACAGCCACGCGGCAAACAACTGCCGCACCTGCTCCGGATTCTCGTGCAGTTGAGACGAAATCTGCCGTCGAATCAGCGCCAGCGCTTCAGCCCCCGTCGCTTCGGGCAGCAATCCCGCCGTCCCCGCACCCAGTGCGAGTCCGCCGGCCGCAGAGG
Source organism: Phycisphaerae bacterium (assembly GCA_012729675.1). Classification (GTDB taxonomy): domain Bacteria; phylum Planctomycetota; class Phycisphaerae; order Sedimentisphaerales; family Anaerohalosphaeraceae; genus T3Sed10-213. The sequence continues at coordinate 7,097 of JAAYCR010000077.1, read as the reverse complement.
CCTTGTCCTCTGACGCCTTACGCCCGGCGCGGGTAACGATCTTCAATGCCAGCAGGACGCAAATCGCCATCACCCCCAGCGACGATTGACGCACAATTTCGATGTAGCGTTCAAGCGTCTCATAGCTGAGTCCCGCCTCTGCCGCGATCGCAGCGGGACGAATAAACGGCACATGCTTGACCGTCAAATGTTCGTCTTTCAGCAGTTCCGGGCCGATGGCCGTGCGGATGATCCGCTTGACGTCCTCTTCGGTCATGACCAAGTCCGCCGTCTGGCCGCCTTCGCCATCTTCCGATACGGCGCGTTGCGGTGCGCTTAAATCCGCCACGACCGAGACCGACCATCCCATCACTCGCCCCGGTACGCTCGTGCGTGTGGTACGCGTCTCCGGCAGTTTGAACTTACTGACGACGCTGCCTGTCTTTTCCGTGCTGCCCGGTGCGGTCGTAAGGCCCTCTTCATTGGCGACGCTTTCCTGCACCGTCGAGGTCTCATCAATCACTTCTTCGATGGGGATACCTTTTTCATAAGTGGTCATCACCACCGTTTCGTGAGTCATATCCAGCATCGCGTTGACGATTACCGTCGCCCGGCCGGAGCCGAGCACTGTTTCCATCGCCCGCAGCAGCCGCCCGGCCATCTCCTCTTCGATCGCCGCCTTGTAATCCTTATAAGTATTGGCCCCGTCGACGAGACTGTCCTGCGTTTTCCGATTGCTCAGCATCGTACCCTGACTGTCGGCAATCGTAACCTGTTCAGGACCAAGCCCTTCGATGGCCCCAGCCACCAGATTTTGAATCGCCGCGATGGTCGCCTGCGGCAGCTTCCACCCCGGACGCACCCGCACCATCACCGACGCGCTGGCCTTTTCGCCGGCGGTGGTGAACATCGTCTGTTCGGGCCGCACGATATGCACGCGGGCAAGCTCAATGCCTTCAAAGACCTGTATCGTTCGGGCCAGTTCGCCCTGCAAGGCGCGATTGTAATTCATCTTCTGCACCAAGGGGCTGACGCCGATTTTTTCGTTGTCAAATATCTCATACCCCGGTTCGCCGCTTTTGGGCAGCAGACCATCCCGCGCCAGCGAGGCGCGCAGCGTATAAATCTGCCCTGCCGGAACGAACAAACTGCGTCCGCCGTTCCGTAGCTCATACGGCACATTCATCTCGCCGAGCTTTTCGGCGATCTGGGAGCTTTGGTCGATCTCCAGATTTCCGAACAGCAGCTGCATCTCCGGCCGCGTCGCCCACTGCGTCAGCAGCACCCCCGTAATCACGCACGCCAGAACAATCGCCGCCAGCAGCGCCCGCTGCACAAGCCCGATCTTCTGCCACACCGCATTGATATTATGAAAAAATCCCATTATACACATAGAGTGGGCAATGCCCGCCAGTGTTCAAACTTTCGCCTGTTGAATTTTGCGGCGAAGCCGCCTCCGCCTTTTTGATATTTTATTTTTTATCACAGTTGCATCCGCATCGTTTCTTTATACGCCTCAACCAGTTTGTTACGCACGCCCACCAGCATCTTGAAGCTCATATCCGCCTTGGCCATCGACGCAACGACCGAATTAACGTCCTGCTCTTTGCCGGCGAGCAGATCCGCGATGGAGGCGTTGGCCTCCTGCTGCTCCTGATTGACCGAGGCCAGTGATTTTTGAATCGCCTGAGAAAAATCGCCCGTTGGCTGAGTGGCTTCGTTGGGACGGAACGAGTTTCCGACGCCTCCTGCGCCCTGAAGCCCGCTGATGGAAGGATTGAACTGAACCGTCATTACGCTATCCTTATCTCAAAAGTTCCAAACTTGTTTCAACCATTTTCTGATAACGCTTCAGAATCGCCGCATTGGCCTGATAGGCGCGACTGGCGAGATTGAGCGTCACCATTTCTGTTGGCCAATCGACATTCGGCATCGACACATACCCCTCGGCGTCTGCGGCCGGGTGGCCGGGGTTCAGTACGCGATTAAAATCGCTTGTATCGCCGGCGATCTTGGCCACTTCAACGCCCATGCCGTCTTTGGCGGCCTTGAATTCGGCGATCAGCCGACGATACGGCTGGCCATTGCCGGCGTCTGTGGTTTGGATGTTCGCGATGTTCGAACCGGTGACCTCGATTTGCCGATTCGTCGCCCGAAGCCCCGACACGGCAATATCAATCGTCCCGAACATTCCCGACTCTACCCGCATTTTCGTACTCCCTTACTGTGTTTTAATTACCAGCCCGAAGGGCTGTCCATATTTTTAATTTTTATTCTTTGATTTTACCCTGTTCGCATCGCCTCATGCATCTGCTGATACCGCTTTTTCATCAGCAGGATATACGCCCGATGCCGAATCGAATTTTTGACCATCTCGCCGACCTCGTTGTCGAGATTGACATCGCTGCCGTTTTCATTGACAGGCGTATTCAAGGTCTGATGCAACTCAAACTCCAGTGACTCCGGCTCAAGCGTCGCCTGCCCACCCATCGCCTTGTTCAGCGCCTCTTCAAAATTCACATCCGACCGCCGGTAGCCCTGAGTGTGCATATTGGCGATATTATTGGCGATGGCCTGCTGGCGCAGCCCCTCGGCCCGTATCCCCGCTTCAAGCAGTCCCAGTATGTTCGAATCCTGTACCATAACGCACCTCGTCGGCAAAAACACTATCTCACGCCAAAAAAGTGAGCAACATTCGTGCCAAGCGGACACAAAGAACATCTCTCCGTGGAAAATACACAATTATGATACTGAAAACGCGGTTTGAGACAAAAAAACACCCCTCTGTACAACTTTCCGACGGCTGTGACCCGTCAGGTTTCTAAACACTTTTCTATTCGTTGACTTCGGTGTATCGCCCGCCGGTGGTCTCGGCCAGCCGGGAAAGAATCGCGCTATCGTGTCGGTCCGGATACACGCCAACGGTATGCAGCACAACGCTGGGGGCAAGGGCATTTCGCAATTGCGTGATGCGGCGGACAAAATCCTCGCCGGCGCCCCCCATCAAGTCAAACCCGTCGGTCAGGAAAAAAATTACCTCCGGCCCGCGTCGGGAGGCATCCCGCAAACGCATTGCCGCCGCCAGCCCCTGTTCGGCGCTGGTCTGCCCTTCGGGGCGGATTTGTGCAAGCAGATTCAGGGCGTCGGCCTTGGCGGCGGGCGTGGCCGCGGCAAGACGCCCCTCAAACGCCTGCAAAAGCTGCCCATCCTGCATCACAAAGACGACATTGAAGGATTGTTCGGGCGATAATTTCAGAATCGATTCGCGTAACTGCTGCCGCACCAGATACATCAGGCCGAACATCGAGCCGGAGCCGTCCACGACATAGCACACTCGGCCGGCCGCGGTTTCGGCCCCGAAAAAGAGGGTCGTCTCGACGGGACGCGGGGCGGGTTCAGCCGCCTTGGGCGCCGGTATCTCAGCCTTCGGCTGCGGCGGCGTCGGTTCAGGACGCGGCGGTTGAACCACAGGCGTTGCGACCGGCTCAATCTTGGGCTTGGGTTTTGGCTCGGACTGCTCAACAACACGCTTGATAGTATGAATAGAGATGTCAGCCGGAGTGGAGACCTCCGCATCCGCAGAACGGGCGAAATGAAACACTCCAAGTACCCCCAGCGCCAGCAGATGCAGCGCTACGGAAGCGCCCACAGCCCACAACCGCACCGACGCCCCGCGGCGTCTGACAAAGGGTCTGAATGTGCTCTGGCCGGACACCGTTTTAATCCGTTACGACTATGGCCGAATGCCCCGGCTCCATCAGATTATAGACTTCGATCACATCGCCGTTATGCAGACGGATACATCCGCGGCTGGACTGCATGCCGATGGTCTCCGGATCTTTCGTGCCGTGTAGAGCAAATCCCGTGCGGCCTTTGGCGTCGCCTTCGATGCCTTCCAAAGCAATCCAGCGCGAGCCAAGCGGATAATCCGAATCGCTGGATCGATAAGTCCTGCCCGTGTCCGGATCAGTCCACGTCGGGGAAATCAACTTGCCGCCCGGCGCAACCACCCAGCGTCCGGTTGGGGTTGTATGCTCCGGCCTGCCCAAACCGACTTTATAGCTCTTGACATAGAGATTTTGCAGATACAAATCCAATGTAAAGGTCGTCCGGTTAACCACCGCGTTAAACGGCCCATGAATCACCTTGATACGCGCCCCGGCACGCAGCAGTTCAGGTCGGGCAATGTCGTTGATCTGCATCAGGGTTTCATACGGAACGGTGTGCCGTCGGCCGATCGTCGAGAGCAAATCGCCGGGCTGGACAAGATAGTATCCCGTCAGCGTGTCGCCCTGCAGGACTTCCCGGCCGAAGAGCCAGGTTTCCGCCAGCTTGGCCAACTGCATCATAACCCCGGTACGCACCTGCTCGCTAAGCTTCATATTGAGCGCATCATTGAGCAAATCGCGTGCGGCGATCAGATTGCCGGCGTCGCGCAGCTTCAGCGCATTTTCAATCAACTCCTGCGCCTCGGTGCTGGTTTTGTCGGCGGGTTGTTCAATGGCTTCCGCCGGAGTCGGAGCCGGAGCCGGCTCGGGCACTACAGGTTCGACCGCCTCAACGGCCTCAATTTCCTGTACCGGCGGCGTCGGCAACGGCGCAGGCTCCTGAACGGGTTCGAGTTCGGCAGCGGGCGCAACCGGCTGGGGTGGCGACGTTCGTTCCCGGGCAGGCTCGGTGGGCGTACGCGACGGCGGCCGCACATTATTAAGCTCAACTGTCGGCGGCGGCGACGCCTCGTCTTTCCGACTCTTGATAAGAACAACCAACCCGACGATCACAACGATCAGCGCCAGCATCACCATCTTAAGCCGACGGTTTTTCAGTCGACGATCCGTTGTATAAGGTCTGTAGCTTTTTGCCAAAATACTATCTCCACACTGCAATCAACTGTTTTCTTGTTTTTACATTAAGTATTTTATTTTTGAATTTGTTTAGGATTTAGAATATAGTGCTTAGGCTTTCAAACATGGAATCATTTCCTGCTCGGTTACAATCGCATCCATCGGCACATCATGTCCATTGTGCGGGATTTCGGGGCGAAGCTGTTCGGAAAAGCACACCGCCCACTTGGCTGCACGAATATTGTGCGTCGAGAAAAAGCGGTCATAGTACGCCCCGCCGCGCCCCAGACGATTGCCCTGCCGATCAAAACCAAGCCCCGGCGTCACCACCAAGTCAATATCTTCAAACGGGACCGGCAACCCCGATACCGGGTTGCGAAGCCCCATACGATCCTGCGTAATGCCGGTCTCCAGCGAGGTGATCTCCACTGGAATAATATGCCGCTGCTCCCAGGAGACCTTGGGTACGACGACCGATTTGTCGTGCTGCCAAGACCACAAAATAAGCGGCGTGGTATCCACCTCGTGCGGCAGCGACAAAAAAAGCATCACGACAGAGGCCGACTGAAACGGCTCGGCGGCGATCAATAAATCGCATATCCGACGGCTTTTCTCGATTTGCTCTTCCGGACGCATCTGAGCCAGCCGTGCTTTAAGTTCACGACGCATCTGGTCTTTATCCATCTTGTTTCCTTATCTCTACAGACTCAAAGAGGGGGTTGGCCCATCTGTTGTACATAATTTTTCAGCTTTTGTAAATAATCGGCGATATTTTTTTCACGTCCGATATTTTTCGGCACATAGTACGGTTTTTCAAGTTTTTGGCCGAGATAGTCCTGCTCGACATAACCGACTGGACTCTTATGCGGGTATTGATACCCCTGCCCATAACCCAATTTTTTGGCCCCGGCATAATGGGCGTCCCGCAAATGCGGCGGTACCGGAATCGTCCGGCCGGACTGCACATCCGAACGCGCCTGCCAGATCGCATTGGCGCAGGCGTTGGATTTCGGGGCGCAGGCGATATAAATCGCCGCCTGAGCCAAGGCCAATTGGGCCTCTGGAAACCCGACAAATTCGGCAATCTGCATCGCCGACGCCGCCAATATCGTAGCCGTCGGGTCGGCATTGCCCACGTCCTCGGCCGCACACACCACGATCCGGCGGGCAATAAACCGCAAATCCTCGCCCCCGACGATCATTCGTGCCAGCCAATACACCGTCGCGTCCGGGTCAGAGCCTCGCATCGATTTTTGCAGGGCACTGGCCAGATCATAGTGCGTATCACCGGTTCCATCATATTGAATCGACTTTTTCTGGACGGATTCTTTAGCGATATCGAGGGTCAACCGGATTTTCTCGGACTTATCGGCCTTAGCCTGCGATAACACCGCGACTTCCAACGCGGTCAGGGCACGGCGGGCGTCGCCGTCGCAAATCACCGCCAGATAGTCCAGCGCCTCCGGCTCGGCCTCAATCGGCATCTTGCCAAGCCCCCGCTCGCTGTCCGTGAGGGCCCGTTTGAGCAGTTCCAAAACCGCCTCCCGGCCCAGCGGCTCAAAGGCGAACACCGTGCTGCGGCTGATTAAGGGGGAATTGACCGAGAAATACGGATTTTCCGTCGTCGCCCCGATCAGGGTCAAAATGCCGTTTTCCACGTCATCCAGCAGTACATCCTGCTGTGCCCGGTTAAAGCGATGAATTTCATCAATAAACAGAAGGGTGCGTTTCTTGCCGGTAATCAGGCGGTCTTTGGCGGCGGCGGCGATCTCACGGACGTCCTTGACCGAGGCGGCCGGGGCGCTGAGATAGTGAAAATCCGCCTGAATCTGATTGGCGACGATCCGGGCCAGGGTCGTCTTGCCCACGCCGGGCGGGCCGTAAAAGATCAGGCTGGTCAAGTGCCCCGCCTCCAGCATCCGCCGCAACAGTTTGCCCTCCCCGGCAAAATGCTCCTGCCCGACAAACTGCTCCAGCCGTTCGGGGCGCATCCGCACCGCCAGCGGCGCAAAGCCCGCCAGCGTCTTGCGCTCCGACTGCGAAAACAATGAATGTTCGGGCTGTTTGGCCATAACGGCCATTATACCCCATCGGATGAATACGTACAAGGGCTGAAAAACAACAGACAGAACGTGCGGTCTTGATTTATTGCCTCTTCAAAAAAATTTGTGGGTTTCAACCGGTTCCGGTAATGCACCAAGATTGTGATACAAGGCCAATTCCAGCGTTTTGAAGCTCTTAAAGCCATACGCTTTTCTGGTAGCCAGTTTTGCT